>RGPS01000252.1 GCA_010084195.1 Terriglobia bacterium
GCGTGGTGCCAGGCAGATAACCAAGTCAGGAATATGCAGCAGCGCAACATCACCTTCATCAGCACAGCGGATTACTACAGGGAGATAGCCATGGAGAAAACAACGAAGGATCTTGCCGCCACGCTCGCCTCGCGCGTGGTGGGGCAGCCGAACGGAATTAATGCAATTGTGCCGTGCATCGAGATGTTTCAGGCCGGGCTCGCACCCGATAACCGGCCTGTCGGCGTCTTCCTGCTGCTGGGGCCCACCGGGACGGGCAAGACGCGCACGGTGGAGGCGCTCGCCGAAGCCCTGCACGGCAGCATTAAGAATGTGCTGAAGATCGATTGCGGGGAGTTTCAGATGGAGCACGAGGTGGCCAAGTTGATTGGTGCCCCTCCGGGCTATCTGGGGCATCGTGAAACGCAGCCGTTGTTGTCGCAGCAAAAGCTGACGTCGGTGGCCAGCCCGAAGTGCGGCCTCTCGATTGTGCTGTTCGACGAAATCGAGAAGGCGGCGCCTTCCATGGCAAGGTTGCTGCTGGGGGTTCTGGATCGGGGCGTGCTGCGTCTCGGGGACAACGCATCCGTCAATTTTGAGAAGACCATCGTCTTCATGACCAGCAATCTGGGGGCACGGGAGATGATGCGGGAGATTACGCCCGATTTTGGTTTTCAGGCAGCAGGTGCGACTGCATCCCATGACGAATTGAAGAAGAAGCTCCAGAATATTGGGCTGGCTGCCGTTCGCCGCCGATTCTCGCCGGAGTTCGTGAACCGCATCGACCACGTGGTGACCTACGAGCCTCTCACCGCAAGTTCCTTTGCCGCGATTACCGATCATGAGATTGACCGCCTGCAGGGCCATGTCGAATCCCGGCTGGGCCACCGGGCTTTTGTGATCGACGCTCCCTGGCAGACGCGCCAGTGGTTGATGGAAAAGGGTACAAGTGCCGAGTATGGGGCTCGCGAACTGAAGCGGACTATTCACCGGCATCTCACTCAGCCTCTGGCAAGTCTGGTCTCGCGGCAACAGATTGCAGCCGGCGGTCGTGTGCTGGTGGAGGTGTCACCGGACGGTATGTCTCTGAATCTCCGCTCGATAGGCCTCGGGGAGCCGCCTATGCCCGCGGCACCTTCAGTCCTTGTAGTGGACGACAACGCCGAGTTGCTGAAATTCATGACTTTTGCAGCCGTGGAAAGCCGTTGGGACCCGCTGTCGGCCCGAACGGTGACGGAGGCGCGGAAATTATTTTCGAAGCGCGAAGTGCACGCAGCCATAATCGATCTTGGCGTCAATGACGGAGGCGGCGTTGACCTGGCGCTGGACCTGCGCGACGTCTGGCCAGACGTGCAGGTCGTGCTTACGTGCGAAACAGACCCTTCCAATTCGGTGTTGGAAGTCTGCGACGATCACGATTTCGAGGTGGTCCGAAAACCGTTCCTAACGCCCGATCTTTTGGATTTTCTTCGAGATCGGGTGCTTGAAGTGCGAACAAATTGTTGACGGGCAGGCGAGTGTATTGCTATTGTAGTTCTGCGGGGTGGAGCAGTCTGGTAGCTCGTTGGGCTCATAACCCAAAGGTCGAAGGTTCAAATCCTTCCCCCGCAACCAAGCAACTCCCCTCCTGTACCAACCCCCTTCCCAAACCAAAGTTTCCGACCATGATTTCCGCTGCCCAGATTGTGAGTTTCATCGAAGTTCACAACCGCCGGAACCTGGAATACCGGGATAAGTTAATAGCGGGCGGAATCTGGCTGGACGAAGCGAGACCGGTCGAGCTTCATTTCTGGGCAGATGAACAGATGGGGGCCGCGATGCTGGCTCGCTCGCTTTACCAGTCGGGATTTCTGGTTCTGATGCTGGCCCCGAGCGAGCAGGAAGATGGCAACGTTCGGTGGAGTATCCAGATCGGGCTCAAAACCCCCATCGCCCGCATTCTCTCAGCCGATTTCACCGAGGCCATGGTTCGCCTGGCCGCGGATCATTCGGCAGAGTTCGATGGCTGGGGTGCCAGTTTCTAGATCGTCGCGGTTAGCTCGTACTTCGAGGCGAGCGGTTCCACGATCTTCCTTCGCCCGTGGCCCGGATTTATTTCATCGTGAGTTTTCACGAGGCCGAAGGAGACCAGGACTTTGACATCGCGTTTAATCGCCGAGCTATCCCGGTTCAGTAGTCGAGCCAGGTCGGAGACAGGCGAAGGCTGCCGACGCACCGCACGTAGAATTCCCAGTCTTTGCGAGGTCAGCACCTGAAGGAGGTCCGCCGGGTCTTCAAACGTAAGCCTCATCTCAGTTGGGAGCGACTCCCCCCGGTCCAGCTTTCTGGCGCGAACCAGAGATCTTTCGATGAAGGCTTCTGCGGTTCCCGTCTCAACTGTGCAACGGCTGGTTGTTTCGTTCATCTTCCTGCCTCCAAAGATCTCTCACTTCTTCGTAGAATCGGGCCGCCAACGATTCGTAGTCAACGAAGAGAACCGACTCAATCCTGCCCATGAAATGCCTGTGGTGGTGCCCGTGGTTGTTGTCGTACCCGAGTACCCTGCCGTTGTCGAGTGCCCACAGCTTTTGCCCGGAGGTGTCGCTTGGCCTCGCCTTCGCCACACTTAACAACGTATTACAGGCGGGAGGCGGAATTGCATGCCTGTATGTGGTGCCTCTTTTTACGCCAGATCGAAAAGCAGCACTTCGGTCGGGGCGTCACCGGCAGCCACGATCTTCAGGCTATTTTCGTTTTCGATGATTCCTGCGTCTCCTGTAGTGAGCGGCGTCCCGTTCACGGTCGCGTTGCCCCGGATGACGTGCAGCCAGCCGTATCGCTTTGCGTCCAGCGGATAGGCCAGGTCCTCACCGGGCTTCAGTTCTGCCACATAAACGCGGGCATCCTGGTTGATCGTCGCGACTCCAGGGCCGCCTTCGGGGGATGCGAGCATTCTGAATTTGCCCTGCTTCTCCTCCGCTGCAAACGCGATCTGCTCGTAAGACGGCTTGTCGCCCTTCGTCTTCGGCTCAATCCAGATCTGCAGGAAGTGCGCGGGTTCCGTCGTGGAACCGTTGTATTCGCTGTGGCGGATGCCGCTGCCTGCTGACATCCTCTGGATCTCGTTCGGCCCCAGGAGTTCTTCGTGGCCCATGCTGTCCTTGTGGGCCAGCTTGCCGCTCAGCACATAGCTCAGAATCTCCATATCGCGGTGCCCGTGCGTGCCGAACCCCATGCCCGGGGCCACCCGGTCTTCATTGATCACCCGCAGGCTGCGGAAACCCATGAACTTCGGGTCGTAGTAATCGGCAAACGAAAAGCTGTGGTGCGAATCGAGCCAGCCGTGGTTGGCGTGGCCCCTTTCTGCACTCTTTCTGACTTCGATCATGATGTTTCTCCTTTATCGGACCGCGTTGCGGCCCAACTTCTTCAACAGGTCGCCAAGTTGTTGTTTTTCATCGGCGCTCAGGACCTCCATCTGGCGTTCGAGGTCCCGCGCATGTGTTTCGTACGCCAGTTCCGCAATCCGGCGGCCCTCCGGCGTCAGTTGCAGGACTCGTGCCCTGCGGTCTTCTTTCGTTGTGGTCCGAATCACCAGACCCTTGTTCTCTACCCGGTCCACCGCCGCTGTCATGGAGCCGGTAGCGAGCAGAACCTTTGCCTGAATGGCGCTGATGGTGAGAGGCCCCTTATGCAACAGGGCCTCCAGCACCATGAAGTCAGTCAGACAGAGGCCCGTAGCCGCGATACTGCTCTCGGCCAGACTGCTGAGAGCGCGGTGGGCGCGCGCCAGGATGATCCAGAGTTTTGGGGCAGTGATCCGGTTCTCCTGGTGCATGTCCGTCTGATGATATACGCTTATATAAGGATTCTTTTTGTAAGCATAAAAATTTGTTAGGCTCTTGCCAACATCGGCGCGAGTTCCGCGACAGTCCCCACACGGAGGAGATTTTGATGCGAATGAGACTTGTGTTAACGCTTGCAGCCCTGGCTGTCAGTTCTGCCCAGGCTGGCCTGGTGCACAGTTACGATTTCACCAGCGGGGTCACTGACCTGACCGGAACGGAGAACGGTTCGCTGGTAGCGGGCGCGTCGGTCGGAGGCGGCGTGCTCTCTTCGGATGGCTCAGGGTATGCGGAGTTCGGGACACATCTGATTCCCACCAGCGGAAGCTATTCGGTGGTTCTTGATTTCCGACTTGCGGGTGCGCAGAGCGGGATTCACGAACTGATTTCACAGGGTTCTTCCGGTGGCCCGGGTTTCTATATCGGCAGCGGCGGTGGTAACGGTACTACTTTTCGGGTTACCGACTCGTGGTTCAATTCGGGGGGTACTTTTCCGACCGACACACTCTGGCATCAGGTCGCGTTGGTCGTAGATGGATCGGGTGGCACCTCCACGTTCTATCTGGATGGAAGCGCGCTGGGTTTCTTTGGCGCGGCGATCGCGACGACCACCGGAGGGAGCCCTACGCGTCTCGGAGCCCAGTTCGGGCCTCACGGTGAATTCTTCAATGGCGAGATCGACAACGTTCGGATCTACGACTCTGCCATTGGGTCGGGTGAACTTGCCGGGACTCCCGAACCCGCTTCATTCCTGCTGATGCTGGGTGCGGGTGCGTTTATGCTTGCCCGACGCCGGAAGGCCTGAATTTCCTCACCGGCGGTGCAGCAAGCTTCGTATCATGAGCAATATGCCGCGAATCGCGCTTGCCGCTCTGCTGCTCACGTCTTTCCTGGATGCTCAACCCACTTTGCCCCCTCTCCGCCAACAGGCTGAGATTCAACAGGAGTGGCTTCGTCTGCGCCTGGACCGGCACTTGCCCGCCCTCATGCGGAAGCATAACGTCCAGATGTGGATTGTGGCTTGCCGCGAGTATGCTGAGGACCCGGCCTTCTTCTCGCTGGTCTCGCCCACTGTTTTTGCCGCTCGCCGGACAACGATCTATGTCTTTTTTGACAAGGGCGCAACGGCTGGAGTGGAGCGTCTTGCTCTGGGTGGCGAGTCGAATGGCGGCCTCTATACCGTTTACCGGGACCCCACTTCGGCCGGCAAAGAGATCTATGGCGATTCGCAGTGGACGACGCTCCGTAAGGTCGTCGATGAGCGAAAGCCAGCCAGCATTGCCATCAACGTTTCGGCCATTCATGCATTTTCTGACGGTCTGACTGCGGGTTTGTACGAAAAGCTGATGGCAACGCTGGGGTCCGCCTACAAGGACAAAATCAAGCCCGCTGAAAATCTGGCGCTGGAGTATCAGGAACTCCGTCTGCCGGAAATGCTGCCGACGTACCGCGACATGATGACGATCGTCCATTCGCTGATCTCCCGCGCCTTCTCGAACGAAGTCATTACGCCGGGCAAGACCACCGATCAGGACGTTGTCTGGTGGCTCCGCCAAAAGGTGAACGATGCTGGCCTCGGGACGTGGTTCCAGCCCTCCGTTGATATCCAGCGCAAGGGCCTGACGGCTGCCAATCGCCTGAATCGAAGGGAGGGCACAGTAATCGAACGGGGCGATGTTCTCCACACCGATTTCGGCATCACGGCACTGCGGCTCAATACCGATACGCAGCATATGGGCTACGTCCTGCGCGCGGGCGAGACGGATGTCCCGGCCGGTATCAAAGCCGCGCTGCGGAACACGAACCGCCTGCAGGATCTGCTGATGGAGCGCATGAAGCTCGGTCGCACGGGAAATACAGTTCTGGCCGATACTCTGCACGCCATGAAAGAAGAGAAGCTGGACGGCACCATCTACTCACACCCTGTGGGTGACCACGGCCACGCAGCAGGTCCGCTGATCGGCCTGTGGGATCACCAGGAAGGGGTTCCGGGCCGGGGGGATGTACCTCTGCTGCCGGGAACCTGGTTCAGCATTGAACTGCAGGCAACCACGCATGTCGCCGAATGGGGCGGCCAGAAGCTGGAAGTCGCGCTGGAAGAGGATATGCTGCTGGATGAGCAGGGCAAGGCCTCCTGGATTCTGCGGAGACAGAGCGAGTACCACGTCATCAGGTAGTCAGCGCCGCAGGAGCCAGATGCTGCCGCCGCCATTTTTCAGGCAGTTCGGAGCCTGTTGCCCTACCCGGTCCGCGAACTTCTGCACGAAGTAGCTGTTCCAGAAAACGATCTCGAAAGCCTCGTTATACATCAGGAACGCGCGCAGGAAGTAGCCCTCATTCCAGGAGCGGTTTTCCTTCACCACCCATTCCTCGGAGTATTCGAAGGGGTACCCAATGTCGTGGATGTGCACGAACACGCCGGGTGTGATCAGCGGCAGGGCGCGAAACATGTAGTCGAGAACGTCACTGCCGGTTCTGGCGATGTGCGAGGAGTCGATGAACAGGATGTCGCCGGGTTCGAGCGAGGTGAAGACTTCGTTCGGAATCTCCTGCAGGGGGATGGCTTGGATGGCTTGGCGCAGGGGGTCATCCGGCTGGGTGAGCGCGTGCGGCACGTCGGGGTAGGGGTCGAAGCAGGAGATTTCCGGGCGCGGCGTGAGGAAGCGGTCTGCGGTGTCGAAGATAACGCAGGTGGAGTAGCCGCAGCCGATTTCCACGATACGCTTCGGCTGTACGGTGCGGAGCATGCCGTAGAGGACAAAGGCGTCGGTCCAGGAGAATGCGGCGCTGACATCGACTGCGGGAATCGTACCTGAATTCCCGATTGCTTCTGCGGCTGCCAGGGCCTTCGTGACGAAGGGGCTTGCCGGGTCGACAACGGGG
>RGPS01000253.1 GCA_010084195.1 Terriglobia bacterium
TGGTGGCCCCCCCATCCCGCCCTACGACATCACCGGCTGGACCCTCGCCCTGTCCATGGCCGTCGAATTCGACCGCTTCTATGACGACGTTCCGGGCCAGTTCACGAAGGTCCAGGGTCTCCTCGACCCCGCCCCCGCCGCCGTCACCGGCCCGGCGAATCCGGCCGGCTGGCTCGTCAGCCACAAGCAGAATGACGCTTTCGTCGTCACCAATCGTCTCCTGAAAGCCGGAGCCGAAGTCTACTGGCTCAAGCGAGCCGCCACTGTGGACGGGCAAGACCTCGGGACAGGCTCCATCTGGGTCCCGGCCTCCCCCGCTGCCAAAACCGTCCTCACCGCCGCAGCGAAGTCCCTCGGCGTCGCTGCTCACGGCGTCGCCACTGCTCCGGCCGGCGAAGCCATGAAGCTGAAACCAATCCGCATCGGCCTCTATGACCAGTACGGCGGTCTCATGCCCTCCGGCTGGACCCGTTGGCTCCTCGAACAGTACGAATTCCCGTTCGAAGTCGTCTTCCCCCAGACCCTCGACGCAGGTGACCTGAAAAGTAAATTCGACGTTCTGGTCTTCACCGACGGAGCCGCCCGCCTCAGCGTCAATGCTACCGGTCGTGGACGAGGAGGCTTCGCTGCCCCCGAGCCCGCCAACCTCCCCGATGAATACAAAGGCATGCTCGGCCGCATCACCGCCGATAAGACCATGCCCAGAGTCAAACAATTCGTCGAAGCCGGCGGCACCGTCCTCACTATCGGAAGCTCCACCAGCATGGCGGAACTTCTCGGCCTCCCGGTGAAGAACGCTCTCACCGAAATGGGCCCCGACGGCAAAGAGCGCTCCCTCCCCCAGGACAAGTTCTACATCCCCGGTTCCATCCTGAAAGCGACCATCGACAACACCAACCCCCTCGCCTACGGCATGGGCAAGACCGCCGAAGTCCTGTTCGACAACAGCCCCACCTTCAAACTGGCACCTGACGCCCAGGCAAAGAAAACCTCAGCCGTCGCCTGGTACGCGGGACCAGAAGTTCTGGATAGCGGCTGGGCCTGGGGCCAGCAATATCTGAACGGAGGAACGGCCATCGCCGAGGCCTCCGTAGGAGAAGGTAAAGTCGTGCTGCTCGGCCCCGAAGTAGCCTTCCGGGCTCAACCCCACGGAACCTTCAAACTCCTCTTCAACGGCCTCTACTACGGCAGCGCGAAGCCAGCAGAACTAAAGTAGCCGTTAAAGCCGATCGATCACGTCTTCCGGTGTCAAAACCGGAATGGGTGATCTCGAAAAGTCCTTGGGGTTCCGGGTAACGATGAAATCGCACATTGCCGCAACCCCGGCTTCTGTCTGCACGCTATCCTCAAAATCCGGCCATCTGTCCCGCGCCGCATGTCGGATGATCGTTTCGTCTACCGTTGCTATCCGGAACACCCGAAGTACTCCGGGCAGTACGGCCCACGCCTTGTCCTCTCCCTGGAGGCGCCGGACCACATAGAACATTGTGGTCACCGCATGCGCTGCGAGATAGCCCCGAGCCTGTCCTCGGTCAACTGCTACCCACACCGCCAGACTGGCCGACAACCAAGGCTGCCGTCCAAGCAGGACGTCCAGAATGATATTCGTGTCAACGAGAATCTTGGTCACGAGTACTTCTTCACCAGATAGTCACCGTACTCCTTGCGGTAATCAAAATCCGGTGGCGCCTTAACGATACCTATCAGCGATACGATATGGTCCGGTACTCCGGTCAAATCCAGCGGCGGTGCCAAGCCACCCAGATACTCCTCCACCAACCTGGACACGGACGTATCGTGAGCCGCAGCAAATCGCTTCGCCCGTTCAACCACATCCTCATTTACGCTCAATGTCAGCTTCGCCATAACACGTATCGTAACAAATTTTAATACGTACGACTTAGGCGACGTGATGCTCTAAACTCCTACCATGCTGTCCAGGACCCAGAGGCTTTTTCTCTATCTCGCTGCTGCCTTCTATCTTTTTGCGGGAGTCCTGCACTTCCTGCGGCCCCAACCCTACTTGAAGATCATGCCGCCCTACGTTCCCTGGCACCTCGCCATGGTCTACATCAGCGGGGCGGCGGAAATCGCCGGCGGGGCCGGACTGCTCATACCCGGCCTGCGCCGCACGGCCGCCTGGGGCCTCATCGCACTGCTAATCGCCGTGTTCCCCGCCAATCTATACATGGCCACCAGACTTGCGTCTGGCGCATCTACCCTGGCCGTGGTGCTTATATGGGGCCGCTTACCCCTTCAGGCCATCCTGATCTGGTGGCTCGTGGCCTGCACACGTGTCAGGTGATTAGTCGTTAGAAACGGTAGGCCCATCCGGTAATTCAAAGAACTCCCGCCATGCCGCAGCCCCCTCCCGATCTGACAGCACCACGTCTCCCGTCTGCTCATCGCGTGTCGCATAAACCTGCTTACCCGCAAACGCAAACTCAGCAGGTAAACGAACCTCCTGCGTCTCCCCATTCCAAAACAGTTTTGCCACCTTAGTTTTCGCCATATTACCCCAGCATATCCTTCATTGCGCCTGCACTACTGCGGATGCTCCGCCCCCCGCAGCCGAAACATCACGCGCAGCCCCTTACGCCAGTCCGCCGCCAGCCCGATCCGCATGATCTCAATCTCCCGCTGCAAAGCCCCAATCACCGTCTCACTCGTCGAATGGAACTCCAGCGCCGGAGCCACCAACAGAATCCTCGGCGACTCGCGGCGCAGCACCACCCCGGCAAAATACCCCAACCGCTCGAAGTCCCCCGCAAACAGATGCTTTCGCACTCGCAGCCAGTAATCAATCGCCTGAAACGGCAACCGAGGATCCGCCGCCGCCTTCACCTCAATCACCACCAGCCGACCCTCGTGGTCCACGCCCAGCAGGTCAATAATTCCCCGGTCTGACCCACCCAGAACGGGTACCTGGCCATACACCGGCCCCCGCAGCAAAGTCGCGTCCACCAAACCCGGGTCCTGCCGAATCTCCGCCTCCAGCCACCCCTCCGGATACTGCAGATACAGCGGATGCTGCCTGTCCTCCGCCTCACCGGATCGAACCCGGGTTAACTCGCGAGCCATCGCCACCAGATCCGCCATAGAACACCGAGACCGCCGTCCGACGCCGCAAGTCAGCTTGCCCACATTCCACCGGGCGAACTCTAACCCCTTCACCCGAAAGCTGATCGACCCGTCACTCTGGTCCACCCTTTCCACCTCCGGCATATCCGGAAATGCAGGAGGCTCGGTATTCGGATGCATTGGCTGTCGCGCCGGCGGCAGCGTCGATTCCACGTTCCCGGCGTCGGCGAACTCCACCGCCCCACACCGACCCTTCTCATCGAAAACATACAGATGGCACAACGCCTGTGGCCCCAGCACTGCCGCACGCGCCGCTACTTCCCGCTCCTGGCGAATCGGGCGAAACAGCAGCAAACACCCCACCGTCAAGGTCTTCTCACGCCGCCGAACGTAATCCAGCCAAATGACGCCGAACGGCACCACGCCCGCAAAGTCGCCGCACTCCGGAGGTGCCCCCAAGACCGCCATCGCGGCAGATCCCTTCCGCAACATCGCCCGCACATACGAAGGCGAAAGGCTCTCCTCCAGATTTGGCTCCGAGCTGATCTCCTCCAGACGCCAGTCCGGAAACTCCCGCGCCAGCATCAGCGAAAACCGCTCCCGAAACGCTGCACGAGACCCCTTGCGCTCCCACTCCCGACCCAACGGTGCCGCCAGATCCGCAATCTGCAGCTCACCCTGAGTCTTCGGAAACCGCTCCACCAGCAACCCGATCCGGTCGCGCTTCTGCACCCCCAGACCAGTCACCTTACGCACTAAATTGCGCCGTGTATCCCACGCCTGCAACACAAGCCGACCATTCCACTCGGACAAACTCCAGTGGTCGGGAACCAAACGCAAAGGCTCTTCGCCGGAATCAAGTACTGCGGGTTCCACCGCAGAGGCCACGAAGCGTTCCACGACGCCCCGCAGCTCAGCCATGTCTGCTGTCAAGTCTTACGCTTTTGTCGCCGTGAACTCTGCCTTACCGTACTCGCCCAGCGCAACCGTGCCCTTCATTGAGTTCCCCGACACGGTCCCCGTGAAGTTGAAGCCCAGTGACGTCCCCTCGATCTTCTGGCTGCTGCGAATCATGACCTGCTTGCCTTCCACAGACCCGCTCACATTACCCGCAATCGTTTCGCCCTTGTGGTTCCCCGTCACCTTCGCGCCATTCTGCTCGAGCGTCAGCGTATGTTTCGCCTTGCCCGACAGGAACTTCAGCTCCACGTTCCAGGTTCCACTCACGGTCGCGTCCGCCGGAGCAATCGTCGGCGTCGCAATCTTCGGCGGATTCGACAGCAACTTGAAAATCGCCGGTGCCGCAATTTTGTCATCGCCCGGCTGCATCATGTAGGGCATGATCCGCAGCGTGCTCGGCCGAACCGGGGTTCCTGAGGAAGCACCCATTGCCAACTCCCGCCGGGTTCCGCTCGAACCCGCCACCAGAATCCGGGGAGAACCCTTGCCCAGCAGTTCTTCCACTTCCGTCCCGGTGATCCCCAGCTTCGTCGCATCCCAGCTCAGTTCCAGCACCGGAGCGTGGTTCGAAAGGTCTTCCGGCTGACGAATCTTCTTCGTCACGCCCGGCACCTTCATCGCCGCCGAAGAAATCGTCTCCAGCCGCGACTCCCACTCTTTCCACTCAGCCGCATGGTCGCGCTTCACCCACATCTCCATCGCGGCCAGCATGCCCATAACCTCTTCCTTGCCGACCTTCATGGAACGCCCGAAAGTATGGTGCGGAGCGCTGCAAACCCACGCCGTCTGCACCAGATCCTTCTGGCCCAGCAGCAACCCGCCCGCCTGGGGTCCACGCAGACATTTGCCACCGCTATACGCCACCAGGTGCGCGCCGGCTTCCAAATGGACGTTCGGGATCTTGATCTCTTCTGCAGCCGCGTCCACCAGTAGCGGGATATTGTGCTTCCGCGCCAGCTTCGCTGTATTCGCGATCGACAGCTCGCCCTTCTCCGCCGCCGGACCCGACATGATCATCACCATGGCAGTCCGCTCATTCACCGCCGCTTCAAACTGAGCAGCCGTCTCCACTTCGATCATCTTCACGCCGGTCATCCGGACCGCGTGGTCATACACGTTGCGGGCATACTTCGGAACGATCACCTCGTTC
This sequence comes from Terriglobia bacterium, assembly GCA_010084195.1. Lineage (GTDB taxonomy): Bacteria > Acidobacteriota > Terriglobia > Bryobacterales > Bryobacteraceae > BOG-234. The sequence continues at coordinate 5,192 of RGPS01000253.1, forward strand.
TTCATGCCCGTCAAATCCGGCATCCGCTGCATCTTTTCCGGATCGCCACCCGTCACACAAGCCGCCGTCGCATGCGCCAGTGCCGCCGCGCAGCCATTCGAGACCATGCCCCACTCAGCTTTGGTCAGCTCTGCCAGACGCTTGCCAACCGCGTCCATCAGTTCATCCATATGGACGTAATAGTGCGACGCCATCTCCATCGCCTTCTTCACTTCAGGCAAGGACTGCGACCCCGAAATAATCGTGAACGTCCCCCGGCAATTCACTGCCGGAGTCACGCCAATCGATTCGTACAGCTTCGCACCCAGTTCCAGCGGGGCCGCCGAAGCCGCCTGCGGAACCACACCCGTGCTGCACATCGCAGTCACCGCCGCAACCGCTGACGAACTTCCCAGAAGTCCCCGGCGAGTCATACCTTTGGTGTTCTTCAACTGGCGCATAATTCGATCCTATCTCAAATCTGAAGCACTAATCAGCAACGATCACTTCGCCCGGCAAAATCGGTCGGGTACGAGGCAGCAACCCCATCCACGCACAAAGGCCCAAAGCCACCAGCGCGGCCACATAAACCACCAGCTTTATCACGTCGGCCTCGAACGTCCTCGGCAAAACCTTCCACAAAATCATCAGCGTGGTCTGCGCCAGCGTCACCGCCCAAACCGACCCGTAAAAATACCGCCGCTCAATCCCCTCACCCTGCGTCGACTTTCGCACCCGGGGCATAATCCCCAAAGCCCCCAGCAACAGGATGAACCCGTAGAACGGAAAGTACCCATAGTCGTAGATCTGCTTCAGGTACCACTTGCCTGTGAAAACCGCCACTACCAGCCCCGCCAGATTCAGCGTCGCGAAAGTCAGCACATCTGCCCAAGCAAAGCTGTAGCAAACCTTGCGATACAGCGGATTCGGCCTGTCTTCCGTGAACTTCAGAATGTAAGGCTTCGGCTCCACACCAGGCAACTGCTCAAACCAGCCGGCAAGACCCGTCCCCAGCAGCACGAGAATCAGCCAGGTGAGATTCCCCGCACTCGGGCCATGCGCAAAAATATCGAACACCATCGGCCCTGGAGCCAGAAAAAATACCCAGATCCAGATGGGCCAGTGCAGGACTCTGTAGTAGCCCTTGTTCTTCTGACGAATCTTCTTCTGGTGGGCGAATTCAACTTTTACCGGGATAGCCATGCGCTTCTGAGATTTTACCGTCTCCGAACGCATGCCCCCGTTTTTCCGGCCCTAACAACGCCACCACGGCCCCACCCACAAACACCACAACGGCCGTCAGCGCCATCGTATTGGCATAGGAAAAGTGCTCCGCAACAGCCGCCTGCAGGTACACAATCGACCCTCCAAACAGCACGCCCATCTGGTACGCGAACCCCGGCACAAAGCCCCGCACCGCATCCGGCGTCAGTTCCGAAAGATGCGCCGGAATCACGCCCCACGCCCCCTGCACCATAAACTGCATCAAA
>RGPS01000254.1 GCA_010084195.1 Terriglobia bacterium
GCAGCGGCAGAAAGTGCATTTCTGGCTGCATGCGCCGAAGAAAGCAAACGCTGCGATATCGTTGTCTGGCTTGGTCTGTCGTGGGATCCAGTCTCGCTGAGGCTACCCTCAGCCTGCTCATGCCCGGTAGTCAACCATCCGACTGACAGCATAACCCTGGCTGAGATCAACAGGCTGCCCGGTGCAGCACAATCGCTCAGAATTTTTGTCGCCCGCCGTCTCGAAACACGGGTACTCAATGCAGGCTACACAAAGTCGATCTACAATTCGCCGCAGGATGCCAGGTATGCTGCTTCCCTGCTGCCGCCCTCGCGTCGGTCGCAAATCGTTACCTTGCCGATCGGCATCGATACTGACATGTTCCACCCCGAGCCATGCCGATCAGGGACCAGACAGATCAGGGTTGTTTTTTCGGGCGTGATGAATTATCGGCCCAATGTAGACGCGGCGCTTTCCCTTATCCGGGGGGTGCGACCGCACATAGTTGAGAATGTTGAGATTCGGATTATCGGTCGTAATCCCGCCCCCGAGCTGGTATCTCTCTCGAAAGAAACCCCAGGCGTCACTGTTACCGGCGCGGTACCTAACATTGCGGATGAACTGAGAAACAGCGACATCTTCGTAGCGCCGATGGTATCCGGCGGCGGTATTTCCAATAAAGTCCTCGAAGCAATGGCGTGCGGACTGCCTGTAGTCACAACTCCGCTGGTGGCCGACAACTTCCCGGACCGTCCCGGCGCAATGATCGTTGCGACGACTGAAAAGGAGATCGCGGCGGCAATCGATACCCTCGTACAGGATGGTGATTTGAGGTCCCGGCTGTCGGTCGAAGCGAGCGAATACATGCGCACAGGCACCTGGTGCTGGCAGGCGCGGGCGGATCGTCTTCTCGGGTTACTGAAAGAATGTGCAGGGCGATAGGAGCAGGTTATGTCGGCAGCAATTGAGTATTGCAGAATTTGCGGTAACGCAGACCTCCAGCCTGTCATCGATCTCGGGATGCAGGCCCTCACGGGAGTATTCCCGAGAACGTTGAGTCAGGCGGTGCCGACGGAACGCCTCGAACTGGTAAGATGCGCCGGCGGCCCCGACGCCTGCGGACTGGTGCAACTCAGGCATTCCTGCGATCCCGCTTTAATGTTTGGGGCAAATTACGGGTATCGGTCCGGACTGAACGCCTCAATGGTCCGGCACCTGGGCGGGCTCGCGACGGATGTTACATCGCGTGTGAGCCGCTCTGCAGGGGATCTCTCGCTGGACATCGGCAGCAATGACGGAACCCTCTTGCGGGCACTGGCCGCACCCGGGGTAACACTGGTCGGAATGGACCCAAGTGCTGAAAAATTCGGCCAGTTCTACCCACCCGAAGCCAATGCAATCTGCGACCTGTTCTCATCCGCACGGTTCCGCCGCGAGTTTGGCAACAAGAAGGCGAAGACTGTAACGTCAATCGCCATGTTTTATGATCTCGAATCCCCATCACAATTTATGCAGGAGGTCGCCGACGTTCTCGCCGACGATGGGGTTTGGGTTTTTGAGCAAAGCTATCTTCCCACCATGATCAGGAAAGACTCCTACGACACAATTTGCCACGAACATCTTGAGTACTATGCTTTGTCCCAGATCCAGTTCATGGCCGACCGTGCCGGGCTGGCGATTCTCGATGTGAGTTTCAATGATTCCAACGGCGGGAGTTTTCGCGTTACCGCCGGACATGTCCGGAGCAGAGCCCTTCACGGGGGGCCGGCGCAGGAGATCCTCCAGCGCGAACTTGCGGATGGCTACAGCCGGGCGGACGTTTATGACCGCTTCCGCGAGCGTGTCGGGCAGCGCAGGAATGAGCTTCTGGCTTTCCTGCACAGTGCGAAGCGGGCGGGGCAAAAGGTATACGGCTACGGTGCTTCGACGAAGGGGAATGTAGTCCTGCAATACTGCGGACTGACGGCGGAAGATTTGCCGGTGATCGCGGATGTCAATCCGGACAAGTTCGGGAGCTTCACTCCGAAGAGCCTGATTCCAATCGTTGCGGAGGAGGAAGCGCGTAAAGACCGTCCCGACGTGTTTCTGGTACTGCCGTGGCATTTCCGAGAGTTCATTGTTGCGAAGGAGCAACGCTTTCTCAATGAAGGCGGCCATCTGGCATTTCCTCTGCCTGTTGTTGAAGTCGTATCCGGCGCAAGTCAATACGAAAGTGGTTCACGATGAAGCGTGCCCTTATTACCGGAATTACCGGCCAGGATGGTTCCTACCTTGCGGAGTTGCTGCTTGCCAAGGGGTACGAGGTTCATGGAATTAAGCGTCGCTCCAGTAGCTTTAATACGGGCAGACTGGACTCGATCTATCATGACTGGCATGATCCGGGCAGCCGACTGCATCTCCATTTTGCTGACCTCGCGGACAGCAGCAGCCTGTGGACACTGTTGTTCGACATCAACCCTGATGAAATATATAATCTTGCCGCGCAGAGCCATGTGCGGGTCAGCTTTGATGTTCCGGAGTATACCTGCGATATAACCGCCAACGGAGCGCTTCGATTGCTTGAAGGAGTGCGGAAGCTCAAGCTGAAGGCGCGTTACTACCAGGCTTCGTCGAGTGAGATGTTCGGCGCGACGCCAGGTCCACAAAATGAGTTGACCCGGTTTTATCCCCGGAGCCCGTATGCGTGTGCCAAAGCTTTTGCACACGCCATCACAGTGAACTATCGGGAGAGTTACGATATTTTCGCGTGCAGCGGGATACTGTTCAACCACGAATCCCCACGCCGCGGGGAAACTTTTGTTACCCGAAAGATAGCTCGTGGCGTGGCCCGCATCAAACGCGGCCTGCAGGATAAGCTCTACCTTGGAAACCTGGAAGCCCGGCGCGACTGGGGTTACGCGCCGGAGTATGTTGAAGCGATGTGGATGATGCTGCAGCAGGATAAGCCGGGCGACTATGTCATTGGCACGGAATCCAACTACTCTGTACAGCAGTTCGTGGAACTTGCATTCGGGCACGTGAGCCTCGACTGGCGCGACCATGTGGTTATTGATCCCCTGTACTACAGACCCGCCGAAGTGGACTTCCTGCTTGCAGATGCCTCCAGGGCACATAACGAACTGGGGTGGCGGCACAAAGTTGAATGTCCGGAACTGGTTCGTATTATGGTTGATGCGGAGCTCGGGCTGCCGGCAGCGGGATCATCACTCTGGCAGGGGGCGGGCACAGTCTGACCGCCATGCCACAGGTGCAAGGTATGAAGCGAGCCCTGGTCATCGGATGCAGGGGTCAGGATGGATCCTATCTGATGGAATTGCTGGAGTCGAAGGACTACGAGGTGGTCGGGCTTGATTCAAAAGGCTGCGTGCAGAAAGCGACCGGAAGCGGCTGCACGATTGCGGAGCCGGGTGCCGTTGATTTGTGTAACGAGGAACAAGTACGGAAGCTGATCAGCGAAGCGCAACCCGGAGAGATATATTTTCTGGCAGCCTTTCACCACTCTTCGGAAAGAGCGGCGAGCGAGCCACACGAACTGATGGAACGCAGCATGGCGGTCAATGCCCTCGCGTTGAACCATGTTCTTGGTGCGGTTGTCACTTTCAGTCCGGGGTCCCGTGTGTTTTACGCGGCTTCATCAAGATTGTTCGGCAACGCTGTTGCCCCGCTGCAGGATGAACTGACGCCCTACAATCCGATTTGTGCTTACGGCATTTCGAAAGCCGCGGGGGCCTGGGTATGCCGCTATTACCGGGAAGAACTGAAGGTCCATTGTAGTGTGGGGATACTCTACAACCATGAGTCTCCCCGCCGCGGGAGTAATTTTGTCTCGCAAAAAATAGCACGGGCGGCAGTGGCCATAAAGCGGGGCAGCCAGGCCAGATTGACTGTGGGCAATCTGGATGCAGAGGTTGACTGGGGCTACGCGCCCGATTACGTAGAGGCAATGTGGAACATTCTTCAGGCGGAATGCGCCGGCGATTATGTGATTGCAAGTGGCGCGCTGCATTCGGTTCGGGACTTTGTGTCGACAGCATTTGGAGCGGTTGGTCTCGACTGGCGCGAGTACGTTGACGTGGACCAGACAATCCTCCCGACAAGGGGCCGGCCGCAGGCCACCTTGTGCGGCGATAGCAGAAAACTCCGGAGTCTGACTGGGTGGCAGCCACGAATTTCATTTGAGCAGATGGTGAATTCCATGGTCCAGGCGGAGATGGCCAGAGCGTGAGGCGCCGGTTCCGTCCGCGCACGGCAGCAAATGAGACCGAATGAGAGTTCTGCACGTAATAACGGGTTTGAACGCAGGAGGGGCCGAGTCGATTCTGTTGGCTCTGAGCAACAACCTGAGGATGGCGGGCTTCGAACAGCGCATTGTTTCTCTCCTGGACGAGGGTCCCCTGACGGCCAGAGTGCGAAGCAATGGAATCGAATGCGTGCACCTCGGTCAGAGCAGAGGGCGCCCCAGTGCTGCGGGGTTTCGGGCGATGGCGCGTGAAATCGAAGAATATCAGCCCGATATCATCCATGGGTGGATGTACCACGCATGTCTCTACGCGACCATCGCGTCAGGCTTGGCAACGGGAATGAGGCCGCTGCTGTGGAGCATACATCACGCACACCTGGGCTTCTCTCACAACAGCATCTCGACACTGGTGGCTGCCGCTGCATGTGGGCTGCTTTCCCATAGCACCAAGGTGCATATCGCCTACTGCGCCGAATCATCGCGCCGTGCTCATTCTGCCAGGGGGTATGCCGATGCGCGCGCGACTTTCATACCGAATGGGTATGACGCCGCCCTGTTCGTTCGAAACCCGGTAGCCGGGCGACTGTTTCGCCAGCGGGTCGGCATTCCCGAACATGCCACGGTGATAGGAATGGGCGGGCGTTATGATCCGATAAAAGATCATGCAACCTTTCTGGAAGCTTGTTCAATAGTACGCAGGGCAGCAAGTGAGAAGGTCGTATTCATGCTGTTCGGCGAGGGGATTGACGGGACAAACAAGGAACTTGCGGCATTAATCGAGCGGTACCAGCCAGGGAGCGAATTAGTACTGGCAGGCAGACTTGAGGATATGGTTGCCGCCTATTCGGCGCTGGACATCCTGGTTTCCAGTTCCAGGGGGGAGGCATTTCCCAATCTCATATGCGAAGCGATGCTCTGTGAGGTTCCCTGTGTGGCAACGGATGTTGGTGATTGCCGTACGATAATCGGAGAGACAGGCTACATTGTTCCGCCCGGCGCAGCGGGCCTGTTGGGTAACGCAATGATCAACGCACTCAGTCTCCCCCGGAAGGCGAGGGAAGAACTGGGCCTGTCAGCCCGTCGGCGAATCTCTGAGCGCTACTCAGCGGAGGAGTTCCTGGCTCGGCACATTTCAATCTACGCCGGTCTTGTCACGAATGGGCACCTTCCGACACAAACACTTACGGACCCAAATGCGCGGTAAAGTGTTGGTAGTTGTGACCGTTGATATCATGGCCTGGTTGTTGCTGCGGCCCTGGCTTGAGGGGCTCCGCGAGGCGGGCTTCGAACTTCACATCGCCTGCGCCACAGGAAAGTACTACGATCAACTGGCCGAGGCAGGTTTCATCATGCACCCTGTCCGGTTCCGGCGAACTTTCAATCTTTCCCGGCACATCGTTCCCTTCTTTGAGCTGCTTCGCATCATGCGCGAAGGCCGCTTCGATCTGGTGAACACGCACAGTCCGGTAGCCGCCGCAGTGGGACGATTCGCTGCGGTATTCGCCGGGGTACCTTCCATCATTTATACGGCGCACGGTTTCTATTTCCACGACCGAATGCCCGCCTTCCAGCGTTGGCCACTGACCGGGCTGGAGTGGTTCTTTGGTCGCTGGACTGACGGCTTCATGTTTGTCTCTGATGAAGACAGGAAAACAGCACAGCGGACCGGAATTTGCGGTGTTGACGCTGCAATATGTACCATTTACAACGGAGTGGACGTTGAGACGTACAGTCCGAACGCAACCGCCGCGTCGGAGGCGCTGCGTATAAAGCACCAACTGCCTGACCGACCGGTTGTGGGCATTGTCGGGCGTATCGTGAAGGAAAAAGGGTATCGGGAATTCCTCGAAATGGCGGTGGCAACAACGCGTGCCGGAATCGATGCAACGTGGCTTGTGGTAGGAGATTCCCTGCCCAGCGACCGGGATCAGTTTGGCCCTGAGCTACGCAATCAGATCATCAAGGCGAACTTGTCCGATCGGTTCGTGTTCACGGGCATGACGGATCAGGTACCGGATTACCTGCGGTTAATGGATATCTTTGTCCTCCCGTCCTATCGGGAGGGATTCCCCCGTTCGATCCTCGAAGCAATGGCGACCGGCATTCCGGTCGTCGCCACGAATATTCGTGGATGCCGGGAAGCGGTAGAAGACGGCATTACCGGGTACATCGTCGCTCCCCGCGATGCCGTTTCACTTCGAGCAGCGGTGGAGGCCCTGCTGCGGGACCCCGCAGGTCGCAGGAAAATGGGAGAGCAGGCAAGGCTGGTGGCCAGCGCCAAATATGACTTTCGGAAGGTACGTCAGGAATTCGTCAGATTTATCGTAACCCTCCATGAGAGACGATGTGATGAGTTATTGGATCCTCACAAATTGGGGACGAGCCTAAAGTCAGGTGTCGCCGTGTATTCGGTTTTTATATTGCTTGCGATAGTGGCCGTG
>RGPS01000255.1 GCA_010084195.1 Terriglobia bacterium
CCAGGCCTTCATGCCGCGGGCTGCCAGCGATCTCAGGGTCAGATCAGCGAACTCGGGGGCAACGACTGCGACCATACCCACGCCTGCATTCCAGGTGCGCTCAAGGGCAGGCTGAGCGACATCGCCAGCTGCGCGGTGGGCAGAGCGTCGAAATAAATCAGGGGAATGATGACCAGGATCGTGATTGCAACGAGCTGAATCAACATTGATAACAGGATCGTGTACGGGCGCTTCGTCCCGCCTTCGCCATCGATAAATGTTTGTTCGAACATAAGTGCCTCTCCGCTTTCGGAGCGCCCACTGGAGGAGGTGGCGCTGCTTTTGAATCATCGCCCCGGTTCTATGTGGGGCCAAACTTACGCTTCCTTACATCAGGTGGAGCGCCTAATAACATATCAGATCCCTGCGAATTTGCAAGGGGTTAAACGTTTATTGAGACAGAAACGGCTACCGTGCCGATTTGACCTGATTCGGGGTCGGCCTGGCGGAAGCCGCAGGGGCGACAGGTGCCGACGCTGCTTTCCGTGCGCCCGCCCAGTCGTGCCAAAAGAGGACGATAGGACTTGCCACAAAGACCGACGAGTACGTGCCGATGATAATACCTATGACCAGCGCCAGAGAGAACCCGTGAAGCACCGGACCACCCCAGATGAGGAGTGCGAGGACTGCCAGAAATGTCAGCCCCGAGGTCATAATAGTCCTGCTAAGCGTCTGGTTGACGCTTAGGTTGATTACTTCAGCCAAACCGGGGCCTTTTGCCGACCCGCGACCGAGTTGAAGATTTTCCCGGATACGGTCGAAGATAACTATCGTATCATTCATCGAGTAGCCGACCAGGGTGAGGAGGGCTGCAATTACGGTCAGGGTAATTTCCTTGTCGAGGATGGAGAACAGGCCAATGGTGATGATCGTGTCATGGAAGACCGCGATAACGGCCCCGACGCCATAGATCCATTCGAACCGGAACCAGATATACACCAGCATTCCGGCGAGGGCAAGCAAGGTAGCCTGGATGGCCTGCTGGCGCAAGTCAGCGCCCGCTTTCGGACCAACACTCTCAAAGTTCCGCGCAACGGTATACGGTGCGGGGTAGCATTCTGTATTCAACACTGTTATAACCTGTGCCGTCAAGCCCGGAACCGCCTTCAGATCGTCAATCTTTGTAATCAGGCCGCCGCGCTGGTCACGCCAGCCTGTGATGCTGGCTGCAAGCTCCTGAAGCTGCTGCTGCGACAAATTCACTCCGGCACGCTGCAGCGGTTCACCGATTCGATTTGCGAGTTGTGAGGTACTGGTGTTGTTGATATCCAGCTTGCCATTTCCCGGGCTTCCAAACGCTTTGGAGAGGGCCTCCACAATGATCTGCTGGTTCTTCGCCATAACGGCATCATCCGCGCCTTCCGTGCCGATGAGCAGCTCGTTGGAGCCGGCCTCAAAGGTCTGCACGCTGGGCGTGGACGAGAGGGCTGAAGACAGCACCGAACGTACCTTCTCGATGGGCGGTTCAGTGGCAAACTTGGCCGTGATCTGCATGCCGCCCTTAAATTCAATTCCCCAATGGGGGCCGCCCTTGACGAGCAGGCTGCCGACGCCGGCGACACTCAGCACCAGGGAAGCAATAATGAAGGGCCACTTGTACCCAAGGAAGTCGAAATTTGTGTTCTTAAATAATTCCATCGATCACTAATCCATCGATCGGGCCCGCCCAAAAAAACGTGGCCGATCTAATCTTTATGAGCGGTGCCAATTTGTTATGACACCGCATTGTAGCAACATGTTCCCGTCCGGGAGGAAAGATTGTTGCCGGGTAACAGAACGGGGCAATTGTGTTTCATTGCCTGAAAAAATCAGCCCCGTAAAATCAGATGCTCAGCTCTTTCATCGTCTGCTTGCCGGAGAGCTCCCAGTCGAAAATTACCCTGGAGACAAAGACTGCCGTGAAGACATTGGCCAGCAAGCCGATAACGAGAGTTACTGCGAAGCCCTTCACAGGGCCGGAACCGAAGATGAAGAGGAACAGGCAGGAGACGATGGTGGTGACGTGAGTATCCACGATGGTCCACCAGGCCTTGCCGAAGCCTGCGTCAATGGCGGCAGGGATGGACTTGCCTGACCTGAGCTCTTCACGAATACGTTCGAAGATGAGCACGTTTGAGTCGACGGCCATACCGACCGTGAGAATGATGCCGGCGATACCTGGCAGGGTCAGCACAGCGCTGAAGTAGGCTAGTGCAGCGATCAGCAGGACCGTATTGAGCAGCAACGCCAGGACCGCATTGAGCCCGGAGCGCTTGTAGTACATCAACATGACGAGGATGACGGCCACGAGGCCGGCGAGGCCGGAGTAGATGCCTTCGCGGATGGAGTCAGCCCCGAGGGACGGTCCGATTGTCCGCTGGTGGAGATACTTGATACCTGCGGGGAGGGCACCGGCGTTGAGCACCAGCGAAAGATCTGAGGACTCTTCCTGACTGGCCAGGCCGTTGATTCGACCGGAGTCACTGATAGTGCTCTGGATAGTGGCAACGCTGCGAATCTGGTTGTCGAGGAGGACGGCGAGACGATTACCGATATTGGAGGAGGTAAATTTCTCAAAGCGGCGAGCGCCATCCTGGCCGAGGGTAAAGGACGTTTCCCAGCGTCCGGGGGAGTCGGGATCGACGGCGGGGCGGGCATTGCGCATGTCCTGCCCTGTGATGACGGGGGTTCTGGAGACCAGGTACCATCCGCTGCTGGTGCCGGAGGTGACATATTCGCGAAGTTCGGTGTTGAGGGGCAGAATCCCGCCTTTGGAGCCGAGGGCCTCTTCCGGGGACTTCCAGGGACCTTCGTTCTTGACTTCGACAATTTTGAGCTGGGCCGTGGTGCCGATGAGGTCCTTCACGCGGGCCGGATCATCCACGCCGGGGAGTTCCACAAGGATCTCGGAGGCGGTGACGGGGTCGCCATGGGCCTGCACGGTGGGTTCGGTGAGGCCGAGCTTGTTGACGCGCTTGTCGATGGTGTCGAGTGACTGGCGGACCGTGTTGCGCTTGAGTTCCAGAAGCGATGTCGGCTTCATGTTCATGCGGTAGTTGTTGGTATCGACGGGTGTGAGAATCCAGTCGGGGTAACGTTCGGTCACCAGATTGCGGAAGATCTGGGTTTTCGCCACGTCCACGCCGTGGATGTTCACCTGGATGGAATTCGTATCGGCCAGGGTGGCGGGATCGTTGCGGTCGTAACCGGCGATGATGATGTTGCGGGTCCGCGCATCCTCACGCAGGCCGTCGATAGTCTGATCGGCGATGGTTTTGGCGGCATCCTGTACCTGAACCTGGAGTACCAGGTGACTACCGCCCTTCAGGTCGAGGCCGAGGCGGATGTTTTTCGCGACGTTGGCCTTCAAGCCGTTCATGGAGGTGGGGAAGCCGATGATACCGACGATGCATACGAGCACCGTCGCCACAATCACCAGCACTTTGATCATCAAATTTCGTTGCATTATTTTGCCTTGGGGTTTTGAGACGGAGCCCGGTGAGGGAACACCGTCGCGTTTACTTCGTGCCTTCCGCGTTTGTCACCGTGGTGACAGCCGATCTTGCGAACTGCAGTTTTACATTATCAGGTTTGACCCTGAGGACTATTGTGTCACTATCGACCGACACAACTGTTCCGGTGATGCCTCCGGTGGTGATGACGGAGTCGCCGCTCTTCAATTGACTGACCATTTCCTGCTGCTGTTTCTTCTGCTTCTGCATGGGGCGGAAGAGGAGGAAATAGAAAACGAGGCCGATCAGGAGGTACGGAGCGAACTGGAGCACGGGGCTCGGTTGTTGTTGAAGAAGGAGTGAAAAAAACACGAAAGAGGGTCTCGATTCAGATTGCCTGGGCCTGATGATCCCGAACCTGCTGCAGGTACCGGGGAAATTGACCCAATAGGATAGACTGCCTGATCTGCCCCATGATGTCAAGATAACGGCGCATATTGTGCAGAGTGGCCAGGGTGGAGAAGAGAATTTCACCGGCCTGAAACAAGTGCCGGAGGTAGGCACGGGAGTGGGTTCGACAGGTGTAGCAGTCGCAATTGGGGTCGAGAGGGGCCGGATCGTCCCGGTAACGAGCGTGTTTGATGACCACTTTGCCCTCAGAAGTGAAGATCCAGCCGTTGCGGGCGTTACGCGAGGGCAGGACGCAATCCATCATGTCGATGCCGCGGGCGACGTACTCGGGAAGTTCGTGGGGCATGCCGACTCCCATGGCGTAGCGGGGGCGATCTTTGGGGAGGATGGGTTCGGTGACTTCGACCATTTCCATACTGAGAGGGCGGGGTTCGCCGACGGAGAGGCCCCCGACGGCGTAGCCATCCGCGTCGAGATCCAGAAGGCGGGTGGCGCATTCGCGGCGGAGGTCGGGGAACATGGAGCCCTGGACGATGGGGAAGAGGGCCTGGCGGACGGGATTCTGGTCCTGACGGAGGCGATAGTGTTCAAAACCTCGTTTGGCCCAGCGAACCGTCCGTTCCATGGAGGCGCGGGCAGATTCGTGGCTGACGGGGTAAGGCGGGCATTCGTCGAGGACCATCATGATGTCGCTGCCGAGGGCGAGTTGAGTGTCGACGGTGGAGGCAGGCGTGAATTTGTGGGCGTCGCCGTTCAGGTGGGACTGAAAGGTGACACCTTCCTCGGTGATCTTGCGGAGGGAGGAGAGGCTGAACACCTGGAAGCCGCCGGAGTCCGTGAGGATGGCACCGGGCCAGTTGATGAATTTGTGGAGGCCGCCGAATTTTCCGATCAGTTCGTGGCCTGGGCGGAGGTAGAGGTGATAAGTGTTGCCGAGGATGATGGGGGCCTTGAGTTCATCGTGGAGATGACTCTGGGTGAGGCCTTTGACGGTACCCTGGGTGCCGACCGGCATGAAGATGGGGGTGGGGATGTCGCCATGGGCGGTGTGGAGGATACCGGCCCGGGCTTTGGTTTCAGGACATTCCGCGAGGAGTTCGAAGGTGATCTGGCGGGACAAGTCTTTATTTTAAGGGGCAGGGCGAGGTGGGGACAGGGCGGCGTGCGGTGGCGTCCCTGAGGATTTGCCAGGCCAGGTCAAAACAGGCGTGGACGATCCGGTGGCGAACAGCGATGATTTGACTCCAGGGGAGTTGCGGGTGTCGATCTCGCAGCTCCAGGGACAGACGGGAAATTGCTTCGCCAGTTCCCGGACGTGGTACCGGAGACAGGGCCCTTTGAATTTCAGGGCGTCAACCATGGTGTGACGCTCATCCGCGTCTGCGCTAGCCTGTTCTGATGATCCGGTTGGCGATGACTCTCTTGCTGATGCCTTTGGTGGCGATGGCGGTTGTTCCGGGACGCGGGGTTCCGGAGGCTCTGGCTTCGGAGCGGGCTGCGAATATCCGGGCTCTTCGGTATGAGCTGAGTTTTCGCCTGCCGGAGGGTAAGGGCGAGGCAGTGCGGGGCGTCGAGACGGTGCGGTTTACGGTCCGCTCGTCACAGGCTGTGGTGCTGGATTTTGAGCAGAAGCGCGAGAGTATCGTCTCGGTCCAGGCGGATGGTAAGGGTGTCTCGTTTGAGTTTGTGAACGGGCATTTGGTGGTGCCGGCTTCGGTGATTCGGGCCGGAGAGAATGCCGTCCGGATTGAGTTTGTGGCGGGGAATGAGTCGCTCAACCGCAATGACGATTTCCTGTACACGCTGTTTGTGCCGGCTCGGGCGCATTATGCGTTTCCCTGTTTTGATCAGCCGAGTCTGAAGGCGAAGTACTCGCTGACGCTGGACGTTCCGGCGGGCTGGCAAGCTACCGCGAATGGTGCCGAGACGGGACGGGCGACGGCGGGTGGACGGAGTGCGGTCCGCTTTGCGGAGACGGAGCCGCTTTCCACTTATCTGTTTGCGTTCGCTGCGGGGAAATTTCAGGTGGAAACAGCGGTTCGGAATGGGCGGACTTTCCGGATGTTCCACCGGGAGACGGACGCGGCAAAGGTGGCCCGGAATCGGGAGGCGATTTTTGATCTGCATGCCCGGTCGTTGGCGTGGCTGGAGGAGTACACGGCAATTCCGTATCCGTGGGGGAAGTTCGATTTTGTGTTGATCCCTTCGTTCCAGTTCGGGGGCATGGAGCATGCCGGGTCCATTTTGTACAACGCCGGGGGCCTGATGCTGGATCAGTCCGCGACACAGGGGCAGTTGCTGGGCAGGGCGAGCGTGATCGCGCATGAGACGGCGCACATGTGGTTCGGCGATCTGGTGACGATGCGGTGGTTCAACGACGTCTGGATGAAGGAAGTGATGGCGAACTTCATGGCGGCCAAGATTGTGAATCCGAGCTTTCCGGAGATCAATCATGAGCTGCGTTTCCTGCTGTCGCATTATCCGGCGGCGTATGAAGTGGACCGGACGACGGGGTCGAATCCGATCCGGCAGCAGTTGGGAAATCTGGATGAAGCCGGGGCTTTGTATGGGCCAATTATCTACGACAAAGCGCCGATTGTGATGCGGCAGCTGGAGACGATCGTGGGCGAAAGCGCGTTCCGGGAGGGGATGCGGGAGTATCTGAAGAAGTACTCGTTTGGGAATGCGACATGGCTGGAACTGGTGGGGATACTGGAGGCGCAAAAGCCGGGTAAAGTGGCGAGGTGGAGTCGGGCGTGGGTGGAATTGCGGGGTCGG
>RGPS01000256.1 GCA_010084195.1 Terriglobia bacterium
CACAATGTGCTTCGTCTCATCCAGACTCAGCGTGGTCTGCGTCAGATAGGCAATTTTCGACGGATCCGGAACTTCCAGCGCGTCCACATCCTCCACCGACTCCACCAGCACCATCTTGTCCGGCGCTTCCCCCAGCGTCCCCACCACTTCATCGTGGTTCTTATGGCCAATCAGGACCATGGAATACCCTTCCCGGGCGAACTTCACAGCTTCCAAGTGCACTTTGGTGACCAAAGGACAGGTGGCGTCAATAATCTGCAGACCCCGCTCTTTGCCTTGGCGCCGAACTTCCGGTGACACCCCGTGCGCACTGAAAATCGCACGCCCGTTATCCGGAACCTCAGCCAGTTCTTCTACAAATACCGCCCCCAATTCGCGCAGTTCGTCCACAACATGCTTGTTATGAACAATTTCCTTGCGCACGTAAATGGGCGCACCATAGGCCCCGAGCGCAATCTTCACCACGTCAATGGCACGAACCACACCGGCACAGAAGCCGCGCGGCTTCAGGAGGAGGATTTTCTTTTCTCCAGGGG
Organism: Terriglobia bacterium; assembly: GCA_010084195.1. Taxonomy (GTDB): domain Bacteria; phylum Acidobacteriota; class Terriglobia; order Bryobacterales; family Bryobacteraceae; genus BOG-234. Next base: position 537 of record RGPS01000256.1, read on the forward strand.
TGTTCGGAACTCTCCCCCAAACCAGGGCCTCCGCCCACAGGAGTCGGCAGTGAAAGCATGGCGTTTTGTCGAGGGATTTGGCTTTGAGAACCTGCGTCTGGTGGACCTCCCGGAGGCCGCTCCAGGGCATGGTCAGGTGGTAGTAAACGTCCACGCCTGCTCCCTGAACTTCCGGGATCTGGTTCTCACCAAAGGGGGTTATGGTCGCGCCGTAAAGGCCCCCATCACGCCGCTTTCCGATGGTGCCGGCGAGGTTATCGCCGTCGGCCCCGGCGTCACCCGCGTAAAAGTGGGGGATCGCGTCTGCGGCACGTTTTTCCAGAACTGGATCTCCGGCGGCCCGACCGACGAGAGTGCCAATTCCGCCCGGGGCGGCGCGATTGACGGTATGCTTGCCGAACAGGTCTGCGTCAGCGCCGATGGCCTCGTCCACGCCCCCGAGCATCTTTCCTGGGAAGAAGCCGCTACCCTGCCCTGTGCCGCCCTTACCGCCTGGAATGCACTTTTCCGCTCCGGTGGCCTGAAACCCGGCGAATCCGTCGTCGTCCAGGGTACCGGTGGAGTCTCCATTTTTGCGCTCCAGTTCGCCAAAATGGCGGGAGCCCGCGTGTTCGCCACCTCGTCGAGCGACGCCAAACTGGAGCGCGTCCTCGCCATGGGGGCCTCCACCGGCATCAATTACAAAACCACGCCGGAATGGGACAGGCCCATCCGTGACCTGACGGGCGGTGTGGGAGCCGATCATGTGGTGGAGGTCGGCGGTGCCGGCACCCTGCCCACTTCCATTAAGGCTGTCCGGCGCGGCGGCCATATCGCTCTCATCGGCGTCGTCAGCGGCCTCGGCGAGATCGATCCCCGGCCTATGTTCCTGAAATCACTACGTGTTCAGGGCATCTACGTCGGCTCACGCGAGATGTTCGAAGAGATGAACCGCGCCATCTCCGTCGCCGGGATGCGCCCGGTCATCGACAAGGTTTTTGGGTTTGACGAGGCCGTCTCCGCCCTCCGCCACCTCGACAGCGCCACCCACTTCGGCAAGGTTTGTATCGGGATCTAGTGGGGCTGAAACCGCACGGGTGTGAAATGCGTAGGTAACTAAGAGCAAGGCTCCTGCCAAAAGGCCTTATACTCGAAAGAATACGCTCGACAGAATAAAGGAGTCGCTCTCCGGTGAAACTAATTTTTAACCAAAGCTCGACAGGCCGCAGCGCTCTCGCGCTCGTGACTGCATTTTTCCTCACCCAGCAGGCTATGGTGATGCCCGCGTTTGCGGACAAGAAAAAAACGGACCCCGACGAGATCGGCAATCGCGATGTCGGCAAGGGCATCAACATGTACTCGATCGAAAAAGAGATCGGCATGGGCAAGCAGATGGCGCAGGAAGTGGAGCGTCAGGCCAAGATTGTCGACGACCCGATCATAGCCGAATACGTCAACCGCGTCGGCCAGAACCTGGTCCGCAATTCTGACGCCAAGGTTCCTTTCACTATTAAGGTGATCGACGCCGAGGATATCAACGCGTTTGCCCTGCCCGGGGGGTTCTTCTTCGTGCAGACCGGCGTTCTTATGAATGCCGACAACGAAGCCGAACTCGCCGGCGTGATGGCGCATGAGATCGCTCACGTAGCCGCCCGCCACGGCACCCGCCAGGCATCCCGCAACCAGCTGGTCTCCTATGCCACTCTGCCGCTGATTTTTATGGGCGGTATCGCCGGCTACGCCATCTATCAGGGCATGGGTATCCTGGTTCCGCTCGGGTTCCTGAAGTTCACACGAGGGTTTGAATCGGAAGCGGATCTCCTCGGCCTGCAGTACATCTACAAGGCCGGCTACGACCCCGGTTCCTTTGTTGATTTCTTCGAAAAGGTCCAGGCTCTGGAAAAGCGCAAGCCCGGAACCATGTCGAAGCTCTTCTCTTCGCACCCGCCCACCGACGACCGCATCAAGCAATCGCAGTCTATCATTCAGAAGTACCTGAAAGAAAAGCCTGAGTACGTGGTCAACACCAGTGAATTCAACGACGTAAAAGCCCGCGTGATGGCCATGCACAGCCGCCGCAAGGTGGACGACGTGAAGGATGCCGGCAGACCCACCCTCCGCCGCAACCCCAACGGCCAGATCGATTCAAACGGCGACGAAAAAGCGCCGAAAACCGACTCCGATGACCGCCCGACGCTGAAACGCCGCGAACCGTAAGCTGCCTCACCATAACGAAAAGAAGAAAAGACCGGGGACCTCAGGGTGTCCCGGTCTTTTTTTCATTTAGTGGCAGTCGCCGCCCGAACAGCCCGGCAAAGACGCCGCAGCCGCCGAGCTCAAATGCACACTGTCCTGCGGCGGAAGCGTTGCGCCAACCGTCGCACTGGCAGACGATACCGCCTGCATGGAACTCTGAACCCACGAAACACCACCACCAGATACACCCGAAACTGTCATGAGCCGAAGCCCCCCCCATCTGCTTATCGGCAATTCCATTCCGTTCTTTAGGGTCTTGCCCGCCCAGCCTGTAGAATGGCAGTTCGCGCCATGCGGCTATTCACTGGCTTGTCACTTACAGCAACGGCACTCCTCCAGGCAGACGAGATCCTCACCGAACTCCGCACCACCGCCGACCTCCGCTGGTCCCCGCTGTCCAACCTCCACATCACCACCGCCTTCCTCGGCCAGTGGGACGAAGCCCGTCTCGAAGTTCTGAAAACCGCCCTCGCCGGACTTCCCCAACCGGGTCCCATCCCCATCACCCTCCGCGGCTTCGGCTTCTTCCCCAATCCGCACCACCCCGCCACACTCTTCCTTGCCGTAAAACCGGAACCCGCCCTGACGGCCCTGGCGCAAGGCATCGAAACCGCTCTCGCCACCCTCGGCCAGCTCCGCGAAGACCGCCCTTATCACCCGCATGTCACCCTGGCCCGCATCGCACGAGAGAATATTGTTCAATTGAGGTTCAGGATAGCGTCCATGCAAAATATCTTCCCGCTTGCAACTTTCGAAGCCACCGCGTTCCATTTGTACGAGAGCCGGCCAACTCAGGGGGCCTCCGTTTACAACACCCTCGCCACCTTCCCTTTGACCTTAGGGGCCAACTAGATGGGCTTCCTCGCCATAGCGCTCGCCTACCTCATCGGCAGCATCCCGTTCGGCCTCATCGTAGTCCGCCTGATGAGCGGGGAAGACGTCCGCAAATCCGGTTCCGGCAACATCGGAGCCACCAACGTCAGTCGCGTCGCAGGCCCCAAAGCCGGCATTATCACTCTCGTCCTTGACGCCGCCAAAGGCCTCCTCGCCGTCTGGCTCGCCGATCTCCTCACCGGCGGCGACATCCACTTTATGAGCGCCGCCGCTTTCCTGGCGCTCATCGGCCACGCCTTCTCGCTCTGGCTCCGCCTGATGGATGGTAAATTCTCCGGCGGCAAGGCCGTCGCCACCTTCCTGGGGGCCTTCGGCTACCTCACCCCCTGGCCCGTCCTCGCCATTCTCATCGTTTTCCTTGTCGTCGTTTTCGCCACCCGCTACGTCTCCCTGGGCAGCATCTGTGGCGCGGGCCTCTTCCCCTTCGCCTGCTGGATGATTCTGCACCCGGATTGGCCCGTCCTCCTCGCTGCCCTCGGCGCAGGCAGCCTCGTTATCGAACGCCACAGGGGCAACATCCAAAGGATCCGCGCAGGTGAGGAGAGGGTCTTCAAACTGAAGTGAGTAAGCTTGCCATCATCGGGGGCGGCGGCTGGGGCACCGCTCTCGCCTGCGTGCTGGCCCCGCGTTTCGACTCAGTAAGCCTCTGGATGCACGAGGCGGATCTTGCGGCCACCGTCGAGCAGACCCGCGTTAACCAGATCTTCCTCCAGGGCATCACCCTCCCCGCCAACGTCCGCGTCACCAGTTCACTGGAAGCGGCCCTCCACCAGACAGAAATAGTCGTCTCCGTGATGCCGTCGCACGTCGTTCGCGTCGTCTACACCCAACTCCTGCCGCTTCTCCCCCCGGGAACGCCGCTCGTCAGCGCCACCAAGGGCCTCGAAGCCGTCACCCTCGAACGCGTCTCCGAAGTCATTCGCTCGGTCGTCGGTCCCAACTTCCCCATCGCTGTCCTCACCGGCCCCAGTTTTGCCCGGGAAGTCGCGGAAGGTAAACCCACCGCCCTGGTCGCCGCGTCGCACGACTTCGAACTCGCCCAAACGCTCCAGCAGCTCTTTTCCGGCCCCAGCCTCCGCGTTTACGCGGGCAACGACCCGATCGGGGCCGAAATCGGAGGCGCGCTCAAGAACGTCATCGCCATCGGTGCCGGCATCTGTGATGGCCTCGACCTCGGCCACAACGCCCTGGCAGCCCTCATCACCCGGGGTCTGGCCGAACTCACCCGCCTCGCCGTCGCTGCCGGGGGGCGCGCTGAAACCATGTCCGGCCTCGCCGGCTTGGGCGACCTCGTCCTCACCTGTACCGGCGACTTGAGCCGCAATCGCCAGGTTGGCCTGAAATTGGCCCACGGCCTTCTCCTCGGCGACATTCTGGGAGCCACCCCGATGGTCGCAGAAGGAGTAAAAACCACCTCGGTAGCCATTGAACTGGCAGCCCGCCTGGGCGTGGAACTCCCCATTGCCCGCCAGATGCACGCCGTCCTCAACGAAGGCAGGCTACCCGCCGAGGCCATTCGGGACCTGATGGGCCGCGCACTCCGCCCGGAAGGTTTATGAAAATGAACCGCGAAACTTTTCACCGAAGCCTGGGTTAGACAGGCATGGTTAGCAGCCAGTGATGGGAAGCGCTCCGGCAATCGATTTTGATGCGCAACTAATGCTTCGCGTCCGCGAGGGCGACGAAAGCTGTTTCCATACCCTGCTGGACCGTCACCGCAATTCCCTGGTTCACTTTCTGTACCGGATGGTGCAGGATGCGGGCGCAGCCGAAGACCTGGCGCAGGAGGTCTTTCTGCGGATCTACCGGTCCCGAACAAAATATGAAGCCAGTGCCAAATTTACAACCTGGATGTTTCGCATTGCCACCCACACGGCGCTCAACTGGCTCCGGGACGAAAAACACACCCGGCGACAGACGGACCTCGAAGCGCAGCGCGAAGTCGCCGACCGGCACCCCTCCACCGAACAGCGGCTCGTCAATGGTGTTCGCGTCGCAGAGATTCGCACTGCCATCCGCAACCTGCCGGAGAAGCAGCGGGCGGCAGTGCTGATGCACAAATACGAAGGCATGGACTATGCGCAGATATCCGGTGCGCTGGAATGTTCCGAATCCGCAGTCAAGAGCTTGTTATTCCGGGCCTACGAGAGCCTTCGCGCCCAGCTGGCACACCTGATACGAGGTGATATATGAACGATTCCGATAAACAGCAATTCGAACAGCAGGCCATCCTGCAACTTCTCGACGAATTTGAAGCGCCGCCGGTGTCTCTCGACTTCAATCGCCGCCTTTGGCAGACCCTGGAAGCCGCGCCCCCGCCGTCGTTTTTCGGCCTTGCCAAAACCTGGCTCAAACCAGCGATTCCGCTGGCTGTGCTCACGGCGCTCGTCGTTGCGGGCTTTGCCTTCGATCACCACCCCGCTTCCCCCGGCGTGACAACGCTCGATGCCGACCGAATGGAGCGCACCCTGGACGATATCCAGCTGCTCGGCCAGTTTGAAACGAATCAGGAGGGTGTCCCCGCCGTATGAAATGGCTTCTCCCGCTCGCGCTGGCACTTAGCCTGACATTGTCTGCGGCTCAAGCGGGCAGGGCCAGATTCGCCCGCCAGCCTCAGCCCGGACTGCAGGGCCCGGAACTCGTCCAAAGACTCGCCGCCATGTCGCCGGAAGACAGAGAGAGCGCGCTCTCGGCACTGCCTCCCGCCCGAAGAGCCAATCTTGAAGAACGTCTGCAGGCCTTCCTCGCGCTGCCCCCGGCACAGCAAAAATCGATGCGGGAACGTGCCGCCAAACTCGCCGCCCTGCCCCCGGAGCGTCAGGCAGAGGTCCGCGCTTCCCTTCGCGATTTTAATGACGTGCCGCAGGAACGCCGCGCCGCGATTCGCCGTGAGGTCCGCAGGACCCAGGATATGACCGACGATTCGTGCGAGGCC
>RGPS01000257.1 GCA_010084195.1 Terriglobia bacterium
GGTCGCCAGTTCATCGTGGTCGCCATCGGTGATACAGGCTATCCGGCGGAACTGGTGGCGCTCACTCTGCCGTAACGGGCTCGTTTGTGCCGAAAAATGAACAGCATTCCGGAGCCAACGAGCACGAGTCCGACGCTCGCCGGTTCCGCTGAAGCGTCCCGAACCAGCCAGCTTCCCATCTGGTCATCGGCATAGTTGTCAGGCCCGCGTACCCACCCGCATCCGACGTCAGTCCCTGGGTCCGTGGGCACGGAACAATCCCGTTGTCGCCGCTGCAATTCATGTTTGCGGCCACACTGAAAACATTCATGAAACTGCTCGCGACCGCAAAACCGGCTGCGTCCCCTGGATAACCACCCGTCAAGGGAGCCGAAGTTGGAGGTCAGCATAGCCGCGGTCTGGTCGTACGTCGCGTAGTGGAAACCATACGTATTCTCGATGTATTGGATGGTTGCATTTCCATAGGCCTGGTTGCGCGTCGCAAACTGCGACAGCCACTGAGGGCTCGTTGCTGTGTCCGTAGCCAGGTATCCGTCCCCGGGGGCCTGGAAATCTGACTTGATGAGGTCTGCCTCTGCTGTGGCAGCGGCAAGCAGAAGGCTAAGTGTAAGTAAAAATCTCATATAGAATTTAGGTTGCCCATGATGATCTTTGCCCATCTCGCCCTCTTTGCCGCCGCGTTCCACACCACGGCTCCCATCATCCCCATCTGGCCCGGAGTTGCCCCGGGCTCTGAAGGCAAGACTGCCCCGGAACGCTGGATCGAGGGCGCGACCCCTGATCAATTCCACCGCGTGACCGACATCCACAAGCCGTCCATCACGGTCTACCTGCCGTCAAAGGACAAGGCCACGGGAGCCGCGTTCATCGTCGCCCCCGGAGGCGGACATCGCTACCTCGTGGTGGATCTCGAAGGCGAACTGGTCGCAAAGAAGCTCAACGAAATGGGCATTGCCGCATTCGTGCTGCGGAGCCGCCTGGCGAAGGCGGAGGGTTCCACATACAAAGCTGAAGTCGAGTCCCTCGCTGACGTTCAGCAGGCAATCCGCGTCGTCCGCAGTCGTTCGAAAGAGTGGAACGTAAACCCCGCACGAGTCGGCGTCATGGGCTTCTCCGCCGGAGGACACCTCGCTGCGCTGGCCCAAAACACCTTCGACACCCAAACCCGCCCGGACTTCGTCGTCCTCGGCTACCCAGGCTTCGTCAACGCCCAAACACTGATCTCAAAGGACGCCCCGCCCGCCTTCATGTTCATTAACGACGACGATAATCTGGCAACGGGGGCGGGGGAATACTATCTGGCTCTGCGGAAAGCCAAAGTCTCAGCCGAATTCCACGTCTTCCGCCGGGGTGGTCATGGTGTCGGGGCCACTGGCCGGGCACCCGGCTTTGAAAAACTCGGGACCTCCAAATGGCCTGAACTCATGCACATCTGGCTAACGGATCTCGGGATGATGAAATAGGGCGGCCCTCCCCCTCGCGGCGGCGATGGTACCTGGGTCGACGCCAGCCCCGGTCGGCCAGACTCGCCACCGTTACATTTCGATCAGGCGGGGCAGCCATGGTTCTCCCGGCTGCATGCGGTCAGGGAAAAAACGGTGCCTTCGACAGCGGCGACGGCAGGCCGTCCACCGTGTCGTGCTCCATAAACTCGACCCGCGTCCCATCCGGATCGAAGAAGTTTCCCTGCCACTTGTGGTTCACCCCTACATGGGCCTCGTGCTTCTGTTTATAGGCCTTGAACGCCGACCGCGATTTCACGTCCGCCAGCGTCTTTTCCATGTTGACCGGCGTTAACAAAGCGATATGCCCCGCTGTTTTCGAGGGAGAACCCGTGCGCGATACCGACCATTCCACGTAGTCATCGCTCTCGGGCAGTTTCATATTCGAGGTCCCGGACAACACTTGGCCCGTGACCTTCGGACTCGGGAGACCGAAAGCCGCCATGGTCGAATCCGACCTCCAGAACTCCCGCGTTGCGAGCGTCTCCTGGTAAAACCGCACCGTTTCCGGCTTTGAGATAGAAAAGCCTGCGTGAATGATCCTGCGCGAGGTTCCCGCATCGGACAGATATTTGCCCACGCTCTGGACGCTTAGGCTCTTCGCCGTGTACTGCATGATCTCGATTGGCGTGCCGTCCGGATCGGACGTCTGGAACGCCAGATCTCCGGTGGACGTTGTTTCCACCTTCGCGGTCACCTTCAAATACGCCCGCATCGCCTCAATGTCATCGGTCTCAATCGCGTAACGGGCAAAGCGCACTTCATCCGGGGCACTCTCCGGCATCACGACAATGTACTGCCGATTATTCACCTTAAAGTGGACCTCAGACACCTGATCGGCGGGCAAGCCACCCCCTAAAACGGCCGTCCTGTCCTTCCGGACCGTGATGGCTTCCTGGAAGCCGAGTAAATCTCCGTAAAACTTTCGGCTCTCATCCAGGCTGTGCGCCCGTACTACTATCCGTGAGATTCCGACCAGGCGCGGTCGCTTTGCTTGCTGGGCAAACGCTTGCTGGGCAACCGCCTGCTGGGCAAACGCCTGCTGAGCAAACAACACTCCGGTGCATAGTGCAACGGCTGAGAGCAATCTTTTCAATGTGTGGAACACGCGTTCAGTATATTCCAGAACTCGGGGAAGGAAATGGAGGCCGCCTCGGAACCCTCAATCGTGGAAGGTCCGTCCGCCGCCAGCGCTGCCACCGCGAATGCCATGGCGATCCTGTGGTCCAGGAACGAATCGAAAGCCGCAGCCTTGAATTTCTGGCGACCCGGGATCTTCATTCCGTCCGGCGTTTCCTCCACCTGAATTCCCATGCGGGCGAAATTATCAACCACAGTGGCGATCCGGTCGGTCTCTTTTACGCGCAGTTCGGCCGCATCCCGGACTATCAGACCTTCTTCGGAAGCGGCGCCCAAGACCGCCAGCACGGGAATCTCGTCGATCAGCGCGGCAGCCAGCGCACCCTCGATCACGCCACCCTTCACGGTTGCGTGGCGCACCTCAATGTCACCAATCATTTCGCCGTTCACCGATTCGATCTTCAGTATTTTGATCGGAGCGCCGATAGACACGAGGAAGTCGAGGAGGGCCGATCTCGTGGGATTCAGGCCCACATTGCGAATCACCAGATGCGAACCAGGAACCAGCAAGCCCGCCACCAGGAAAAAGGCTGCGGCCGACAGATCACTCGGCACCATCAGGTCACGTCCGAGGAGCGTGGGCTTACCCTGGAGCGTAATCACGCCTTTTCGGACCTTCAGATCAGCGCCAAACTCCCGAAGCGCGACCTCGGTGTGATCCCGGGACTGTATCGACTCGCGGACAATCGTTTCGCCGTCGGCGAACAGGCCGCCGAAGAGCACACAGGTTTTCACCTGAGCACTTGCCACCGGCAAGGTGTAATCAATTGCGTGCAACTCGCCGCCGTGAATCGTCAGGGGAGGGAACTGGCCTTCTCTGCCCGGCAACGAAGTCGCCTCAAATTGCGCGCCCATCTGAGTCAGCGGCTTAATAATCCGTCCCATGGGGCGGCCAGAAAGCGATTCGTCGCCAAAGATGGAACAGGTAAACGGCTGAGCTGCCAGCAGACCTGCGAACATTCGAATGGCAGTGCCGGAATTGCCGGCGTCGAGGGGCGCGGACGGCGCTTGCCAACCCTGCAGACCCTTGCCGTGGATCGTTACCGTTGTCCCGTCTACCTCCACATCAATGCCCAGGGCACGCACGCACCCGAGCGTCGAATGGCAATCTGCGCCCGTCGAATAGTTGCTGATAGTGGACTTGCCCTCCGCCAGCGAAGCGAGCATGGCATAGCGATGAGAGATCGATTTATCGCCCGGAAGCGCTATGGCACCGGACAGGCGAACTGCTGGAAGGACGGTCTGTTGCATGAATTTTCATTGTCGCAACAACCTTCCGTGCCGACGCATCAAAGGGCGCTGTATACTAACTTTTTTATGGACCAGACGGACATTCACCTTCCCAACCTATCCGGCGGAACGCGTTTATTTCGTCGGCTTAGTCAGCCACGCGAAGCGATGGTACATACTAGGTTTTTGGTTGGATATCTACCGAATCCTATCCCTGTTACGGGCTCTGTTTCGGACTTCTTCATAAGTACTGACGTTTTGACTAGCCAGTCGTGTCCAGCGACTGGAGCCCGACTATAGACCGCATGCCACAGATCTTCAAATCCAGCGCGAACTCGTTTGCCCGCACGAGCATCGTTCTTGCTGTCGTTATTTTGGGTGCACTGGCGGGGGTTGTTGTCGAACTCATTGCCGACTCTCGTTATGCCACAAGGCAGGGCGCAGCGCGTGAACAACCCATACCCTTTAGCCACACCCACCACGTCGGCTCCATGGGCATTGAATGTCGCTACTGCCACACAGGCGTTGAAAATTCACAGCATGCCGTAGTACCGCCCACGAAGACCTGCATGAACTGCCATTCGCAGATCTGGGTCAACAGTTCCACCCTGGAGCCCGTGCGAGAGAGCTACCGCACCAACCAGTCCATCAAGTGGACTAAAGTTCACGACCTTCCCGATTACGTCTACTTTAACCACAGTATTCACGTGAAAAAAGGCGTCGGGTGCGAAACCTGCCACGGTCGCGTCGATAAGATGCCCATCATGTACCAGCAATCGAACATGCAGATGCGCTGGTGTGTGGAATGCCACCGCGAACCGGAAAAATTTGTCCGCCCCCGTGAGTTCATCACGAAAATGGGATATGAGCCCGCAGAGCCTCAGGAAGTCCTGGGACCGAAGCTGGTAAAGGAATACAACATTCAGAAGCTGGAGACCTGTTGGACCTGCCACAGATAGCGCGATGAGTGAACAAACTAATCTAAATCCGGGGCAATCGTCTTCAAACGCCCGACTGGACGGCGCGAAGGGCCTGAAGTACTGGCGCAGTCTGGACGAATTGGCAGCTACCGAAGGCTTCCAGGACTACCTGCATCGTGAATTCCCGCGTCAGGCCGGCGAATGGCTGGACGACGACGGCCGACGCAACTTCCTCAAGGTAATGGGTGCGTCACTTGCCTTGGCCGGCCTGTCGGCCTGCACGAAACAGCCACCCGAGTACATCATGCCGTACGTCCAGGAACCTGAAAAACTCCTGCCCGGCAAGCCCCTCTTCTACGCCACGGCGTTCCCGATTTCAGGTATCGCCAATCCAGTTCTTGTCGAAACGCACGAATACCGGCCCACTAAGGTGGAAGGCAATCCGGAACACCCGGTTAGCCTCGGTTCGGCGGACGTTCCCACGCAGGCATCCATCCTGGGTCTTTACGACCCGGATCGACTTCAGGCACTCAACTACATTGGCGAAGCCCGCACATACTCCTCGTTCCTGATTGAATTTCTGCAGGCTGTCGAAAAGCAGAAAGCCAGCCAGGGCGCGGGCATTCGGATCCTCACGGAGACCGTTACCTCGCCAACGCTGGCCGCTCAGCTCCAGGAAGTGCTGAAACAGTATCCGGCGGCAAAATGGTACCAGTGGGAGCCGACCGGCCACGGTCGCCGCATGGGTACTCAGCTCGCCTTCGGCCAGTTCCTTACTCCCCTGTACAAATTTGATCAGGCGAATGTCGTTCTTTCGATCGATGCGAACTTCCTCGGTAACGGCCCCGGTGGCGTCAAAAATGCCCGCGATTTTGCGGCCCGCCGCGGCGTCCGCGAAGGCGTAACCTCCAATCGTTTCTACGCTATTGAAACAACTCCCACGTCGACTGGCTGCCGTGCCGACCATCGCGTTGCCGTGAAGCCCTCGGAAGTCATCGGGTTTGTAAGGGCAGTCGCCGCAGCCGTTGCAGGCGGCGCTTCATCCGGTTCCCCATTCCAGCTGGAAGTGGTGAAAGACCTCCTGGCGGCCAAGGGAAAGTCCATCGTCATCGCCGGGGATGATCAGTCTCCGGAAGTGCACGCGGTTGTGCACTACATCAATCAGGTTCTTGAGAACAACGGCAAGACGATCAACTACGCGCCGTCCCTCGAACAGAAACCAACTGACCAGTGGGCGGAGATCCAAACTCTGGCGCAGGAACTGAATGCGGGCCAGGTTGACCTGCTGCTGATTCTTGGCGGCAACCCTGTTTACAGTGCACCTCCACAGCTGAACCTTCGCGGTGCTATTCAACTCGCCAAGGTCCGGGTTCGACTGGCACAATACGACGACGAAACGTCGGAAGTTTGTCAGTGGCAGATTCCCGAAGCTCATGCCTACGAGCATTGGAGCGACGCGCCCGCCGCCGATGGAACTGTTTCCATCATTCAGCCTCTGATCAGCCCGCTATACGCAGGTAAATCGGCCCACGACATTCTCAACGCTTTTGGTGAGACTCCGGAAAAGTCCGGTTACCAGACTATCCGTGAGTTCTGGAACGCGAAGCACCCCGGCGCTGATTTTGAGGCTTGGTGGAAACGCGCCATCCACGATGGCTTCATCAAAGACTCCGCCCCTGCAACTCTGGCAGCTGTGGCAAAACTCGTCCCGGCTTCTGCTGCCGTCGGCGGGTCTGGTCTTGAACTTTCGTTCCACGCTGATCCTTATATACTTGATGGTCGTTATTCGAA
>RGPS01000258.1 GCA_010084195.1 Terriglobia bacterium
TATATGCCAACTCCCTGGAACCGCGTGGTAGCTCTGGAGCCGGAAACCGGCAAAGAGATCTGGCATTACGATCTTGGTACCGCCAATGCATCAACCAGAGGCGTCGAATACTGGCCTGGTGATGCCTCCGCGCCTGCCAGCATCTTCTTTGGCACCACGGACGGTCGTCTCGTCGGCCTCAATGCCAAAACGGGTAAACTGATCCCTGGCTTCGGCAACGAAGGCACCGTGAACATGAAGGTCGGTATCGACAACGGTTTCCCCAGTGGGGCTTTTAGTCTCTCTTCTCCGCCCAAAATGTACAAGGGGCTCATTATCACCGGGGCACGAGTACAGGAGTCACCCTCGCTCGGCTATGCGGGCGATACCCGAGCCTGGGACGCGCACACGGGCAAACTGGTCTGGCAATTTCACTCCGTTGCCCGCCCCGATGAACCCGGCGGTGATACCTGGAAAGGTGACTCCTGGCAGAAACGTTCGGGCCTGAATGTCTGGGGCCTCTATAGCGTTGATCCGGCGCTCGGCCTCGTTTATCTGCCCTACGCCTCCCCCAGCTACGATTTCTATGGTGGCGACCGCGAAGGTGCCAATCTCTATGGCAACAGTCTGGTGGCGCTCGATGCCAATACCGGTAAGGTCAAGTGGCATTTTCAGGCTGTCCATCACGATATCTGGGACTATGACCTCGAAGCAGCTCCCATCCTTTTCGACGTCACCCGGAATCGCACAAAAATTCCCGCCCTGGCCCTGACTTCCAAAACCGGTCTGGTCTTTATCCTGGACCGGAAAACCGGCAAACCGATCTACGGTGTGGAAGAACGCCCCGTCCCGCAAAGTGAAATTCCCGGTGAGCACTCCTGGCCCACCGAACCGTTTCCGGTAAAGCCCGCGCCTTTGTCTCGCATGAGCTTCAAGCCGGAAGAGCTTGCGAAAGTAACTCCTGAGCACGAAGCCTTCTGCAAAGAGCTCTTCGCGACCGATGGTGGCATGGGTTACGGTGGCCCCTTTACACCTTATGGTCTGAAGTCGACTATCAACTTCCCGGGTACCCTGGGGGCCACGAACTGGCATGGCGGCTCCTATGATCCGGCCCTCGGTTATCTCTTCTACAACACTCTCGATCTGGCCGATGTCGGGAAGCTGAACAAGAATGCGGAGGGTGCCCCGGTAGCCTACACCCGCAATGGTTTTGGACGCTTTTGGGATGGTACGAAGTACTGGCCCTGCCAGGAACCACCATGGGGCGAGATGGTGGCTATCAATGTGAACACCGGCGAGTATGTCTGGCGGGTGCCACTTGGTGTCGTCGAAGAACTGGAAGCGAAAGGTATTAAGAACACCGGCACCATGAATATGGGGGGCTCGGTTGCTACGGCCGGCGGTCTGGTTTTCATTGCGGCTACCAATGACCGTCGCTTCCGTGCGTTTGAATCGAAGACCGGCAAGGTCCTCTGGGAAACGCAACTGGAATCGGGCGGTTACGCTTCTCCCATCAGTTACCAGGGCAAAGACGGCAAACAGTATGTCGTCATCGTAGCCACCGGCGGCGGGTATTACGACCGCAAACCTGGGGACAGCGTTATTGCTTTCGCTTTGCCGTAAGCTCTGCTTACATATAATTTTGCACGGGAGATTCAGATGCGTCGCTTCGTTTTCACAGCTATATTTACAGCGTTGAGTTGCTTCGGACAGGGCGGGGGCGCTGCAGTCCCTGCGCCCGCGGTCGCTCAGGGGCCGGCTAACGCCGGTCCCACCAATCGCTTCACCAATGAACAACTGGGGGTTGATGTGGATCGCTTCATTGGCTATCCCACGGCCAAGGCCGCGCACCTCTCGCACGGCACTTTGCTGACCCACTCCATTCTGCGTAACGGCGACCCCAACAAGCCCGGGCCCCAGGGCAATGTTCTGGAGTACCGAAAGGAGCTCGTCACCGCGACCCTCCTGCCCGGCAGCGAAACCCCGCTTTCCACGCTGCCCGATGCTTTCTTCTTCTACGTGAAGTCCGGTGAAGGTCGCCTCGACGATGGAAAAAAATCCTGGGACATCAATTCCTCGCGTGAGAAGGAACTCTCCATGATCATGCTGCAATTCACGGGCGCACCCGAAGCGAAGAACGAACTGATTGTTCGCGACGTGCCGAAGTTGCCGTGGTGCGAAGAAAACGCCCACTGGAACAATGCCTCCCGCTGTGTCTTTAGTGCCGCCGACGGCCTGCTGCAGGGCGAAAGAATCTACCTGGTCATGCTTCGCCCCTGGTCTGCTTCACAGCCGCACAGCCACGTTCCTGGTACGGAAGAAATCTGGACCAAAGTCACGCCCGGTAACGCCGTAATGCTGCTGGGCAGCGAACTCCGCGATATGCCGGAAAATACCGCTTACCTTGTTCCGCCGACCGGTACCCTCGAGCACTCCAACCTCAACCTGAGTAAGGATAAAACCGAATGGTGGATCTACATTGCCCGAGGTCCTGCTCCCGTTCCCGGGGCTCCCGCCCGTGGCGGACGTGGTGGTGGCGGACGTGGCAACGCAAATCCCAACCTCTCTCGTGACACGACCGCAGCAACTATTGTCGGTAAGCCGCTGAAGTAGTTCCGTACCCACGAACAGTAGTTTGTCTGCCCTCCCGCGTTCGCGGGAGGGCAGAGCTATTTGACCTGTTAAACAGATGAGCGCCATCGTGGTTTTTCCCGGTGCCGGAGATTTCACGTCGAACATTCGCCAGCCACCCCGTTATTATTGATTAAAACGTTGCCAGTCTGTGCGAATGTGTGATAACGTTCCAGCGTATACCTGTATGACAGGTATACGGGCGAAAGCCCGCACAGGGTCTTAACAGCCTACGAATGGAGTGGCCATGAGTTCACGTTTATTGGGTTTGCGTTTATTGTGTAGCGGTATTTCAGAGCATCACGTCATCATGAACCGCATCATGACTTGCTGCATTTTGCTGCTCCTGTTTGCCTCTGCCATCCAGGCTCAAAGCTTCCATGGTTCCATCGTCGGCACGGTGGCTGACGCTTCAGGCGGCTCCATCTCCGGTGCCAGCGTCACCCTCACCAGCAGCGATACAAACGAACGGAAAGCGGCCCCGTCCGGTGCCGATGGCACCTTCCGCTTCGTCGATCTCAACCCAGGAAACTACCGGCTCGAAATTGAGCAACCTGGCTTTAAACGGCAGACCCGCACCAACGTTCAGGTGGAAGTGGCTGCGGTGGTCCGCGTTGATGTGGCGCTCGAAGTGGGTGACACCACGCAAAGCGTTGTTGTCACCGACAGCGCCCCTCTGATCCAAAGTGAGAACGCTACGCTGAGTCAGGTTATTGACCAGAAAACCGTCCAGGAAATGCCCCTCAATGGGCGCAACGTTCTCAATCTTGTCGCTCTGGTTCCCGGGGTTGTGCCGCAGGGCGGCTCCATGGGGAATCTGCAGGGGCAGAATATTTTCGCAGCCGGTAACTTCCAGATTGGTGGTGGCCAGGCCAACCAGAGCGCTTCGTTCCTCGACGGCGCTCCTCTCAATGTCAACTACGGCAATCTGACTACCCTCGTCCCTACCCAGGACGCTATCTCTGAGTTTCGCGTTCAGGTGAGCAACAACACGGCCGAATATGGTCGCTACACCGGGGGTGTGATCAACCTTCTTTCCAAGTCCGGCACCAACCAGTTCCATGGCAGCCTGTACGAATTTCTCAGGAACCGGTCACTCAATTCGAGCACGTTTTTCGCCAACGCAACGGGGGCAGGAAAGCCTGCCTACGTGCAAAATCAGTACGGAGGAACGGTCGGCGGCCCCGTTAAGAAAGACCGCCTCTTCATCTTCGGCAGCTACGAGGCCTATCGGCAGCGGTCCAGCAACAACTTCATCACTACTGTCCCCACTGCGCCCATGCTCACGGGTGACTTTTCCGGCTATCGGAACACCGCCGGTGCCGTGATTCCCATTTACGATCCTCTCACCACCTGCGGCAGACTAACCAACGCTGCCTGCCCTGCCGGGGCCACCATCACGCGCTCGCAATTTCCCAACAACACCGTTCCGACCAGCCGCATCGACCCCTTCTCCAGGCAGTTATCTACCAAACTTTTCGGAGCTCCCAACACCGCCGCGAACCAGTTCACCAATCTCCTGAATTTTTCGGCAAACGTGCCCTCCGGCGGTGACAACGATCAGGGGAATGTTCGTGTTGATCACACTGTCAGCGAGAAACAGCGCATCTTCGGGCGGTATACGCAGTGGACGCTCGCCAACATCGGAGGCAACGCCTACTCTAATTCTCCCTACTACGTGGGCGGTTCGAATCCCGAGAACTTCACCACTTACCAGGCCACCATCGGAGACACGTACAGCATCAGCCCCACCATGGTTGCCGACGTTCGCGCTTCATTTCTGAGGTTCAGCTATGACCGGGATTTGAAGACCCCGGCGGGCTCACTGGACCTGACTTCGCTTGGGCTCCCCTCCTACTTCAAGAGCGTCTTCCTCGGGACCTACCCAACCATGAACTTCAGTGGTGACTATGGTGCCGGTGGCGGGCAGCGCATCAGCAGCCGCAACAACAGCTATGCCCTTTCCGGCAGTGTCTCAAAGTTTGCCGGCAAGCATCAGTTGAAAGTCGGCGGCGAAGGTCGTCGGGTGGATTCCAACTTCTTCCAGATCAACTCGCCGGGCGGTGCGTATACCTTCAGCAATGTCTTTACCTCCCGAAACGCTCTCAGCCCGGGGGCCTCGGGCAATTCTCTGGCTTCGTTCCTGATCGGTTCACCGTCTGTCGGGACTCTGAATATTCCAAATATCACGGCCTCGAATATGTACTACCAGGGCTACTACATTACGGACACCTGGCAGCCCACGCAGCGGCTCACGCTGACGCTGGGGCTCCGGTACGAAGTGCCCGGTACATGGCGTGAACGTAACAACAACATGGCCACCTTCAATCCCTCGGCCACTAACTCGCTGGTGTCTCTCAACGGGCAGCCGTTGAAGGGGGCTTTTGATCTGGTGGACAGCGAGGCACAGCCCGGGCGGGGCTTGAAGCCTGAAAAAGTGAATCTGTTCGCGCCCCGTATCGGCGGTGCTTATCGCCTCAACTCGCTTACGGTCATTCGCGGTGGCGGCGGCCTCTTCTTCACCCCTGCCGATGCCGTCTTTGTTGAATCGCCGTACCAGAACGCGGTCAATATCGCCAGCAATGCCATGGTCAGCACTGTGGATAGTCAGCAGACGCCTTCAGCGGTCCTGAGCAATCCTTTCCCAAATGGTCTGATCCTTGCCCCGGGGCGTTCGTCAAATTACCAGCGCGTACTTCTGGGCGGTAATTTTAATTCCACATCCGGCGGTGGCAACTCAGCCATTCTTGCCAACTCGCGCCAGCCGTACATGCTGCAGTGGAATTTTGGTATCCAGCGCCAGTTGCCCACCGGCATGGTCGTGGAAGTCGCCTACGCGGGATCCCGGGGCGTTCACCTTCCCAACAGCGGCACGCAGTTGAACCAGCTCGCAGACAAGTACCTGTCGCTCGGCAGCCAGCTCGTGAGCTCTGTTGCGAATCCCTTCCTCGGCATCATCACGTCGGGGCCACTCTCTCAACCCACCGTCCAATACGGTCAGTTGCTGCGCCCGTTCCCGCAATACCAGAGCGTGATCGATGCGGGCGGCTATACAGGCACCAGCACCTATCACGCCATGACTGTGCGTACCGAAAAGCGCTACTCGGCCGGTACCATCTTGGGAGCGTACACGTTTTCGAAGATCATGGGCAACATTGAAACCAGTACCCCGTGGCTCGAGAGTGGCCAAACCGCCGCCTTTCAGAACTTCAATAACCTGAATCTGGAAAAATCCATTTCCAGTTTCGATGCCCGCCAGCGGCTTACGCTCAGTTACGTCGTCGGTCTGCCGTTCGGCAAAGGCCACCGTTTTCTCAGTGGTATTACCGGCCTGGCGGATAGGGTGATTTCCGGCTGGGGGGTCAACGGTGTCTCCACGTTCCAGAAGGGCTTCCCGCTCGGCTTCACCTCTACCCCGAACCTCACCAATTCGTTCGGGGGCAACTCTCGCCCGAACCTGGTGGCCGACTGCGTTCGGAACGTCGAAGGTGCTGTCCAGTCGCGGATCAACAAGTTCTTTAACACCGCCTGCTACACGGCTCCGGCCGCGTACACGTTCGGCAATGCCAGCCGGACGGATCCCGGCGTGCGTGGCCCCGGCATCGCCAACTACGATTTCTCGCTGGTCAAGAAGACCTCCTTCCGGGAACGGTACAACCTGGAATTCCGCGCGGAGATTTTCAACCTGTTTAATCGTGTGCAGTTTGGTCGGCCCAATACCGCCCAGACCGTTAGCGCCAACAACACCTTCGGGGTCATCACCACGCAGGCGAATGGCCCTCGCCTGATCCAGATGGCCATGCACCTCAGGTTCTAAACCTCCCGGGTTTCCCCACTTCCCGCCAGCCTCGGACCGCTGCCATGTTTCAGCGCGGTGGTCCGAGTGCTACGGTGGTGAAGGAATTTGCCCGGATCATGCGGATCAACGCCACATTTCTCGTCCTCCTGTCGGCCTCGGCGCTCTCCGCGCAGG
>RGPS01000259.1 GCA_010084195.1 Terriglobia bacterium
AGGCTGATCTGTTCACTCGGAAATCTCGCGTAGCGGAAGTCGTTATAGAAGGGTGCCGAAACACCCCACTGACCCTGCGGCACGTCCGTCCAGGCCTTCGAATTCAAAACGAAGTCCTTGTTCGGGTCGATGCAGTGGCAGTTCAGATCCTTCGTGTACAAAGGTTCGCCCGCCACACGGTTCATCCGGGTATTCTGGAAGGCCACAGCATTCATGTTGGCCTGCGATGCAGGAACGGGGATCGGAAGTCCGCTCAAATACCGGAAAACTCCACCCACCGTCCAGCCGCCTGCCACCTGCCGGACAAGCTTGTTTGCCGTCAGTTTCGGGGTCTCGTAGTTGAAAGCAGTCACCAGCATCAGCGGCTGCGATGTGCCGACCAGCGACTTCTGGTTGGGACGGTTGAACGCATCGTTGATGGCCTGCCCGGTTGTCTGTTCCTTTGACCACGTGAACGCCGTCGTGAAGTCGAGACCGTGAGAATACCGCTTCGTGACCTTCGCCTGTAGTGAGTCGTACCAGTTATTGCCCAAGGGTGCCCACGTCGGATTCAGTGAACTGCTGAACTGCGGGAACGGGCGAAGGCTCTGCGCCACCGTCTGCCCTGTGGGGAAGCCGGCGTAGGGTGCCTTGAACCCGCGGCTCACCGCCAGCGGTGAGTTGATGGTGGAGGTCAGTAGCTGGATGTCCGCCGGATTCGTCCTGCTCAGGCCAAACTGCGCCAAGCGGGAGTCCGACAGTGCATTCATATTCGAGAGACCGTTCGCTCCCGTCAGCCACGCGCCGCGATTGCCAACGTAAGCAGCTTCTACCACCAGGTTCTTCATCAGTTCGCGCTGCACACTGATATTCCACTGGTGGATGCGGCCCGGCCTGCCCGCATTGGGGTCCAGGTAGTAGTTGGGCGATGTCACCGTTCCCGGCGTGGGACGCCCGCCCGGATCGAGCGTGACCCTGGTGAGATCGGCCTTGTTGTAGACCATGCCTTGTTGAAGCACAATCGAGGGTTCGCCGAAGTTCGGATTCTGGAAGGCAAGCTGGTCGATACCCACGCCGAGAATGGCTGAGTTGGTGAAGTACTGGTAAGTAGCCAGATTGGCGTAAACTACGCCCCAGCCGGCCCTGACCACAGTCTTGGGGGTCGCCTGCCACGCCACGCCCAAACGGGGTCCGATAGCGTAGGGGTAACGCGGAATAAACTTGCAGTTGCAGCGCCCCGGGCCATTCCCTTCGTAGACCATACCGCCCTTCAAGCCGCCTGCGGAAGGATTCGAAATCGAGGGTCCGAACATGCTGTTGCGGTTCCAGATCTCGTGGCCCTGGTCCATCAGATCCCAGCGCAGGCCGTAGTCGAAAGTGATCTTACGCGTGAACTTCCAGGTGTCCTGAAGGAACAGGCCCCAGCGCGAATTGCGCCACTGCGGATCCTGCGGCGCGTTGACTGTACCGTTGTTCACGGAACCCAGCAGGAAGCTGGCGTACGGGAAGCCGACGCTTCCTCCACCCAGATTTTGACCCTGTGTGGAAGGGAGACCCGACTCGTTTGCTGTGAAGTTCAGCACGCCGCTGGCCCCGCGCGTATTGCGGTCCGTGTAGCTTTCCAGCCGGTACTCGCCACCAATCTTGTAAGTGTGATTGCCGTTTACCCAGGTAACACTCACAGGCGCGGTCAGCTTGCCATACCAGTAGTAGTTGGCGTTGGTCGGGCCCATGCCGAACATGCCGCCCTGGTTCGAGGTTAAGCCGGTGATGCGGGGGAAGCCGCCGCCCACCGCACTGCCCTTGAACCCCAGCAGGCCGGCGGAGTCGTACTCCAGTACCTGCGACGGGGAACTGTCCGGGTTCAGGAATCGGAGGAAGCCCGCTCCGGCATGCAAAATCAGTGTCGGCGAGAGGGTCGCGTCATAATTCAGCCGGGTCGTATACGTGTACGTCCGTTGATCCCGGAAGGCAGTGAGCGGAATCGGCAGCCCGTCCTGACCGTTCTGGACTGTGTGATTCCAGTTCTTGTTGAGATAGAACGAAAGCTTGTGCGACGGATTGATACTGTGGTCAATCTTGATTGCAGGCGTCGCCGAGATCTTGTTGTACTTCGGGGCCTGGCTCCAGTTATTGATGTTGCCCGCGAACTGCGCCCGCGGAATCAGGGCCTGCATTTTCAGGGCTACCGGATCGATCTGCGACAGCGGGATTCTGTTGCCTGTAAAGGGATTCCGAACCACACGGCCATTTACCGTCTGGTTCGACTTCGGATCGTAGATCACGTTCTCAAACATCTGGCGACCGAGCGGGTCTGTGCCATTCAGGACGCGCCCGGTCAGGGCACCGCTGAAATCGCCGTTACGATAGGCGTCGGTCGGGACCGTGTTGACGGCCCCCAGCGCCGAAATGTCATTGCGGAACTCTTCCCAGTTGATGAAGAAGAACGTCTTGTTGCGACCGTTGTAAACCTTGGGGATCCAGATCGGTCCGCTGAGCGAAAACCCGAAATCGTGCTTGCGGCTGATCGGCTTGGTGTTCACAAACGGCTTCCGCGCATCCAGAGCTTCGTTGTTGAAGTACTCGTAAAGGGTACCGTGCAAATTATTCGTGCCGCTGCGCGTCGCGAACGTGAACATGCCGCCCGCCACCTGCCCGAACTCAGCCGAGAAATTGCTCGTCTGCAGGGAGAATTCTTCAATCATTTCGACGGACGGCTGACCTGCCGTCGATGACGTGTCGTTGTTATTCGTAGTGTCCTGGCCGTCCACGAAGACGCGGAAGGTATTCGCAGCCTGTCCGTTGACCCGTCCGGCTGTTCCGTTGCCTGAGACACCCGGAGAAAGCGTCATGAAAGTAAGCGGTGCCCGAAGGCCACCGATATTGCCGCCGCCCCCGCCAAAATTCAGAGGCAACGCATTAATTCGGTCTCCCGTCACGTTAATACTCTGTTCAACACTCTCTGATTTGAGCTGCGGTGCTGTGCCTTCCACCGTGATCGACTCCGTAGTGGCACCGACGTCCAACGAGACATCGAGTCGCGTCACCTGAGCCACTGCCACCCGAACGTTTTGCGCGATGTATTTGCGGAACCCGGGCGCCTCAACGGTCACCGTGTAAGCCCCTGCCGGGAGCGAAAGCACCGTAAAGTTTCCGGTGGCGGTAGTAACCGTCTGATAAAGCGACCCGGTTTCCGTGTTTGTAGCCACGACGGCAGCATTAGGGACTACGGCGCTCGCCGGGTCGCTAACAGTTCCCGTGATCGTTCCACGGTCACTTTGGGCTGCGGCAATCGACGCCAACAGCAAAACACATGCATTCAGACGCAACGTACCGACTCTCACTGGATATTTCTCCCACTCTGTAGGGCTGACTTTTCACGCCCTTCCGGGACCTGAAGCCTGTGCTCAGGCCAATCGGGGCAGCAACTTAAGCAGGATGCTATCAACGATACGAAGAGAAGTCAAGGCATAGAGCTGTCCAATGCCGTACTCGGACGCGCCCTAATACGTTAAGAATAATACTTAAATCACTTTCGACCGGGCAGGCCGCACCCATAGACCCTGCCGTCCCAGGTGGACAGGTACAACCCACCCTCGGAGAGGCCAGACCACAGTCGTGATTCCAGCTGTCGATGAGGGCTGCGCTCGAATAGATCTCACCGCAGATAGCTGGTTTCGACAGTATCTCAAGCGCTGAACTGAACACTGCCGCCTTTTCGACTTGCCGACGACGACTTCAAAAAGTGAGGCGCAGCAGAAGGCGGAACGCCCGCCCGTCATTCAGCGTGTTGGTGATCTGACCAAAATTCCCTTCACTCAACCGGTTTCCGGGAACCTCAAACTGGGGGTGATTGGTAAAGTTCAGGGCTTCGGCCCTGAGATACATCGTCTTGTCACTGTTGCCCAACTGAAAACTTCGGGACAGGCTGGCATTCACGTTGGCAATGCCGTCCTTGCGGAATGTATTGCGTCCCAGATTCCCGGTGATCTGCTGCAGGGTGGGAAAACTAAACGCCGAGGCAGGAAGTTGCGCCACCGACTTATCCGGGTGGTCCACGTGCGCCCCTAAAACTCTGGGGTCGAGGAGATTGGGCCGGTCGTCCAGAACACCGTCCGCGTTGCCGAAACCCGGGGCATCGGAACCAGTATCGATATTAAACGGCGTTCCCGTCTTTGCCAGCATGACTGCAGCCAGCTGCCACGAACCGAACAGCTTTCCCCCTTTGCCCATGGGCCCGCGCTTCGGAGCCGAGTAAATCGCATTGAGCATGAAAGCATGCGGCTGGTCGAAGTTGCTCAGTCCCTTCATGCGGGCATTGACACCAAACTCTGAAGGGGCTCGATTCTGGCGGACGTCACGGCCAAATGCGGTGTTGGTATAGTCCGCGCCGATGTCAATGGACTTGCTCAGCCAGTAGGAAGTCTCCACGTTCAGCCCCCCCAGCCGAGGCACCCGCAAGGTCACTTTGGCTGCGTCGTAGTAAGCCCTGGAAGCGTTGAAAGTGTAGTAAACATCGGTATAACGGGAGTCCGGGCGGCGCTCATTTAGATTCTGCGTGGTCGGCTCAATACCTGGCACCAGACGCGCCCGGTTTGTATACCAGGCGCTGAGAAGTTTGTGCGACCGGCTGCCGGCGTACCCCAGATCGAGGAGCCAGCCCTTCGTCGTGCGGAACTCCCAGCTGAGGTTGTACTCATGGGAGTAGGGCACCACCAGCCGAGGGTCAATCTTAAACAAATCCGTCCGGGTCTCGGCATTCTGGCTTAACGAATACCCTTTGAGAGGATTCACCAGATCCGGTGCCGGAACGTTCACACTCTGCACCCCGGGAGCGTTGTAGCGGGTCTGCATATAGGTGACAGAGAAGATTTCGCCGTACTGAATGCTGTACGCTCCTCGCAGGACGCCCAGACTCCGACCCGGTCGGTAGGCGAATGCGAAGGACGGCGCCAGATTGTTGCAGTCGCACGAATAGGGTATGATGCTGAGTCGATTGACCTCGCTCGGGCGCGGCGTCGGCTCATAACGAAGTCCCAGGTGTAACGTCAGGCGCTTCGTCGCTTTCCACGAGTCACTTCCGTAAGCAACCGGCGTGGTGGCCCGGTACCCACGATGCGTTTCCCCGATTGCCCGATGATACGCGCTTGGCGTCCCGGCCAGCAGATTTCCAATCATGTCGCGGCCAAAATCGCGCCGGAACTGGAAGACGCCGCGATTGTCATTGCTCTCAGAGCCGTTAATCTGCTTCCGATTGAACTCAAACCCTGCCGACACGGAATGATTACCCCTCACGTGGCGGACCCGCGCCGCGACGCGGTAGACGTTCTGCGTCCGATCCAGGGGAATGTTCCCGCCGGGGCCGATCGTTTCGATGAGCCGCTGGAACTGAAAATCATTCGGCAGGGCCGAACCCTTGGGAAGAATCAGTGACCCGGTCCGCCCGAACGCCGCAGAAACATCCATTGTCGTGGCCGGGCTGACCGTGTGTGACCAGGTAGCCCGGGCATCGTGATTGCGGGTCGTGGTATTCGGATTCTGGCCCACCACCAACTCGAAACCATTCACATTTTGCAGGGTAAAGTTATGCCGAAGTGTAAGCCGATCCCGCTTTCCCAGGTTCTGATCGAGGGTGGCGGAAAGCTGCTCGTTGTCGATATTCTGCGCAGCATTTGTGTTGAGGGCGCGCGGGTTGATATCGGTCCGGTTGGGCAACTGCAAAGGGTACGCCTGAAGAATCCGCAGCACGAACGCCCTGGTAGCCGGATCCGTGACGGTGGGAATCCGTTCATTCGCCCCCGGCACCAGAACATTGCCGTTCACCTGGCCCCGAGACTTGCGCTGGCTGCCGGACATCGACAAATACCCGCCTTTCCAGATGCGGGTGGAAAACAGAAACCCGTAGTCATTGGCGCGGGAAGGGCGAACCCCACCCACCTGAAAGAATGACCTCGCATTCACAATGCTGTTGTTGTGGCCCCAGTTCAACTCGCCTTTGAAGCTCCGGCCTGCCGAAGAAGTCAGGTGGAGAGGCGACCCGGGGGCCCCGCCGTATTCCGTCCCAAAGTAGTTCCGGTCTGCGGTAAATTCAGCGATCACAGTGGCGGTGGTGCCCATCCGCTGATTCAGTTCTTTGAGGACATTATTGTCAATCAGCGTCAGGGAGACGTTTTCGTTGCGCTTCGCCTCGCCTTTTGAACTGTCTTCCTGCCCGAGCAGATTCAGCGTCGTCCGGTCAGAAGATGGCCGGGCAGTCGCAGGTGTCGCCGCAGGGACAACCTCCGCTGCACCGGGCGTGCTGCCCTTGTCCAGGGCTGTCGCAGCAGGGGTCGCAGGCTTGGGTACCGCAGCGCCAGGCGTCTCAAAAGGAGTGGTCGGCTGCTGGCCGGAAAGGGGCGTTGCCAGCAGTAAAACCAGCCCCAGCCCCCCCTGAACAAGACTGCGGACGATGTTTTTCACGAATCTTGTAGTTATATCTGACTCCACGAACCAGCTTAATCTACAAGGTCGGAATTACCGGTGTTTGCCCCGCCGCGACAGCACCGCCGTCATCACAAACCAGCGTCATGCCGGTTGCGAACGG
>RGPS01000260.1 GCA_010084195.1 Terriglobia bacterium
CAGAAGTTTCTTGAATTGGGAACGGGATTCCGCAAGTGCAGTTCGCGAAGCCTCAACCCGTTTATCCAAGGTCAGGGAGGAATCTTCAAGTGCCTTGCGGAAGGAATCAATCGCCCTTGAGGTCGCGGGGAATTCGACCAGCGTGATTTTCCGCAGGGGTTCATGGATGGTATCTTGGACTCGTTTATACCGCTCAGCATCAACCCGATTTAACTTGAATTCCCTCAGGATGCGGGTGTAAGCTTCCAAGATTTCATTGGTGTTGGCAAGCTTGGTCTCAAGGTTGCGCTCTATCTCGTCACAGCGGGCGGCCATTGGCCCAAGTTGTTCAACCTTCACACCCGTAGCCGCCGCCAGCCGGGCACCAGCCTCCAGGGCTTTCTGGTTCGACGCCGCCCCACCCAGCAGAATCGCCGTTCCCGGCTTTCGAAGCAGTTCAGCGGCCTTCTCCAGCCTCCCGAAATCCGGCATCGTCCGAATCTTCGGCACCACCACCGGCCCCCCCAACATCGCTTCCGACCACGAATAATCCGCCGGAATAATCAAACTCGCCACCACACCCGGCGGCCCCCACGCAGCCAGAATCGTCTCAGCCGTGGCCTGCCCGATATCATCCGCCGAAGTAGCCGTTCGCACGAACCCCGACACTGTCTTCGCAAATGTGGCAATGTCCGCACTCAGCGGTGCATCCACCGCCAAATGAGGGGTCGCATGTTCGCCCACGATATTGACGATCGGCGACCGCGCCTTTCGCGCATTATGGAAATTCGCAAGGCCATTTGCCAGCCCTGGCCCCAAATGAAGCAATGTCGATGCTGGTTGCCCCAGCACCCTCGCATAGCCATCCGCAGCCCCCGAACACACGCCCTCAAACAGGCAGAGCACGCCGCGCATACCGGGCACGCGATCCAGCGCAGCCACAAAATGCATCTCCGACGTGCCCGGGTTCATAAAGCAGGTATCGACGCCGTTGGTCACAAGCGTTCGCAGTAAACTTTCCGCACCAGTCACCTTCGCATACTAACAATCAGCCGGACACGCGAGTTTACTCGCGTCATTCCTCCGCGTGGCTTGGCATACTAACAACTGACTATGAACGAACTCGTAAAGCTCTCTGTCCACTCCGATATCGCAGTTGTCACCATCGACAACCCGCCGGTTAACGCTCTGAGCCCCGGAGTGCCCGAGGGGCTCGCCGCCTGCATCGCCGACGCGGTCGCGAACCCCGCTACGACCGCCATTGTTGTCATCGGTGCGGGTACCACGTTCATCGCCGGGGCCGACATCCGGGAATTCGGTAAAGTCGTCGCCGGAACCACCAAGCCAGTCGATCTTCCCGCCATCATCCGCAGCATCGAAGACTCTCCCCTGCCGGTTGTGATGGCCCTCCACGGCACCGCGTTCGGTGGTGGCTTCGAAGTCGCCATGGGCGGCCACTATCGGGTCATTGCCCCCGCAGGCAAGATCGGCCAGCCGGAAGTCAAAATCGGCCTCATCCCCGGAGCCGCCGGAACCCAGCGACTCCCCCGTCTCGCCACCGACTTCGCCGTCGCTGCCCGCATGTGTGTCTTCGGCGAACCCATCGGAGCCAAAGCCGCCCTCGCTGCCGGCCTCGTAGACCGCATCATCGACGGTGACCTCCTCGAAGGAGCCCTCGCCTTCGCCCGCGAAATCGCCTCCCAACCCTTCGTGAAGATCCGTGAACGCGAAGCCATCATCTCTGACCCCACCATCTTCCACCAGCTCCACACCGAAGCCACCCGGACCCGCCGAGGCCAGGAAGCCCCCCTCGCCGCCCTCGAATCCGTCCGCAATTCGTCCCTCCCCTTCGACGAAGGCTGCCGCCTCGAACGTGAGATCTTCGTCCGCTGCCTCCACAACACGCAGTCAAAGTCCCTCATCCACGCCTTCTTCGGCGAACGCACCGTCGCGAAGATCCCGGACATTCCCAAAGAAACGCCAACCACCACCATTCGCCGCGCCGCCGTAATCGGAGCCGGCACTATGGGCGGCGGCATCGCCATGAACTACGCGAATGCCGGAATCCCCGTGATCCTCCGTGAAACCACACAAGAAGCCCTCGACAAGGGCCTCGGCATCATACGCAAGAACTACGCCAACTCAGTAAAAAAGGGTCGCTTCTCGCAGGAAGAAATGGATCGCCGCATGGCTCTCATCACCCCTCAACTTACCTGGGACGGGTTCGAGCACGCCGACATTATCTGCGAAGCCGTCTTCGAAAGCCTGGCGCTCAAAAAAGAGATTTTCGCCACTCTCGATGCCATCGCCAAACCCGACTGCATCCTGGCGACCAACACTTCCACGCTCGACATCGACGAAATCGCCAGCGCTACCAAACGCCCCGAAGCCGTTATCGGACACCACTTCTTCAGCCCGGCCAACGTCATGCGCCTCCTCGAAATCGTGCGGGGCAAAGCCACCAGTAAGACCGTCATCGCTACCTCCATGGCTCTGGCGAAGAAGCTCGGCAAAATCGGCGTGCTCGCCGGCAACTGCCGCGGTTTCATCGGCAACCGCATGGTCCACGTCTACCTCCGCGAAGCCCAGTTCCTCGCCGAAGAAGGGGGCACCGTCGAAGACATCAACAGTACCCTCTACGACTTCGGCATGGCCATGGGACCCCTCGCAATGACCGACCTCGCCGGCATCGACGTCGGCTGGAGAATCCGTCAGGAATCAAAGCATCTCGAAAAATCAGGAGTCCGCCGCCCCCTGATCTCCGACCGCCTCTACGAAGCCGGACGGTGGGGCCAAAAGACCGGTGCCGGTTTCTCCAAATACGACGAAAACCGCACCCCCTCAGCGGACCCGGAAGTCGTTCGCCTGATCGAAGAAGTTGCTGCCGCAGCGGGTATCACCCGCCGCCAGATCTCCCGTGAAGAGATCCTCGACCGCTGCATGTTCGCGATGGTGAACGAAGCCGCAAAGATCCTCGAAGAAGGCATCGCCATCCGCGCTGTCGATATCGACATCATCTACCTCAACGGGTACGGCTTCCCGGCCTGGCGGGGAGGCCCCATGTTCTACGCCGACACTGTCGGCCTGGACAAAGTTCTGGCCCGCGTGGAGGAATTCGAAAAAGTCCACGGCTCCGAATTCTGGGCTCCGGCCGACCTTCTCCGCCAATTGGCCGCAGCCGGCAAGAAATTTACCGCCTGAACTGAAAATGGTTAAACTGATAAGACACTCATGAGACTCCGCTGGCTTGCCCTCTTCCTGCTCTGTTTCTGTCTGTCCGCCGAATCCCTGATCGTTTATCAGGTGCGAATAGCAGCTATGGCCGGTGACGTTCCCCGCGCTCGCCAGACCCTCGACCTCTATCACCGAGCCGCTGGCAACACCCCCGAATACCTCGAATGTCTCTCCTGGCTCGGGCGCGGAGAACTCAAAGCCAGGAACTATGCCAAAGCCGAAGAAACCGCGGCTGAGGTTCGCAAACTGGTGCTGGCGCGACTGGGCAACGGACGTCTCGATGCCGTCCCCAGCCTCGCAACTGCATTAGGAGCCTCCATCGAAGTTCAGGGTCAGGTCGCAGCCGCAACCGGGCGCCGCGATCAGGCCGTCGGCTTCCTCCGCGACGAAGCGACTCGCTGGAAGAGCACCTCCATCCGTGCCCGCATCCAAAAGAACCTCAACGTCCTGTCGCTCGA
This sequence comes from Terriglobia bacterium, assembly GCA_010084195.1. Lineage (GTDB taxonomy): Bacteria > Acidobacteriota > Terriglobia > Bryobacterales > Bryobacteraceae > BOG-234. Next base: position 3,672 of record RGPS01000260.1, read on the forward strand.
AGGCAAGCCCGCTCCTCCTCTTGAAGCTGCCCCAGGCCTGACGGCGCGCAAACCCCAACTGCTCGCCAAACACCTCGGCCACCCCGTCCTGCTCTTCTTCTGGGCCCACTGGTGCATCGACTGCAAGAATCAGGTCGCCATTGTTGCGGAACTCCAGAAGCGGTACGGTGCCCGAGGTCTGGAAGTCATCGCCCCCACCCAGCACTATGGTTACGTCGGGGGCGGGGACGACGCCCCCCGCAATGTCGAGACCGCCTACATGAAGGCCATCCACTCCCAGTTCTACAAGGGTCTGGGGGATATTGAAGTCCCGGTCAGCGAAGAGAATTTCGGAGTCTACGGCGTCAGCAGCACGCCGACCATGGTTCTGATCGACGCAGCCGGAACCGTCCGCCTCTACAACCCGGGCAATCTGAGTCTCGATCAACTCGCCGCTAAGCTTGAGCCGCTGCTGAAGCGCTAAAACTAAGTTAATCTGGAGACGTGGAGGGAAATGATGTCGATTCTTGACTGGTCCAAATGCCCTGCGGTGGAGAGCGTTCCCGACAGGCGAAGTGGAGAGTGGGTCCTCCGTAACACCCGCATGCCGGTTGCCACCATTTTCGATAACCTGCAGGATTTGAGCGCGGAGGAGGTTGCCGAAATATTCGATGTCTCAAAGGATCAAATTGTCGAGCTCCTCGCTTTTGTGTCTCAAAGTCTCGAGCAGCCGGACCTCGACGCACTGACTCCGCGCGCTTATGCGAATTCTGTTTGACAATGGAACGCCAGCCCCGCTGAAGTGGTCGATGAGGCCTAACGAGGTCACGCTGGCTCGTTACCAGGGCTGGGAACAACTCGGCAATGGAGAGCTGCTGCGGCTGGCCGAGGATCCAGGCTTCGAATTATTTCTGACCACCGACCGGAGAATTCGCTACCAGCAGAATCTGGTAGGGCGACGTATAGCCATCGTAGTCCTGACCGGTTGCACCCACTGGCACCGTGTCAAGTTGAGTCGCCAGGCGATTGTGGCGGCTGTTGAAGCCGCCACAATCGGCAGCTACACCGAAGTCCCCATCTCTTTTCGCTGAGAAATCCCAGGATGTTGACTATGTCGATTACCACTGTGGGAAGGAATCCGTGAACATGAAGAATCCACCGCACCCCGGCCTCATCGTTCTCCAGGAATGCATTGAGCCGCTGGGCCTGACAATTACGAATGCCGCCGCTGCCCTTGGGGTGACCCGCAATACGCTTTCCGAACTGGTTAACCAGAAGCGCGGGATCTCACCCGACATGGCCGTCCGACTGGCCCGGGTCTTCGGAGGCAGCGAAGAAGGCTGGCTGCTTCAGCAGGCCCGGTACGATCTGGCGCATGTCCGTCGCGAGAATATTGTCCTCAGTCGACTCGAATTTGCATAGCTGTTGCCAGCTTCATCTCAAATACACATACGGCAGCAAACCAGTCGGCGGGCATCTTTAACCTACTCCCGCAAATCGCCACACCCGGCTACCCGCAGTCGCCGGGTCCCCCGTCTCCCTGCCCGCACATGTGCCAACCTTAAGAAAAACAGCTCAAATTACTTTTGCTGCGGTACCCCCGCGATAAACCAGATACCCCGATCCCACCACCGCCGCCGTCCCCACCGCCAGCTTCAGCTCAAACAGCCACACATTGTGAATGTCCCCCGACGGCACCAGCGAGCATAGAATCGCCAGGGCGGACACCGACCACCCCAGCACCGCACTCAGCCGTTTCCCGGCTTTCCACGCACTTCCAAATACGTAGACATAGGGGAGGAACCCGGAAATCACCATCAGCGAGATCACCGTTTGGTACGCCGCCCGAGCCGTATCCCCCAACTGAATCAGCAGCAGCAAAATCGAAGCCACCAGACCGATGGCGGCAATCGACAGCCATGGAGTCTGCCATCTCGGATGCAGCTTTCCAAATGCAGCGGGCAATAACCCATCCACACCCGCAGCGAAGGGCATCCGCGATGCCGACGATCCAAGGCCCCCAAACTGCCCCACCGCCGAACAGAGCACCAGCGCGGCGATCACAGGCGCCAGCCACGACACCCCCAGCACTCTCCCCGCCGTTTCCCCAACTTGCCCCAGACCATCCAAGTCACTGATCTGTCCCGCTGGTAAAATCACCAGCAAGGCTGCCGTTGAACCCGCGTAAAACAGGACGCTGAATATTGCCGAATACCAGGCCGCACGCGGTAACACCCGCGCGGGATTTCGAATCTCCCCGCCCATCATGCCGGCTACCTCGAACCCGGTCATGCCATAAGCAATCGAGGCCCAGAAGCTGATCGTATTCCAGTCCAGACTCGGCAGCAATTGGAACTCGGTCGCCGAACCCTTCTGCCGCCAGACCAGCACGGCCGCAGCCCCCAGCAGAAGTGCCAAAATCCACGACGCAATCGCCCCCAGATTCTCGGTCCATTTCCCAATTCGGACCCCGATCATGTTCGTCCCCAGCGCGATCCAGATCGCCGCGAGCGACGCCAGCACCAGAGACAGCCGGCTGTTGCCGAAGCCCGCCGCGCTCATGTAGAACATGGCAGCCCCCGGAAACCAGAACGCTGTCCCCATCCAGTAAACCCAGAAACAGAGGAAGCCGTGCCACGGACCGTAATCGGTGCGGGCCCACAGGTACATGCCGCCGGCTTCGGGTTGCCGAACCGTCAGTGTGGTGACGGCCACGGCCAGCGAAGGATTTCAGGTGCGT
>RGPS01000027.1 GCA_010084195.1 Terriglobia bacterium
GCCATGTCAGTCGCGGGGCTCGTGGCCCAGCAGCCGGGCGATGCGCAACCTCTCAAGGTTGGCGACATCGCACCGAATTTCACGCTGACCGGGACCACGGGCGGAAAGGTGACCCTGGCCGATTTCAAGGGCAAGAACCCTGTGGTTCTCGCATTCTTCCCGGCCGCGTTCACCGGTGGTTGAACGAAGGAATTCACCGCGTACCAGGCTGGTATCGCAAAATTCGAAGGTAATGAAACGAAGGTTTTTGGGCTTAGTACCGACAACACCCCCTCCCAGAGAGTCTTCGCAGAACAACTGAAGCTCTCATTCCCCATCCTCAGCGATTTCAAAGATCGTTCCACCGCGAAAGCCTACGGCGTCCTGCGCCCCGATGGCATGGCGAATCGTGTCTCCTACGTTGTAGACATTGATGGAAAGATTGCGTTCGTAGAGGTAGGCAACACTGCTGTTGATCCCACTGCGGTCGATGAAGCCTGCAGCAGATTGGCGCACCGCAAAGCATCCGAAGTTAAGAAGTAGTCGCTCGTCCGAAGGAAACGGGGCACTCCGCAAGGGGTGCCCCGTTTTCTTTGCGTTCCGGTTCCAAACAGACATCCAGACTGTCCGGGTGTGGAAACCCACACAATCCTGCAAGGCGGCACAACTGGCCTCATTTCAAATTCGTTGCAGACCCAAACCAAAGTCTGGTATCGTCAGCATGGGTCTTTATGTTTCAGCGGTCCCCGGCAAGTTTCCGGGGTTGGTAATTCTTAGTCGAATAATACGGAGTCTCAATGAAATCGATTCTTTCTGTTGCCGCTGCAGCTTTGTTGCTGCAGGCGGGCCTTTTTGCACAAACTTTTGGCGACATCTCGGGTGAAGTACGCGACCCGTCTGCCGCCGCAGTTTCCGGTGCCACCATCAAAATCACCAACGTCGCAACCAACGCGACCCGAACCACGCAGTCCAACGACAACGGTCTTTACGCTTTCCCCGCGCTGCAGCCCGGCAACTACACGCTTCACGCCGAGAAGGCTGGTTTCAAGTCCTTCAACCGCACGAACCTGGAACTTCAGGTCCAGGCCAGTGTTCGCGTCGATGTGGACATGCAGGTTGGCGCAGTATCTGAATCCGTCGAAGTCTCGGCCCAGTCTGCTTTGCTGCAGACCGAGAACGCGACGGTCGGAACGGTTATTGAAAACAAGCGTATCGTCGAACTGCCCCTGAACGGTCGCAACGTTCTGCAATTGGTGGCTCTCGCCCCCAACGTCAGCTTCGGCTTCCCGTCCGCCGGTCAGGCCGGTTCCCGTCAGGGTGGCGTTCGCACCGACCAGAGCATTTCCGTCGGTGGTCAGCGCGCCCAGTACAACCGCTACACCCTGGACGGTGTGGAAAACACCGACCCGAACTTCAACACGTTCGTGGTTCTGCCGTCGATTGACGCTCTGCAGGAATTCAAAGTGCAGTCCGGCATCTATCCGGCTGAGTTCGGTCGTGGCGCCACGCAGATTAACATCTCGACCAAGTCCGGTTCGAATGCGTACCACGGAACCCTGTTCAGCTTCGTCCGCAATGAAAAGCTGGATGCCAAGAACTACGCCTTCACCACCGCACGCCCCGCGAAGGACCCGTTCCGCCTCAACCAGTTCGGCTTCACCCTCGGCGGACCCATCACCATCCCGAAAGTTGTCAACGGTAAGGATCGTCTGTTCTTCATGACGAACTATGAGTGGAACCGTCAGCGCCGCAACGTGCAGTCGGTGTCTTCGCTTCCCACCTCAGGGATGCAGGGTGGCGACTTTACTGACGTCATCAACACGACCAATGCCGGTCTCCGGACGCAGGGAATTTTTGATCCCCGCACCCGCGCTGTGGTCAACGGCGTCAACACAGCGACCATGTTCCCGGGCAATGTCATTCCGTCCACCAGGATCCATCCCGTCTCCAAGGCTCTGCTGGAATACTATCCGGTCCCCAATCTCGCTTCGACGAATCTGCAGAACAACTTCGTCCAGTCTCTCGGTCGACCGATCGATCGCGATCAGTTTATCGGTCGCTTTGATGTGGTGGAAAGCAGCAATTCGCAGTGGTCCGGTCGGTACAGCTGGGGTGACGAAAACCAGAAGTCAGAGGGTCTGAAGCAAAACGGTACCGCGATTGTGACCAACTTCAAGCAGTACATGGTCTCCAACACGCGCGTTCTTTCGTCCTCCATGGTGAACGAAACGCGTTTTGGTTACACCAAGTTCTACAACACCAATGGCACCGAACTGGCCTTCACCAAAGACGTCGTGGGTGGCTTGAAGATTCCTGGTCTGGCCAGCGGACCTCCCGTCCAGTGGGGCATCCCGAGCGTGTCACTGCAGGGTGCCTACGCCGGCTTCGGCAATGACTCCGAAGGCCCGTATGAGAACAACAACTCAGCCATGCAGATCATCAACAACCTCTCCGTCATTCGCGGTAAGCACTCCATCAAGATTGGTGGCGAGGTTCGGTTTGACCGATATAACCAGGTCGGCAACCAGTTTGCACGCGGTCAGTTCACCTTTACTAACAACGCCACCCGGAATCTGGCACTGGCGGGTCGAAGCGGCGACAACTTCGCGGACTACCTCCTGGGTGAGACGTTCCAGGCGGAAGCAGCCGTTTCGATCGCCTCGGCCAAGTTCAGTTCCACAGGTTTCGCCGGCTACATCGACGACACATGGAAAGTCAACTCCAAAGTCACCGTAAATGCCGGTCTGCGTTACGAGTTCACGCCGCCCTGGACCAACGGAACCGGCCAGCTCTTCAACGGCATCATAGCGAACGAACAGTTCACTACCCTGGCAAATCCGAACGTCGCTGACCGGAACCAGTACCCGTTCTTCATGCGCCAGGGTGCCTCCCGGAGCAACTGCTACGAGGGCGTAGCCATCCGCTGGACGGACATCGCTGTGAAGTGCGATGGTTCCCTCGGCAACCGCCTGGTAGGTCTGGACAAAAACGACTGGGCCCCTCGGCTTGGTATCTCCTGGGCAGCTGGCAGGGGCATGGTGGTTCGTGCCGGTGTCGGTATGTTCTACTCGCAAGACACTGGCAACCCCCGCTTCGACATGGCTCGCAATCTGGCCGGTCGCTTGCGTGACAACTCCAACACCAACTTCCCGAACCTGACTTGGTCAAACTCACTGGCTTCCATTGCCGGTGGCGTGGCGAACGTCCCCCGCCCCTACACCTTCGCTAACCCGTTTGATCGCCGGACACCATACAGCCAGCAGATGATGATGAACATCCAGAAGGAATTCAAGGGCAACACGGTCCTCGAAGTCGGCTACCTGGGCAACATCAGCCACCGTCTGGAGTCACTCCGTGCGGTGAATGAAGCCATCCCCTCGAATCCGGCAACGGACCGCCGGTCGGTTCCGGAGCGCTCCCCGTTCCCGAACTTCGGTCGCATCCAGTTGGTGGACAACGGCGGCAACGGCAACTATCATTCGCTGGGGACCAAGTTCTCCAAGCGGTATTCGAGTGGCCTGACCTACCTGATGAGCTATACGTGGGCCAAGTCGATTGATACCGCCACGGCAATTCGCAACCAGGGTGGTGACACGCTGTTCCCGCAGAACAGCTACTGCCGCCAGTGCGAACGCGCCCGTTCCGCTCACGATGTGAATCAGCGTTTCGTCACCTCGACCCTGTGGGACCTGCCTTTTGGCAAAGGCCGCAAAATGGCAATCGCGAACCCCGTTGCCAACGCAGTGGCCGGTGGGTGGCAACTCAGCAGCATCATCACGCTGCAGAGCGGCTTCCCCATCACCATGACCAATGGCAACGATACCTCCAACACGGGCGGATTCTTTGATCGTCCGAATTCGACGGGTGTGGATGCCGATCTTCCCCGCGGTCAGCAGGACCCGCAGCGCTTCTTCAATACGGCCGCTTTCGTGATCAATGCTCCGGGAACTTTCGGCAACGTGGGTCGCAACACGCTGAATGCTCCTGGCATCGTTAGTTGGGATTTCAGTGCGCTGAAGAACTTCCAGCTGTTTAGCGAGTCCCGTTACCTCCAGTTCCGTCTGGAAGCCTTCAACTTCCCGAATCATCCGAACTGGGGCAATCCGAACACGAACGTCGTTTCGGGCGGTTTCGGTCAGATCACAGGAACAAGAACCAATATGCGCCAGCTTCAGATGGCTCTGAAGCTGGTCTTCTAACAACAACCGCAATCGACACAGCGAAACGCCGGACACCGATTCAAGTCGGGGTCCGGCGTTTTGCATTTGCTATTCCTCCGCCAGATGTATGCGCCCTAATTCAAGCCCCCCGACGTCCCTGCCTGCACATCACCTCGGGCCCCACGGTGATGTGTGGCAAAAGTTGTTTCCCGCCGTTACCCTGCCTCCCCTTCCTGTAATGGATTTGAGCGATCTTCAGCGCTCAGGCCGTGCCGTGATCGAGCCTCGGCGTGGTCATGGCCGCTTCCGGCAACTATGCTGACGCAGGCCGGTGCGTTGCGGTCTTCCTTGAAGCTGCGGGATTCGGTCCCTGTACGCCTCGGTCTTGGAACCGTCCTCTATTTCGGACCCCACACTCGCCGCCTCCTGGTGCGGCCGAGGCCAATGCCATCAAGGTTGAGGAGGCAGCGCAGTGTTTCGGTCGCGCGATCAGCTTCTTCCCCCGCCACGGTGCGGCGCGCCGACGCCGAAAGTGCCCTCGAGAACTACGCTCCCGACACGTTCGCCCCTCCGCCAACGGAAGACCCGGCCATGACGGCGGTGCAGGCGCCCGATTCGAGTCCCCAGGGTCTGTTACGCGCAACCCAGGTGAGCGTCGGGTCACCCGCAAGGCGCGCTTCAGCAAACACCCAGGCTCTGGTGAATCGGATCGCCTTGTACGCGCAGTTGGCGCAGCCCGAAAAGGCGGAGACGGCCTACCGGAAGGCGATCACCCTGGACCCACGGAGTGCGAAAGGCTCGGGTGGCATTGGAGGCCACCTTCGGCGCCAACCTGGCCCATGCGGACGCCCTGTGCAGCCTCGGCGTGATTATGGAAACCTCCGGTGATTTGAAGCGCGCAACCCGGTTATTTCGGCGCGCCATTGCTGCCAACCCCTCTCTGCGCCCGGCACACTTTCATCTGGGAAGAATATACACAAATCAGAAACACTACCCCCAGGCACTTGCCGAATTTGGCGGCATCCTCCAACCGGCAGATAACGACACTCCGGGGTTTCCATATGCCATAGGGGCTGCCGACGCCCGGGCGACCGACAAACCAAAGCGCCGCAAGTACTTGTGGAATCAGGAGATATGGCCATTCGGCAGGGGCAAACTGACCTCGCGCAAACGATTGCAAACGATTTGGGGAGAGTCGCAAAGCGTCGCTGGCACATCCCGTCGTGATCTATGGATTTTGGTAGTCAACCTTGGTGTGTTTTTTCGGGATTTAGTAGATGTCCGATGCGTAACGTTTTTGAAATCTATAGGTTGACAACGCCTCTACCCGGGAGCGAAACTAAGCGAGACTCGCTGAAACACGGGGTTTCAGCACTAGATTTTTCTTAAGGGGATTACTATGCAACGCGTATTGCGTACAGTTTTAGTGTTGGCGATTTGTTTCGCCCTTTTCGCCATCTCGTCTATGGCCCAGGTTCTTAACGGAACCCTCGTGGGCACCATCAACGATCAAACGTCGGCGGCCGTTCCAGGCGCGACCGTTACCATCATCAGCGAATCCGGCGTCCAGCGTCAGGCAACCACCAACGACTCCGGCGGCTTCAGCTTCGCCGCTGTGGTGACCGGAACCTGGGAAGTCAAGGTTACCAAAGAGGGTTTTAAGACGGGTGCCCAAAAGGGTATCGCAATTACAGCCAACTCAAATACGCGCGCCGATATCACCCTGCAGCTGGGTGCCATCAGCGAAGCCATCAGCGTGGAAGCGAGCGCCGCCACTCTGCAAACCGACACAGCCAACGTGCGTTCCGAAGTAACGGGTAAGGAACTAACGAACATTCCGGTACCGATTGGTCGCAACTACCAGAACATCCTGGTTACCATCCCGGGTTTCAGCCCGCCCCAGAATGCGCACTCCGTGCCGACCAACCCCTCCCGCGCCCTCGCCTCCAACGTGAACGGTGCGCCCACTGCGGGTAACAACGTCCGCATTGACGGTGCGTCCAGCCAGCAGACCTGGCTGCCCCACATCACCGCCTATGTGCCGTCTCTGGAAGCCATCGAAACCGTGAACGTGGTCACCAACAGCTTCACAGCTGAACAGGGCCTCGCCGGTGGAGCTGCCATCAACGTCCAGATCAAGAGTGGCACCAACCAGATCCACGGTGCCGGCTTCTGGTACCACGTCGACAACAAGCTCATCGCAAAGCCCTTCACCTTCGCGCTCAACAATCAGCAGAACCAGCGGAATCCCAAGTACATCTTTAACCAGGAAGGTGGCGCCATCGGTGGTCCCATCAAGAAGAACAAGCTGTTCTACTTCGGTGCCTACGAAAAATCCACCCGTCGCGAATTTGCCAACAACACCGGCACCCTGCCCACGGCAGGCATGCGCTCCGGCGACTTCGCCAATGGCACCGCGCTCTACGGCGCCCGCGGTGTCATCTTCGACCCCACCACGGGTACCGCCAATGGCAGTGATCGTACCGCCTTCCCCGGGAACGTAATTCCCTCCAGCCGCATTTCACCCATCGTCAATTTGATTCAGGCCAAGATGCCCACCATCAACGACGCCACCTTCCGCGACAACAACTTCTTTGCGGTCGGCGGCTTCCTTTTTGATCGCCAGACGGTTGACACCAAGTTCAACTACAACATCAACGAAAAGTGGACCGCTTATGGTCGCTACTCCCTCCTCGACTACACCATGAACAATCCGGGCATGCTCGGAGCACTCGGCGGCGCGGGCATCTCCTCGGCTGGTGGCAACACCGGTGTGGCTACGGGCAAGACGCAATCGGGCTCTATCGCCACCACCTACGTTCTTTCGCCCACCCTCGTTCTGGACGCCAACTTCGGCTACACCACCTATGGAACCAAAGTGGAGCAGGACAGCCTGGACCAGAACATCGGCCTCGACGTCCTGAAGATCCCCGGCACCAACGGGAAGCGTCGCTTCGAAGGCGGCTGGCCCCGGTTCCAGGTTGCAGGCTTCAACACCTTTGGCGTGCAGGACTCCTTCATGCCCTACGAACGCCGCGACCCCCAATTCCAGTACGTATTCAACATGAACTGGACCAAGGGCAAGCACCAGATCCGCTATGGCATCGACTACTACCGCCAGGACCTGAACCACCTGCAGGCCGAGTTCGCGGGTCAGAACCACGGCGCACAGGGCGGCTTCTCGTTCGCCGGTGGCCCCACCCAGACGCGCGGTGGTGCCACTTCGTCCTCCTATAACAGCTACGCCGCATTCCTGCTGGGCCTGCCAAATAATTACGGCACAACCTATCAGGTCGCCGACGTTTATACCACCAAGACCCAGTTCTTCAGCGCCTATGCCCAGGACACGTTCCAGATGACTCCGAAGCTGACGGTCAACTACGGCGTCCGCTACCTGAATATCCCGATGCCCCGGCGCAGCGACCGCGGTATGGAACGCTACGACTTCGTCAACAACAAGATGCTGGTTTGCGGCGTCGGCCAGGTTCCCACCAATTGCGGTACCAAGAACTCCAACATGCTCTTCTCGCCCAGTCTCGGAATCGCCTGGCGTCCGAACGATAAGACGGTCATTCGCACCGGCTTCGGTATGAACTACGATCCGCTCAACCTCATCCGCGCCCTGCGTACCAACTACCCCATGCTCCTGATTCTGAACGGTAACAGCACCGACAGCTTCCTGCCCGTCAGCCGTCTCGATCAGGGGATCCCGCTGCCTGTGGTGCCGAACCTTGGCAACGGCATCATCGACATCCCCAACACCTACGCGCTCACGTCCACCGGTGACCGGTTCAAGCGCGCTTACATCGCCAGCTGGAACCTCACCATCCAGCGTCAGCTGGGTAAAGGCTTCACGCTGCAGACCGGCTATGTGGCCAACCGCACCATCAAGCAGACCAATTTTGTGGATCTGAATGCCGGCCAGGTCATCGGCGCGGGTGCCGCCGGACGTCCCTTCTTCGGTAAGTTTGGCCGCAACGTCCAGACCGCCCTCGTGGAATCGATCGGCCACACCAGCTACGACTCGCTCCAGACCCAGCTGACTCGCCGTTTTGCCAACGGCTTCCAGGTGAACATGGCTTACACCTGGTCCAAGGCGATGGGCCTGTGCTGCAACGCCAGTAACGACGGTGGTCCCGCCATCATGGCCCGTGCCTTCATGGACCGCAACCGCGCTCCCATGCCCTTTGACCGTACCCACAACTTCCAGTCCACCTTTGTCTACGAATTGCCGTTCGGCAAAGGCAAGGCAATGGCTCACGGCAGGATGGGCGAACTGCTCCTCGGCGGCTGGCAGACCAGCGGTCTGTTCTCCCGCTACTCCGGCTCCCCCTTCACCGTCACCTCAGACGGTGCCTCGCTCAACATGCCTGGCAGCCAGCAGACCGCTGACGTCTTCGGCACTCCCATCCAAAAAGGCAACTACGGTATTGGCCAGTCTTACTACGATCCGAAGACCTTCGGCTCCGTCTCAGGCGCCACCGGTATTCGGTTCGGAACCGGCGGCATCAACAACCTGCGCGGCCCCGGGATCGCAAATTTCGATCTCGCTCTGTTCCGTCGCTTCAACGTCAACGAACGCGTCAACATCCAGTTCCGCGCCGAAGCCATGAACGTCACCAACACGCCTCAGCTCGGCAATCCCTCGAACAACATCTCCAACCTCCGCCTCAACTCTGCGGGCGGCTTCGCCGGCGGTGTGTTCGAAATCACGGGCGTAGCCAACACCGGTCGCGACGGGCTTGTGCAGCGCGCCTTCCGCCTCGGTCTGCGCGTTGGTTTCTAACGCGGACCCAACATCCACAAAAAGCGCCTCGCACGGGTCATTCCGTGCGAGGCGCTTTTTCTTGCGTGCCGAGTAAACGTACGAGCCCGTCTGGAGTCCGGTGTGGGCCAGTTTGCCATCCCAGCCTGGCATCCGGTGCGCCTGTCGCCGGCAACCCGATCAAACGGACCGGTCTATAGCAATTGTGAAAATACCCTAACCCCGTCGACGAGTGGTCTCGATGATTATCGTTCTCGCAACCGGAATCAACGAGTTGACGCTCGCCGTACTCTCGGGCATGGGGCGATTGGCCAGTTCCATGTTCAGACCCCGCACGAAGTCCTCCATCTGCTGCTGCATCGCCTCCATCCGCGACCGCATATTCAGGATGATTTCGACACCGGCGAGATTCACTCCCAGGTCGCGGGTCAGGTGCAGGATTACTTCCAGCCGCTCCAGGTCCTCGTCCGTATACAGCCGCGTATTGCCATCGCTCCGGCTCGGCTTCAGAAGCCCTTCGCGCTCATAGAGGCGAAGCGTCTGCGGATGAATCCCATACTGCTCCGCAACCGACGAAATCATGTAAGCGGCTTTAGACTTTTCACGTCGCGCCATCGCTCGCCTCCCATAGCTGGCTGCGCGGATCCTCCGGATAACAATCCGCCAGTTGCTTCAGCAATTCCCGAGTCCGTTCTTCACGGGTATCCGGCATCACCAGATTCGCCTGCACAATCAGATCGCCCCGGGTATCCTTCCGTGAATTATGGACACCCCGCTCCCGCAACCGAAACTTCTGATTGTTCTGCGTGCCGGCCGGAATTTTCAGGATGGTGCGTCCATCCATCGTGGGCACTTCAATCTTCGCCCCCAGTCCGGCTTCCGACACCGTAACCGGAACCTTCAGGTGAATATCGTCGCCTTCACGGTGGAACAGAGGATGCTGTTCCACATTGGTCGTAATGTATAGATCGCCCGGCATCGCTCCCCGCGTACCCGCGTTGCCTTTTCCCGGCACCCGGAGTCGGGAACCATTCTGCGCCCCCGCAGGAATCCGGATGTCCACAACTTCCCTGTGCGCAATCCGTCCGTCACCGTGGCAGTACGGACACGAATTCTTCAACCGACCCTTGCCGCTGCAGCGCGGGCAGGTCAGGTTGAATTTCATGTTGCCCGCCATCTGCGTAACAGTGCCCGTTCCGCTGCACTGCGGACACGCCGCCGACCCCGCCTCATTCCCACCCGTACCGTCGCAATTGACGCACTGTTCGTAGCGCGTTACGTCAATCTTGGTCTGGGTGCCACGAATGGCCTGCCAAAAGCTGATATTGACCGCGTACTCGAGGTCCGTACCCTTTTCGGGGGCCTTGTCCGAAGCTCCGTCCCCACCCGCGCCGCCACGGAAAAACTGGCCAAAAATGTCCTTAAAAGCGCCCGTACCAGACGTGCCGCCACTGGTGCTGCCACCACTCCGCCGACTCTCCGCCTGCGCCTTGCTAAACATGTCCGAGAAATCAAAGCCTCCGAAATCCATATTCGGATGCTGCGAACCACCACCCCTCGAACCTGGCTGCGGGGCAGCGTTGTCGGAATAATACCCGACCTGGTCGTACATGCTGCGCTTCTTCGAGTCATTCAGGACCTCATAGGCCTCCTGAACATTCTTGAAGCGCTCTTCCGCCTTCGTGTCTCCCGGATTCAGATCCGGATGGTGCTTCCGCGCGAGTTTGCGGTAGGCTTTCCGAAGGTCGTCCTCCGAAGCATTACGAGGTACCCCCAGGGTTTCGTAGTAGTCGTGTTTGGGGGCTGAAGGCATTCTTGAAAATTGGTTGGGCAGGCGCTCTCTAAATCTGCGCCTGCCCAACTCCTATTAACTGTAATTACTTCTTGTCGTCAACGTCAACGAATTCAGCGTCCACCACATCATCCTTCGGTTTGGCATTGCCGCCAGAGGCGCCCGCACCCGAAGAAGTCTGCTGTCCACCATCACCAGGTCCACCGCCCGGCGCCCCGCCCGGCTGAGACGAAGCCTTGTACATAGCTTCGGCCAGCTTGTGGCTTGCCTGAGTCAGGCGATCCGTCGCGGCATTCAGCTTCTCAGCCTCGCCATCATTGATCGCCTTCTTCACGTCTTCGATCGCCGCTTCAATGCTCTGTGCATCGGCATCGCCGATCTTGTCGCGGTGCTCCTTCAGCGTCTTTTCCACGTTGTAGACCATCGCGTCCGCACGGTTCCGGGCTTCAATCTGCTCCTTCTCCTTGCGGTCGTCCGCCGAATGCGATTCTGCATCCCGAGCCATCTTCTCCACTTCTTCCTTCGAGAGACCCGAAGAGGAAGTAATGGTGATCTTCTGCTCGTTGTTCGTCGCCTTGTCCTTCGCAGAGACGTTCAGGATGCCGTTGGCGTCGATGTCGAACGTCACTTCCACCTGCGGTACGCCACGCGGAGCCGGCGGGATCCCGATCAACTGGAACACGCCAAGGTGCCGATTGTCCTTCGCCATGCCACGTTCACCCTGGTAGACCTTGATTTCGACCGACGTCTGGTTGTCGGCGGCCGTCGAGAAGGTCTCGCTCTTGCGGGTGGGGATGGTGGTGTTGCGGTCGATCAGCTTGGTGAACACGCCACCCAGCGTTTCGATACCGAGCGAGAGCGGGGTCACGTCGAGCAACAGCACGTCCTTCACTTCGCCGCCCAGCACGCCACCCTGAATCGCGGCACCCACCGCCACAACTTCGTCAGGGTTCACAGTCTTATTCGGCTCTTTGTTGAAGAGTTGCTTCACAATAGCCTGAACGCGGGGGATACGGGTGGAGCCGCCCACCAGCACCACTTCGTCGATCTTGTCCGGCGTCAGACCAGCATCTGCCAAAGCCTGCTTGCAGGGGCCAACCGAGCGCTGGAAGATGTCTTCGCACATCTGTTCGAAGCGTGCCCGCGTCAGCGTCTTCATCAGGTGTTTCGGACCGCTGCCATCTGCCGTGATGAACGGCAAATTTACTTCTGTTTCCAGCAGCGTGGAGAGCTCCATCTTAGCCTTTTCAGACGCTTCCTTCAGGCGCTGCAGGGCCATCTGATCCTTCGAAAGATCGATGTTCGTTTCTTTCTTGAACTCATCAATGATCCAGTCCATAACGCGCTGGTCAACGTTATCGCCGCCCAGATGGGTGTCGCCGTTCGTCGACTTCACTTCCACCACGCCGTCGCCAACTTCCAGGATCGAAACGTCGAACGTACCGCCACCGAAGTCATAGACCGCGATGGTTTCGTTCTTCTTCTTGTCCAGACCATAGGCGAGCGCCGCCGCTGTCGGCTCATTGATGATGCGCTTCACGTCCAGACCGGCAATCTTGCCCGCGTCTTTCGTCGCCTGCCGCTGTGCGTCATTGAAGTACGCCGGAACCGTGATCACCGCTTCCGTGACCTTCTGGCCCAGGTAGGCCTCGGCCGCTTCCTTCAGCTTGGTCAGAATCATCGCCGAAATCTCGGGCGGTGACTGCAACTTGCCCAGACTGCTCACACGCACGTCCCCGTTGTCGCCCACGACAACCTTATAGGGGACCATCTTCTGCTCTTCATTCACTTCATCGGCCTTCCGGCCCATAAAGCGCTTGATCGAGAAGATCGTGTTTTCAGGGTTCGTGATCGCCTGGCGCTTGGCAACGGTGCCCACCAGCCGGTCGCCCGACTTCGTAAACGCGACGACCGACGGCGTCGTCCGTCCACCTTCCTGATTGGCAATAACGGTCGGCTGCCCGCCTTCCATCACCGCAACTACCGAGTTTGTAGTACCGAGGTCGATACCAATGATTTTGCCCATGTCCTTCTCAGGACCTCCTTGAAATAGAGAACTTGTAGAGCTTGCAGGCCCACTACACCCGGCAGATTTAGCTTAGCTCAACTTTATTATGAAATATGAGTCGCCTGTTGTCAAGTTGCAGTTCGAAGGAAGCGGGTAAACTCAGCGCCACCCGTGCTAAACTCGCCCCATGCGGTCGCCCTCGGGCACCCCGCAAGTTCATCTCGGAGGAAGAATAAAAATACGTACCGCACTACTGTTCACTGGATTAGCAGCCGCAGCGCTCTCAAACACCAACGCCGCCAACCTGCTGACCGACAATTTCGAAGACATTAGTACTCTTACCGGAAATGGCTGGGCCTTTACTAACAACAGCAGCCCCCTCGGTGCCACTGGCTGGTTTCAGGGCAACGGAGTTCTCACGGCGCAGGCCGGAACCACCGACTCCTAATATTGGTGCCAATTTCACCAACGCCACGCCCGGCGGCAATATCAGCAACTGGCTGATCCTGCCCACTTTGACGCTGGATGACGGCGACACCCTCAGCTTTTACACGCAGTCCACCCAGTTCTTCGCCGATAATCTCGAAGGTCGGTTCAGTGGAAACGGCACCAGTTCCGAAGTTGGAAGCACTTCTTCTTCCGTCGGCGACTTTACCAACCTTCTGCTGGAGGTCAATCCGACCTATGCAGCCACCGGTTACCCCTCCGCCTGGGCACAATACGTTGTCACACTCACAGGCCTCGGCGGCCCCGTGAGCGGTCGACTGGCCTTCCCCTACGTCGCACCCGACACCAACACGAACGGCGACTATATCGGGATCGATACCCTTTCCGTTGATGAGGCGTCAGCGGTCCCTGAACCCGCTACCCTCGGCATGCTGCTCGGTGGCATTTCCATCCTGACCCTCACCCTCCGCAAGCGCTCCACAAGGAGAAATCATGACGCGAATTAACAAACTGGCAATTGCCTCGCTAATGACGCTGCCTCTGGCCTTTGCCCAGCAACCAGCCGAAAAGGCCAAAGAGACTCCCAAAGTCGCGGCCCCGGCCCCCGTTGCCCAGGGTATGGTCGTCGTGAAAGACGCCGACACCGGCGCCATTCGTCAGGCGACCCCCGCCGAAATCGGCAAGCTGAGCCCCACGAACCTCCTGCTGGACTCCGTCACTGGCGCTCCCAACGTAAAGGCTGATGGCTCGCGCTCCGTCCGGCTCGGTGCCGACAACATGAACTTCGTCGTCGTCACGAAAGGTGCCGACGGCAAGCTGACCACCACGGAAGTCGTGGGCGAGAAGAAGGCCGATGACCTGGTCCGCCATGAACTGGTACGCAAAGGAGAAGTCAAGTGAAAATGACCCCCACCCGCCTTCTCTTCGCGGCCTTCGCCTGCCTCCTCCCCGCCGGTCTGCAGGCAGCTGCAACCATCACCATCGTCAATAGCGACGCTGCCGGCGTCGGCTTCAACGACACCACTACCGTTTCACCCGTGGGCGGAAATACGGGCACGACCCGTGGCCAGCAGCGACTCAATGCCTTCCAGGAGGCGGCCACCATTTGGGGTGCCACCCTGACCAGCGCCGTTACCATTCGGATCGGCGCCTCATGGCCCGCTCTCACCTGCACCGCTAACAGTGCCGTTCTCGGCAGCGCCGGTACCGCCGACATCGAAGCCGACTTTTCCGGTGCCCCTGTCGCCAACCGCTGGTACCCCAAGGCCCTCGCTAACAAGATCGCCGGTTCCGAACTTGACGGCAGCATTGTCGATATCACCGCCCGTTTTAACGTCAACCTGGGAAACTCCGGCTGCCTCACCGGCACCAGCTTCTACCTCGGCCTCGACAACATCCACGGCACAAATGTCGATCTGGTGACGGTTCTGCTCCACGAGTTCGCCCACGGCCTCGGCTTTCAAACCTACACCAGCACCTCAACAGGGAACTACATTTCCGGTACACCCAGCATCTGGGACGACTTCCTGCTCGACACCACGTCGAATAAGGTCTGGTCCGGCATGAGTGCCTCGGAGCGTGTGGCGTCGGCCATCAACAACGGTCGCCTTGTCTGGAGCGGCAGCAACGTCAACGGCAGCATCTCCTCCGTCCTCACTCTGGGCTCACCGTCGCTGTTGGTAACCGCCCCCGCCACCTTCGCCGCCAGCTATGCAGTCGGTCTGGCGGCCTTCGGTCCCGCTCTTACCTCTGGGGGAGTCACTGCCGACATCATGCCGGTCGTGGATACCGGTTCCAATACAGGCCTTGCCTGCACGCCTCTTTCGACGGCAAACGCAGCAGCCGTTAACGGTAAACTGGCCCTTGTTGATCGGGGCACCTGTGGCTTCACGGTAAAAGTGAAGAACGCGCAGAATGCCGGAGCGATTGGTGTCATCCTGGCCGATAACGCCGCCGGTTCGCCCCCTCCTGCCCTCGGCGGCGCCGACGCCACCTTAACCATCCCCTCGGTCCGCATCACCCAGGCCGATGGCGTCACACTGAAGGCCGCCCTGGCCAAACGCTCCCGTACTCGTTCCGGTGTGGTTGCCCGGCTCGGCTTGAACGGCGGTCTCTACCAGGGTGCCGACTCCAGCGTCCGCGCCTTAATGTACGCGCCGACCACTCTGGCTTCAGGATCGTCTGTCTCCCACTTCGATATCACGGCTGGTCGCAACCAGTTGATGGAGCCGTCCATCAACTCCGACCTGACGCACAACGTGACCACACCCAGCGATCTGACCTTTCAGTTATTCAAGGATCTGGGCTGGAACTAATCACTAACTAAATCGCAGTCAACAACAACAAGAGCCTGCGGCAACAACCGCAGGCTCTTGTTGTTTCTTACCCCTTCACGCAGACCACCTGCCGTAAGGTGTGGACGATATCGACCAGGTCCGCCTGCGCCGCCATTACGGCCTCAATCGGCTTGTACGCGGCCGGCGTCTCGTCAATAACGTCCTTGTCCTTCCGGCACTCCACACCCTCGGTCATCCGGATGTGGTCGTCTACCGTGAACCTCTTCTTCGCCTCGTTGCGGGACATCGCACGCCCCGCCCCGTGGCTGCAGCTGTGGAAGCTCTCCGGGTTTCCCTTGCCGCGGACAATATAGGAGCGAGCTCCCATGCTGCCGGGGATGATCCCCAGGTCACCCTCCCGCGCCCGCACCGCGCCCTTTCGGGTCACCAGCACGTCCTCACCGTAGTGCGTCTCTCCGGTTACGTAGTTGTGGTGGCAGTTGATTGCCTGCACTTCGGCGTTGAACGGCGGCACCTCACCCGAGTTCCTGACCGCATCCACTACCTGCAACATCAACAGATCACGGTTGGCGCGCGCGTAGTCCTGCGCCCAGCCGACGGCCTGAAAATAGTCGTTGAAGTGTTCGGTCCCCTCGGGGAAGTAAGCCAGATCCTCATCGGGAAGATTGACGAACAACTTGCGCATATCCTGCTTCGCCAGTTCGATGAAGTAGCTGCCGATCCGGTTTCCGGCACCGCGAGACCCGCTGTGCAGCATGAACCAAACGGTCTCCGTCTCGTCCAGGCAGACTTCCACAAAGTGGTTGCCGGTACCCAGCGTTCCCAAATGATTCGAGTGGTTCCCCCGGTTCAGCTTTGGGTGCTGTTCCAAAAGAGCGTCATAGCGGGGCTTCAATGTACCCCACACATCTTCGTTGGGACCGGGGATATTCGCCCACGCTCCCCGGTCGCCCGGTCCGCCATTATTGGTCCGTCCATGGGGGACGGTCCGCTCAATCTCAGTGCGTAGCTTGTGCAGGTTGTCGGGCAAATCCCGGGCATTCAGGCTGGTCTGTACAGCCATCATGCCGCAACCGATATCCACTCCGACCGCAGCGGGAATGATCGCGCCCTTCGTGGGAATCACAGAACCGATCGTCGCACCGATCCCCCAATGGACATCAGGCATCGCCGCTACCCACCCGAAGACGAAAGGCAGCTTCGCCACATTCACCAGCTGCTGCTTCGCCCGGTCATCCAGCAGGACACCGCGCGTCCACGCCTTAATCCCGACGCCGGTGGTTGCTGCAATGTATTCGTAGTGTTTCTCAGCCATCTGCTTTCTTCCTTCCTGGTGTTATTCTGGCGCGCCGGCGACAAACAATTCGGCGGGAGGTTCTCTGACGTTGCCGCTAAAGGGCGATGTCGAAACCGCCTGATCCGATGTACTCCCGCCCGGCATTCGCCGGTACACCACACAACTACACAACTCCAGTTGAGGAGCCGACAAGGACAACTACCGAGACACCCTGACGGGCAATGTTTTGGAGACATGTAGTCCCGGCAAACATTCGGCTCCCCAACTTAGTCACATCACCAACTGCTGAATCCGACCGACCCGGTTGTCACCATCCAACGCGCCCGCCGCAAAAGCCGCGATCAAATCAAACACCTGATCCGAGAATCCACCGATATTCAGAACATCTTCACGCTCACTCACCTGCGACGTCTCATACGGCTGCACGTCCAGGCAAACCAGCTTCGCCCGCGGGTTCCGTTTCCGGAATTCCTGCCATGCACCCATCAACGCAGTGCCGCGCCCGGACCCGGCATCAACCCACTACTGGTTATCAGAAACGAAGATCACCACATCGCCCTCAGCACGCCGCTTGTTCAGCAACATCAAAGGTGCGCTGGAGTTCCTCCCGCCACCACCACTCGAACCAAGTTTCCCGGCATTCGTCATCACCGAGTCACGCGAGTTCATCTCGATAGATACGACGTCCGTCTCGAACAGGATAATCTCCGCCGAGGGGGTTCTTCCGCAGGATCGCAGCCGCCATCAGACCAGCCACATCCACACAGGTCACGGCCGATGTCGAGCCCCTCCACAAACCAGTCACCGGACTCCGGATGGACCCGGATACATCCGGGCACACATACATTTTGCCCGCCACGCCAGGAACGTTTGCAATCGCGATCTCCATCGCATCCTTGCAACGCATTCCGCACAATGCGCGCAACAACCGAATCGCAATTCTTCCACGCCTCCAGCAACTGGTAAGGGAATACTCGAGCCTTCGCAATCTCCCCGGCATCCCGCAAACGTTTCGCCACCGTCGCTGCAACACCAGGTACTTCGAACGCTCCTTTACGGGCAAACCTATTCAGGTTCATACGCGTTGTCTGCCAGCTTGGGCAAGGCCGTCTTATCGAACTTGCGCCCCGGCATGTAACCGTAGAAAGCATCACCCCGCACATCGGCAGGCTTCAAGTGGACCATCTTAATAAAGTCTCCCGGCGAAGGACTCTGCCCGATCCTCAACCGGACTAACTGCTCTTCACTACGAGCCGCAATCCACTCACGCACCAAACGCTTCGGAGCCGTTCCCAATGACTTACGACCCGTAACTCCCGACCGCAATATCCGGACATAAGTGCGCAGCATCTTCATGTTGTCGATAACTTGTTCGAACACTACCTCATGCAATCGCACATCCCGTGAAGACAACAATGCACACAACAGCGCCGGTATGTCTTTCATATACGCAGTTTTCCGGCTGTAACTTGTGATCGAGGCCACCAACTCCGGACCACCTTTGTCACACTACTCCAGTACCCGGGATACCTGCTAATCAGCGCCTGCGTAGAAAGTGCGATTGAAGCAACCCGTGGCTGCGTACTAAGCCAGCGCTTGTTTCGGCGATAACTGATACGCGGGAGCAAAGGAACACACAAACAGAAAGAGCGGCCATTTGCAGTGGCCGCCCTTCTCAAATCCGGATGTTATTCCAGTTTCGTCAGGTCACCACAAAAGCACACGGGTGCAGCGATATCTTTTCGCCGCCGAATGCTTTCCGAACTGGAACTAAGTTGGTAACAGAAGTAGTTAGTACCTGACGTTGTAGAGAAATTCAAGTACGCTACGAAATTATTTCTTTCAGAACTTCGCCGCGTACTTCTGTTAGCCGTTCCTTACGACCAAGGTGCATAAAGCTCAGGGCATCCTGATTCAGGCCCAACTGATGCAGCACTGTGGTGTGCAGATCGCGGAAATGAACTGGTTTCTCAATGGCTTTCAGGCCGATGTCGTCTGTCGCGCCATACACCGTGCCGCCCTTGAAGCCACCACCGGCCATCCACATGGAGAAGCCCGTGTTGTGGTGGTCGCGACCCTTGCTTTTCTCCGACTCTGGTGAACGGCCAAACTCGCCACCCCACATCACAATCGTGGAGTCGAGCAGACCTTTCCGCTTCAAATCTTTAATGAGAGCGGCTACCGGTTTATCGGTCCAGCTGGCCATCCGGAGATGGTTGTCTTCGATGTCGTTGTGCGCATCCCATTCGGCTTCCGGTCCACCTCCACCGGACACGACGCACACAAAGCGAACGCCGTTCTCCACCATGCGGCGGGCCATCAGGCAGCGGCGTCCGTAGTCGTCGGTCAGGGGATTTCCCACGCCGTACATGTCGAGCGTTTCTTTGGTTTCGGTATTGAGATCGAAGACCTTGGGGGCTTCGGTCTGCATCTTGAACGCCGTCTCGTAGGCGGACATACGAGCGGCGAATTCCAGATCCTCACCCATGCCGGATTCGTTCAGATCCCGAAGCAGCTTGATGGAGCGTTTGCGCTCGTCGAGTGAGACACCCTTCGGCAGGTCGAGATTGAGAACGGGCTTTTCGCCCGGACGGAACATGGTCGGCTGGTAGACCGAAGGCAGGAAGCCGTTGGTGTACATCGGCACCCCCGCTTCCTGGGCACCGTGCGAGTCGGGCATCACCACATAGGCCGGCAGGTTTTCCGCTTCAGAACCGAGGCCATAGACGACCCAGCTTCCCATGGCCGGAAAGCCCGGAATTACGCGGCCCGTCATCATCTGATACTGGGCCGCAGAGTGGACCACCATGTCGCCATGCATGGAGCGAATCACGCAGAGATCGTCTGCAATTTCGGCCTGGTGCGGGAAGAGATCCGAGATCTCGATACCCGATTTGCCGTATTTCTTAAACGTACGCTTGGTGCCGAGAATGCGGGACTGAGCGTTGACGTTCTGATACTGGATGTTGCCGAACTCCGCAGGTCTCTTCTGGCCGTCCAGCTTGTTGAGGAGCGGCTTCGGGTCGAAGGTTTCGAGGTGCGACGGTCCGCCGGCCATGAACAGGAAGATAACCGATTTTGCCTTGGCGTTGGCCGGTTCGTGCGGAGCCTTCGGGGCCAGCGGATTGAACTTCGCGGGGGCCGAGCGGGCAAGGTCTGCGCCTGCCATGCCAGCCATGGCCAGGGTGCCGAAGCCGCAGAAACAATCGGTCAGCATCTCGCGGCGAGTGCGTGGGTATCGAACGTGGGGGCGAATCAACATGTGGTTTCTCAGTTCACGTACAGGAATGCATTCAGGTTAAAGACATCCAGCGCCATCTCTTTCAGACGCAACGGATCTCCGGGTTTTTCCTGCAGATACTTCAGGGTAAGCTGTTTTTCTTTCAGTGTCGGCGCACGGCCCACGGCAAGCCACCACGCCTGGTCCACGCGTTCCGCATCGGTCTTTGCAGACTCCGCCAGGCGATCTGCAAACGACTTCGCGAGGTCATTCGAGAGTTGCCCGTTGAGCAGTTCCAGAGCCTGCGGAGCATGGGTGGCTTGTTCGCGTCGGGGGCAGGACGACTGTAAGTCCGGCGCATCAAAGACCCCCATGTACGGGAGGATCAGATTGCGCTTATAGATCATGTACATGGTGCGGCGGTCGTACTCGGACTTGTCTTTCGTGGCGACCCAATACTGCGGGCGCTTCAGCATCTTCACCAGATCCTGGCTGATGGGAATCAGAACGCTGTGGCCACCGTACTTGCCGTTCAGTCTGCCCGACGCTGACAGCATTGCATCGCGGATTTCTTCGGCTTCCAGGCGACGGCGGCTGAACTTCCAGACCAGGGCGTTTTCGGCGTCCTTCTCCATGGCCAGCTTCTCAATCGGAGATTCGCTGGCCTGTTTGTAGGAGTTCGAAAGCAGGATCATGCGGTGGATCGGCTTCAGCTTCCAGCCGTTTTCTACAAAAGTGTTTGCCAGATAATCGAGCAGTTCCGGATTTGAGGGTTTGCCACCCATACGCCCAAAATCATTGGGCGTGGAAACAATACCCCGACCGAAGTGGTACTGCCAGACGCGGTTCACCATCACACGCGCCGTCAGGGGATTCGCGGGGTCGGTGACCCATTCGGCAAGTCTGGTGCGCGGCTTCTCCCCAGTGGCGGGACTTTCCGGAGTGCCCTCCGGCAGCAGAATACCGAGGGGGCGGGTGCCAACGGCATCGAGAGGCTGGAGGTAATCACCCTTGAACAGAAGGTGCAGTGGACTGACCTTCTTTACATCGTTTTTCACCGCATAGATAGCGGTGAGAGGCAGGGGCATCTTCTCGTCCAACACGTCGAGCTGTGTCTGGATCTTGCCTTTTTCCTCTTCCGGGGCGCGGCGCATTTTGAACTGCAACTGGCGAATCTCGGTGGTGAGCGGATCGACGGTTGCTTTGTACGCAGCCTGCTCGTCGGCAGAGGCGCGGATCAGATCGTTGTCGTGAGTCTGCGCGAAGAAGCCCTGCAGACGGTAGTAGTCGGACTGGCGGAACGGATCGAATTTATGGTCGTGGCAGCGCGAGCAGCCCACGGTGACTCCGAGGAAGGCAGAACCCACCACGTTGGTCATCTCGGTAAGGACTTCATTTCGGGAACTGGCCACATCCTGATTGCCCGCATTCTTGCGAAGGGGGCCGAGGCGGTTGAAGCCGCTGGCAACCATCAGGATTTCGTTCGAGGCATCCAGCTCGTCGCCCGCCAACTGTTCTTTCACGAACTGGTTGTAGGGCTTGTCGTCATTAAAGCTCTGGACCACGTAGTCGCGGAAGCGGTAGGCGTCCGGGCGGTGCATATCGTATTCATAGCCGTCGGATTCTGCGAAGCGGACCACGTCGAGCCAGTGGCGTCCCCACTGTTCGCCGTAACGGGGCGAGGCGAGGAGGCGGTCGACCAGGTTTTCCCAGGCTTTGGGCGACTGGTCCTGCACGAAGGCCTTGATTTCAGCCGGGGTGGGCGGCAGGCCGGTCAGGTCGAAGGTGACGCGGCGGATCAGGGTCTCTTTGTTCGCTGTCGGGGCGGAACGGAGGCCCACTTTGCGGAGCCCGTCCGCGATGAAGGCGTCCACCGGATTCCGGACACCCGCGACGGCAGGTGGTGCCACCTTTTTGCGCGGCTGGAAGGCCCAGTAGTTGCGCTCGGCAGGCTTGTAGGTACCGAGAGGGGCGATTTTTTCTTCGGCAGCACCGAGAGCCAGGGCGGTCACCAGAAATACGGCACACAATTGCTTCATCATCAGGTCTTTACGCAGCCTATCACAGATTTTGAGGTTTCAACCGTACTCTGGTTCGGTGGTATTCTGAAGGCGAAACGGAGCCGCATTCGCCCGAAAACCATGGACATCGATCTCGACAACCTAAAGACCGAAATTCTGGACTACCTGAACGCCTCAGAGTTCGCTGTGTTTCGCAGCGCACCCGGCACCCTTGATGCGATGAACCTGATCGAGTGGGATACGGAGGCCGTTCCCGACTATCGACAGTTTCTGGAAGCCGCACGCAAGGCTGGGCGCCAGATGATCTTCTTCTCGTATCGCGAGTTCGAAGAGACAGAAGCCGATGAGGCGATTGAAGACCTGAAGAGCCTGGAATTGCCGCGCGAGGAGAGGCGGGATCTGGAAAAGCGCCTGCTGGGCTGTCGGCGGCATGTCGGGTCTGTTTGTTATCTGGAACTGGCATTTGAACTCAACGATCATTTCTATGTGTATGGCGCGCAGCCGGACTGGCACGCCGAATTTATTGAGGCCTACGACGAGGTGACCGGTCAGATGCCGGACGACGACCCGTTCGGGGGCGGGGATTCCGAGAACCTCGGCGGTTTCTATTCGAACAATTAGCCGCTGGGTCTTCCCTGGCGACGATCCTCCGGAACTTCCAAAATTAGCCGGTGACCTGGGGCTGCCAATGGCGGCCGCCCGGTTGCTGTGGTCGCGGGGGTATAGGGACGCGGACGCGGCGTCGCATTTCCTCGATCCGAAGCTGGCGGACATGCACGATCCGTTCCTCCTCCAGGACATGGGGGCGGCGGTGGACCGCATCCGCCGCGCTATTTCGGCGGGCGAGAGGATGGAAATCCACGGCGACTACGACGTGGATGGTGTCACGTCTACAGTGGTGTTGCTGAAGGCCCTGGAGATGGCCGGGGGTTCGGTTGGCTGGCACATTCCCCATCGCCTGAATGACGGCTATGGGATGCAACCTGCAGCTGTAGATGAAGCGGCAGCGCGTGGCGTGAAGCTGCTCATCTCGGTGGACAACGGCATCCGGGCAGTGGCGGCCCTGGAGCGTGCCCGGGAACTGGGGCTTGATGTGGTGGTGACTGACCATCACCTTCCCGAGAACGAACTTCCGCCCGCTGTCGCCATTGTCAACCCGAACCGGAAGGACTGCCATTACCCGAACCCCAATCTCTGTGGCGCGGGCGTTACTTTGAAGCTGGCCCACGCGATTCTGGGCGGGCTCGGCTGGCCGGAAACGAAGCTGTACCGGGTTCTGGAATCCTTTCTAAAGCTGGTCGCTATCGCGACGGTGGCGGACATTGTGCCGCTGACGGGCGAGAACCGGGTGATTGTGCGGCACGGCCTGAACGGCCTTTCCGACCCTCGAAATCCGGGCCTGAAGGCGCTGCTGGAGAATGCCGGGTTCGGGAATCGGGTTCCGAATGCGACCGAGGTCGGGTTCCGGATTGCTCCGGCGATCAATGCTTCGGGCCGAATGGACTCCGCGGGCCAGGCGGTGCGGATGTTTCTGACCCAGGACGCGGCGGAAGCGGATTCGATTGCCAAGGAGCTTTTCGCCCTGAATACGGAGCGGCAGGCGGCCGAGCGAGCCATCGTGAGCGAGATCCTGGAGCGGTGCCTGGAGACTCCGGTATATGACTCGGAGCGCGCCCTGGTGTTTTGGGGCGAGGGGTGGCACCGGGGCGTAGTCGGGATTGTGGCCAGCCGGGTGATGCAGAAGTACCACCGACCGGCCGTGGTGCTGGGCCTTGAAAATGGGGTGGCTCAGGGTTCCGGGCGGAGTATTCACGCCTTTCATTTGCTGGATGCCCTGGAAGACATGCGGGACCTGCTTACCAAGTTCGGGGGGCACGCTCACGCGGCGGGCCTGACGATGCCGGAAGGGAACCTGGAAGAGTTCCGGAAGCGGCTCAGGGAGTATGCGAAGTCGCGGTTGACGCTGGAAGATCTGCAACCTCTGGTGGAGGTGGATGGCGTTCTGGAGCCGAGTGAAGCCAATGAAGACCTGTTGCTGGCGCTGGAGCGGCTGGCGCCCTTTGGCCTGGAGAATCCCCGACCGTTGTTTGCTTTCCGAAGTGCCGGGCTTTCGGGTCCACCGCAGCCGTGGAAGGAAAAGCACCTCAAGATCATGATCCGGAAGGGTGGCCGGAACCTGCTGCTGAAAGCCTTTGGGATGGGCGATCAGGCGGAAGAGATGGACCAGGCCGGCATTATCGACGTGGCGTTCGAGTTGGAACGCGACTGGTATGGCGGCGTCGGGTTACTGGCTCGGGACTGGCGAGTGGCCGGGGGTCAGGCCCAGAGTTCGTTTATTGGGCCGTAGACGTCGGTATCGGAGTTGGGGACGTAGTAGTAGCCGCGACCGAGGGGGTCATCGTAGCGGATGGTGGTCCAATTGATGCCGAGCGCGGAGTAGATGGTGGCTTCGATGTCTTCGGGCTTGATGTCGCGGTTTCGGGACCAGCCTGGGTCGGCTGTGTTGGATCCGCTGGCATCGGTGGCTCCGATGGCCCGGCCACCTTTCACGCCGGCACCGGCGAACAAAGCGAATTGTTGGGGGTGATGGTCCCGACCGTTGGCTCCGGTGAGGCGCCCGGTAGTCCGCCCGAATTCGCCGCACATGACGATGAGGGTTTCGTCGAAGAGGCCGTTGGCTTTGAGATCTGTGATGAGCTGGCTCAGGCCCTTATCCAGGGTGTTGGTGAGGTTGGGCAGCTGGTTGGCGGCGTAGATGTTCTGGTGCATGTCCCAGCCGCCGAGCATGATCTCGATATAGCGGGTACCCTGGTTGGCGGCGAGAGCCTGTTTGGCCAGGAGGCAGGCATTGCCGAAGCCTGTGCTGCCGTAGGGCGCGGCCTCACCGGCGGTGAACGAGAAGGCCTTCGCGACGACGGGGTTGTAAGTCAGGCCTTTGGCCTGGGTGTAGAACTGGTCGAGATCTTCGACGGTTTCTCCTCTGGGGTCGGCCTTACGGAGTGGGTCGTCCAGGTGGTGGAGGAAGTCCCAACGCTGCTCGAAACGGGTCTGGCCGTCGGAATTGGTGGTATTGCGAAGGCCCGCAGTAGAGGGCGTCACTTTGAAGGGTGAGAACCCGGCGGGCATGTAGCCCGGGCCTGCGGCAGCATTGGCGTTGAGAGCGAGGAAGCTGGGAAAGACCTGGCTGGGGGTGCGTCGGGAGGCCATTTCGAGAGCCACGACGCTGCCGATGTTGGGGGAAACGTTGCCGAGAACCCCTGCTGGATTGCGTCCGATCTGGTTCCAGGTTTGGGAAAGCGAGTGGACGAGGGCCCAGGCGCGCATGGAGCGGACGATGGTGAAGTCCTTGGCGACAGCTGCCAGCTTCGGCATCAGGCCGGTGGGGAAGTTCAGGCCATTGATGGTGGCCGGGTTGAAAGTTGAAGGCGTGATACCGTCGAGGACCTTGAGGTCAAAGGTATCGGTGTGACTGGGGGCGCCGGTCAACAGGATGAAGATGACGTTCTTCGCTTTGTTCTTCGTGGTAACCGGCGTGGACTTGATGACGGGGGCGGCAGACATGCCGGGGGCCAGCCAGGAGGCGGTGACGCCGGCTGCGGCCATGTTCAGGAAATTGCGGCGGGAGAGGTGGAGCTTTTCAGAAAAGCTGCGGACGGAGTGGGGATTGCGTTGAAACTCACGCTCGAAGCGGACCTGTTCGTTGGTTAGATTTTTCATGGCAGGCTCCTTAGTAGTTGAACGTGAAGTCGACCTTGTTAAACAGGGTCCACAGGAAGTCTTCGGTGTTGGTTCGCTTCTGGGCGGCGGTTGAGCCTTTGGTGATCTGGGTCACAGCGAGAGCCTTCTCCTGCTGGTTGGGGTAGCGAGAGAGGACGTTGATGTAGAGCGTATTGATCAGCTGGTCGTCAGACAGGGGGGGAGTCTGGGACATCAGCTTCATCAGGAAGCTGGCGGTGGCACCGGTACCGGTGGCATGGATGCGGTTTTGGATGAAAGCATCGTTCATCAGACCGAGGGCCTGGAGGACGGAACCTTCCACTTTGCGGGGCTGGTCATCGCGGTTGCCCCGAAAAAAGAGATCGATGAAAGCGGTGCCATCGCCGCCCGGCATGTTGACGACGTCGGGGGCCTGCATGGCGAAGCTGATTCTGCCGAAGCCGGGGGATTCGACGCCGTAGACGGTGGAAGCGTTGGTGAAACCGTTGACGGTGTAGCTGGGCAGGGTGTCGATGGCAGTAATGACGGAATCGTGGAGTTCCTCGCCCCAGAGGCGGCGGACCATGTGGCGGGCGAAATACTTCTCCCAGGCGGGGTCCCAGTTGCCGTTGTAGTCGGAAGAAAGCTGGTAAGTATCGCTGGTGACGATGAGGCGCATGAGCGCTTTCAGGTCGTAGTTGCTGTCGATAAACGACTGCGCCAGGGCATTGAGAAGGCGCGGGTTGGAGGGCTGGAGAGTCCAGGGCGCGGGGGGCGGGTTGTCGGCCGCCGACGTGTGCTACCGCACCAAGCCGCACAAGGCGATCCCCGTGTTGAAGGACGCCTTCAAGCCGACCCATGTGACGTGCCGAGAGGTTGGCGCGCCGGGCGGTTGCCGGTGGTGGTGTTGAGCGTGTAGTCGGCGTTGTTGGTGGCCAGCGCGAAGTAGTTGTAGCGTGCGTTCGCGTTGAGGGGGTCCTGCGGGGTGTTGACCGTTCTGACGGCGGTGCGGGACAGGAAGGAAGACATGCCCCAGGCCTGGGTGCGGGTGGCTTTGCTGCCCCAGAGGCTGAGGGAGTCGAGGTGGCCGCGACCGCTGTGGCAGAGGACACAGTCCAGATGTGAAATGCCAAGGAACTCACGCGCGATTTTGGAGGTTTGGGCATCGTAGATATCCTGAGCGGGACCTCCGCCGACGACTCCGAGAACGAGGTAATTGGTCTGGCCGTTGGTTTGATCGAAAGTATTGCCACCCTGGGCGGCGATGAGTTCGGTCGCCATCTTGTTGTAAGGCTTGTTGGCGGCGAGGGAATCGTGGAGGTATTTGTAGAGGGCGTTCCGGCCTTCGGGGCGGATCTGGACCTGGACAGTGTTGGCGGTGTTTTTGTAGAGGTCACCGAAGTACATGGTCCATTTGTCGGTCCATTCGGGAGAGGCGAGGAGTTCGTCGATGAGGACGGCGCGGCGGTTGGGGTCGAGACTCTGGATGAAGGTGTTGACGCGGGCGGCTTTGGGGATGCGACCGGAGAGATCGAGAGTGATGCGGCGGATGAATTCGTAGTCGGTGGTTTTGCCGGCGGGGGTGATGTTGTTAGCCTGCAGGGCCTGCAGGATGTACTTGTCGATGAGATTGCCGGTTCCGGCGGCGGCGAGGTCGAAGGCTTTGGCTCGGGGCTCGATGCCGACTACAGTGCGAGCGGAAAAGAACTGGCGGGTGAGGCGGTTGGAGATGGTCTCGCGGTTGAAACGGGGGAGGAAGCGTTCGCGTTCATTGCCGAAGAACGAGCAGTCCATATTTTCGAAAGCCTGGTTAAGATCCTGAGTCTGGTTCAGATCCTGGGGCTCGTTGAGCTGGGTTTCGGGTTCGGCGGGAGGAGGATCCTGGGCGCGCGACGGTGCAATACCCCAGATCGCGAGTGCTGCAAAGGTTGCCGAGGCAAGCTGCAAACTTCGTTTTTTGAATCCCCGGGTACGTTTCATGTTTCCCCTCCGAGTGGCGTTACGGGCCACTGTTACTAGGTTTACGTGAGTCTGAACCCCTGGTTGTTGCATGAGTTGCGCCAACTATACAGATTTTAACAATTTTTCAAAGCAAAGTGCGGAAGCCGGGTTATCGGCGTAGGGCGGGATTTCGAGAAACCCGAGCTTTCGGTAGATGGCGATGGCGGCGGTCATCTGGGGGAGGGTGTCGAGACGGAGGGCGGTGTACCCGAGGGTTGCGG
The DNA here is from genome assembly GCA_010084195.1 of Terriglobia bacterium. GTDB lineage: Bacteria > Acidobacteriota > Terriglobia > Bryobacterales > Bryobacteraceae > BOG-234. The sequence continues at coordinate 27,905 of RGPS01000027.1, forward strand.
CGAGGGTGAGGGTGTTTTCAGTAAGGTCCCGGCCGAGGCCGGTATTGCGGAAGGCCGGCCGGACGTAGAGGCGCTTCATTTCACAGATATCATTTTCGTAAATCTCCGGGGTAAGGGGGCGGAGGGCTACGCAGGCAGCGAGAGTTTGGGTGTCGGTGGCAACCAGAATTTGGCCCTGCGGGGGTGCGTAGGCACCGGGGAGGGCGGCGACTTCCTTTTCAAAGGTCTGGAAGCAGATTTCGTTACCGACGGAGCGGGCGTATTCGCGGAAGAGTTCCTGGAGCGCCGGAATATCAGCGGGGTTGGCGGGACGGATTTCGAGGGTACTCATGGCCGGGATTCTCTACCTTTCAGTTTAGGGTGTCGTTTCAGGCTGCTTTTGGGAAGGTGAGGGTGACGAAGGGGGGCTGTCTGGAGCGGTCCCAGTGGCGGGATTTGTACCAGCGGGCGAGGGCGACGGCTTGTTTGTGGGCCATTTGGGCGAGGAGATTGTGGGTGGAAAAAACGAAGCCATTGATTTGGATGGACCGGGTGGGGTCGATGGGGTCGTGCTCTGCAAGTTTTTCTTCCAGAAGGAGTTGGGCTTCTTCGCGGGCGGCGGCTTCGGCGGTATTGCGTTTGGTTTGGAGGTCGTCGAGTTCCTTTTTATTCTTCGCGATGATGCGGTGGAGGCGGGTTTCGTAGAGCGCGATGTTGGAGAATTGCTTGTTGTCGGCGCGCCAGGTTTGGGCCTGGGTGATGGCGACTTCGGTTTCGGCGGTGTCGGCGCTGGAGTCGGCGGCGTGCTCGTGGTGGCCGAGACCGTAGGTGTTGAATTCGATTCCCTTGACGCGATTGATTCGCCAGTGGTCCTGGGCGATGGCGACGGCGAGCTGGCGTTGGTAGTAGTCGGCGGGATTGAGGACGGCGAGCATTTGGGCTTCGTGTTCGTTGTAGGCGAGACGGTCGGCTTCGTCCATGACGTAGAACTGGCCGGTGAGGCCGTGGCGGCGTGCGTTGTAGCGGGCTTTGGCTTTGCCTTCTTCGGTGCGGGGCCCGGTGGAGAGCATGGCGTTGGCTATGTTGGCGAGAAGTTGCGAGTTCGAGACGTTCGAGTTGGCTGACATTGGTTTCCCCTTCTGGTTTCAGAATTGCCATGGAGGGTCTGCAACATGGCCGGGGATTGGCTGCAGGTTATTGAAAATAAGGGGAAAATAATTTTGACTGGGAAACGCCTCTGTGCGTCAAGGTTCTTGATTCAGGTATTGTGGGAGCGATTTGGCCGTTTGGCCGGGCAGGCTCATGCCAACCCCAACAACGGGGCCTGAGGGCGCTGGGACCTGTCGGCGGCAGGTGCGCAGAATGCCATTGTGCCCCACATGCAGACTACCGGCAAGTGTGAAAATGCTCTAAGAAACCTACCCTTCGGGCAGGTCGCCCAGATCTTCTGCGCGGTTCTCAAACCTGGTCTGGGCATGCAGAAACACCAGCGGCACCGTGCCGATAGGGCCATTACGTTGTTTGGCTACAATCAATTCCGCCAGACCCCGGAGATCTTCACGGTCCCGCTTATAGACTTCTTCGCGGAAGATGAAACCCACCAGATCGGCATCCTGCTCGATGGAGCCCGACTCACGGAGATCGCTCATCTGGGGCCGGTGGTCGCCAACCCGGGTTTCTGTGGCGCGGCTGAGCTGGGAGAGCACCAGAAAGGGACAGTCCATTTCCTTTGCCAACAACTTCAAACCTCGTGAGAGCTGGCTGACTTCCTGGTTTCGGTTTTCCGACCGGCCCTTAATGCTCATCAGCTGCAGGTAGTCGATCACGACCAGCCCCGGTTTGTGACCCGCCTGCGTCATCTTCCGCAACTTGGCGTGCATATCCATGAGATGGACACCGGCCGAATCATCGATATGGATCGGCGCTTCCACCATCTGGGTGGCCCCGTCGCGCAGTTTCTGCCGCTCCTGCTGATTCAGGTACCCCGTGCGGAAGCGGTGGGAGTCCACGCGGGTGGCCGCACACAACATACGAGTTAACAGGGATTCGCGGCCCATTTCGAGCGAGAAGATGGCAACGGGCTGGAACAATTTGGTCGCCACGTGCCAGGCAATATTCAGGGCGAAAGCGGTCTTACCCATAGAGGGGCGCGCGGCCAGAATGACCAGTTCGCCACCGTGCAGGCCGCCGGTCATTTCATCGAACTTGGTAAACCCGGTGCTGATGCCCTTGACGCGTTTACTGGGGTCAAGGAAGGAGTTGAGGCCGCCCTCCAGAGACTGAATCACCTCCAAAGGCGTCATCAGGCCCTTATCGCCGCGGTTGGTGTCCCCCATATTGAGGAACGACTCTTCCGCGCTGGCAAGAATGGTGGCCGGGTCTTCCTCGCCGATCAGCGCCCGGTTCATCATGTGCTGGGCGGACATCGCGATGCGCCGCAGCGCAGATTTGTCCCGAATGATCCGGACGTAGCCTTCCAGATTGGGGATGTGGGGCATCCCTTCGTCCAGCGAAACCAGGTACCCGAGGCCGTCCACCGACTCCAGTTCGTTGAACCGCATCAGCTCGTTGGCTACAGTGACGCGATCCACCCTCTCGCCGCGTTCGTGCAGTTCGAGCATGCGCGAATAAATGCGCCGGTGCTTCTCCAGCGCGAAGTCTTCCATGCCGAGCGTACCGGCAGTTTCGAGAAATCGCGAATCGTCCAGCAGGATGGAACCCAGCAGGAATCGCTCGGCGTCGATATTAGCCGGCAGGCCCTTCTCCATGGCGAGATTGGGAGAAAGGTTGGGAGCAGCGGCTTGTTTGCTCGAAGGGGCTGACATGGCGACGGGTTTCAGACTAGCAACACTTCCTGTTGATTACTCCCTGTGAAAAACAGGAAAGTTATCCACCGCTGGAAGCCGCACAGGCGTGCACTCCTCGGGGTTTTTCCACAACCGTCTGCCACGTATTCCACAGCAACATACTAACGCAAAAATGTTCCGCGCCCCGGGAGCCTACAATGGTTCTTCATCATGACCCACCGTCTGCTGCCGCTCACCCTCGCCCTGACAACGCTGCTCTGTGCGCAGACGCCTCGCTGGTCCACCCGGAAAGCCAACCAGTGGTATGCGAAACAGCCGTTTCTGGTGGGCGGCAACTACATTCCAGCCACTGCCATCAACGAGCTGGAGATGTGGCAGGCGGAAACGTTTGATCCAAAACGCATCGATCTGGAACTTGGCTGGGCCGAAAGCATCGGGATGAATACCATGCGGGTTTTCCTCCACGACATTCCGTGGCGGGACGACGCCCCTGGTTTCAAAAAACGCATCGACACCTTTCTGGACATCGCAGCCAAGCACCACATCCGCCCCATGCTGGTGCTCTTCGATTCCTGCTGGGACCCCTTTCCCCGCAGCGGTAAGCAACACGAACCCACCCCGGGCGTCCATAATTCCGGCTGGGTTCAGGCGCCCGGCGTGGAAGTCCTGCAGGACCCGACTCAGTATCCCCGGCTTGAAGCCTACGTGAAGGGCGTGGTGAAAGCTTTCGCTAAAGACCGCCGGATACTGGCCTGGGATCTTTGGAACGAGCCGGATAACGAAAACAAGTCCAGCTACGGCAGTCGCGAGCCAAAGAACAAGACCGAACTCGTGTTGGCCCTGCTGCCGAAAACCTACGAATGGGCGCGGGCCGCGAAACCTTCGCAGCCGCTCACTTCCGGTGTTTGGCGGGGGGACTGGTCATCGCACGAAGCGCTCAGCCCCATGGCGCGGGTCCAAATCGACCTCTCCGACGTCATCTCGTTCCACAGTTACGAAAAGCCCGAAGAGTTTGAGAAGCGTATCGTGACGCTGCAACGTCACGGTCGCCCCGTCCTTTGCACGGAATATATGGCGCGCGGGAACAACAGCACCTTCGAAGGTTCACTGCCGATCGCCAAAAAGCGCAAGGTGGCGGCGATGAACTGGGGCATGGTTGCCGGGAAGACCCAGACTTACCTCCCTTGGGACTCATGGCAGAAGCCCTATGTTGACCGCGAGCCTGCCATCTGGTTCCACGAGGTCTTCCGCACGGATGGAACGCCTTATGATCCGAAGGAAACGGAACTGATCCGCCGCCTGACCAGGTAGCGGAGACAGGAGACCTCACCGGGCCTTCAAAGCGCACTGATGCCGGGGAAATCGGCACTGCTGCCGAAATCCCCGGTGCGGTTTATGGATCTCAGATCAGAAAGTCAGACGCAAAGCGAACTGAATCTGGCGAGGGGTTCCGACGATACCCGAAATGATGCCGGCGTTGGGGCTGCCGACGGAGTTGTTGGGGATGTCGAACTGGGTGTGGTTAAACACGTTGAAGAGTTCCGTGCGGAACTGTAGCTTAAACCTTTCCGTGATGGCGAAGTTCTTGAACAGTGACGCATCAAAGTTGGTTCGTCCCGGCCCAAAAAGGATATTGCGCCCACCGTTGCCGTATGTGAAAACAGTCGGCGTGCTGAAGGCGGCACCGGTGGAAGCGGCACCCAAAGAGGTATCGAACCATTTCGCAATGGTCGGGTTTTCGAGCTCGCCCGACTTGTTGCGGTCGGGACGGCTGGCGCCCGCGTTCGCCACGGAAGCGGCAAGGGTCGGAGTAAAGGGCAGACCGGTCTGTTTGGTGAAGATCAGGTTGCTGTCCCAGCCGCCGAGAATGTTATTCAGCAGCTTGCTCTGCATCCGGAAAGCGCGACCTTCACCGAACGGCAGTTCGTAGTTGGTGCTGAAGACGACGCGATGGCGCTGGTCGAAGCCGGAATTGCCACGATCCAGACGGCGGTAGCGGGGATCCTGCGGCAACGGGCCGTTGTCGGCACCGCCGAATTGGTTCGCGACGAAATCGACCGAGTGGGACCAGGTGTAGGCGAGCAGGAAGCCGAAGCCACTCGCAAAGCGCCGTTCCAGTGTGGACTGCAGGGAGTGATAAGCGGAGAGACCGTCTGACACGTTGTAGTCCGCATTGACCACATTCGGGGCCAGGGCGAACAGGGGGCGACGGGGGGCCACAGCGCCAGGCCCGGGAATCGGCTGGTTGTAGTTGAAGGAATTGTCGAGGCGGCGTCCGAGGTTGCCAACATAACCGGCCTTAAACACCAGATCTTTCGGCAGGGACTGCTGGACCTGGATGTTGAACTGCTGCGCGTAACCGGAGCGGAAGTTCGGATTGATGGCGATCATGTTGCCAACCGGGTTATCGGCGACAACTTTCGGATCCAGGTTCGGGATGGGATCAAGACCATCGATCACGCGCCGAGGATTGTTGACGAACTGATTGATGGTAACGGCATTGATGGGGCCGAACGGCAACTGGCGGTGACGGCGCATGAGCAGGCCTTCACTGCCGGCCGGGTTGTAGAAAATTCCGCCGCCGGCACGCAGCACGGTACCTTTACGCAAGCGGTAGGCAAAACCCAGCCGCGGTGCAAAGTTGTTCTTGTCGATACGGACACCTGTGTACTCATCGGTGTTGAAACCGGCGATCATGAGTTTGCCGGTAGTCAGGTCGAAGTTCGACCACTTGTTGGTGAGTTCACGGGTGGGGGTATCGAACTCGTATCGCGTACCAAAGTTGATGGTCAGGCGGTCAGATACTTTCCAGTCATCCTGGACGTAGAAGTTCCATTCCCACTGGATGATCCGGGGAACAAAGAGGGTGAAGTCCTGCTCGATGGTGTTGGCAGTTCCCAAGAGAAGGGCGGCCATGGCATCGCCCGTCGCGGCGGCGTTATTGGGATTGTCGGTAAAGGTGCGCCCGAAGTTAAAACGACCGTTGCCGCGATTGGTCTGGTACTGGGTAAGGCGGCGGTTGCGGAAGTCGATGCCGTATTTGAGGGTGTGCTTGCCCCGGATGTTCGTGAAGCTGAACGCCGGGTTGTAGGTGTCTTCGAAACGGATGATGGGGAGTGAGCGCGTCTGGCCGATACCAGAGTACCCGGCCGGGCTGAAGATGGGAATCCCGTCGGAGTTGGGGCCCTGATTGGCACCTTTGACGCCGAGCTTTTCGCCGATTTTTGCACCAGGGGCCGCGCCTTCCTGGAGGAAAGTGAGATCGAAGCGGTTCCAGCCCATTTTTGCTTCCATGATAAAAGAGGGGCTCCAGGTGCGGACCCAGTTGGTGACGATGTGAAAGGCCTTCAGCGTGGAATCACCCGCGAAGGTGTCTTCGTTGCCCAGACCGTACTGCCCCTGGAGGCCGGGGATGGTGGCATTCAGGAAGGTGGAAGGCCGGGTGCTGACCGTGTCCTGCCGGGAGAAGCGCCCGAAGATGCTGTTCTTCTCGTTCAGGTTGTAGTCAACGCGGCCATCACCCTGGTCCCACTGCTGTTTTTCCTTAGGGCTGGAGGTGTGGTTGTTTACCAAACCACCGAGCGTGGGCATGGGGTAGGCCTGGACCATACGGGCCATGATGGGATCCATCCGCGACAGGGGGATTTGGCGATTCGGAAAAGCGGTGCGGGTGAAGCCCGTAGCGGTGCCGGGAGCTGCCACCAGGGAGATGGGATCGAAGATATCGCGAACGGCGGTAAAGTCGCCCGCGCGGGTTTGCGCGGTGGGAACGGTATTGACAAACGCACGTTCCTGACGCCGGCGGTAGCCTTCGTAGTTGGTGAAGAAGAAGAGCTTGTCGGGAATGACCTTGCCGCCGAAGCTGGCACCGAACTGATTCTGACGGAGGGTCGGCTTCTTCGCGAGGAAGAAGTTGCGGGCATCCGTAGTATCGTTTCGCAGGAAGTTGTAGGCGCTGCCGTGCCACTCGTTGGTGCCGGATTTGGAAATGACGTTTACGGTTGCACCCGAGTTGCGGCCCTGGTCAGCCGTGAACATATTGGTCTGAATCTTAAACTCGCGGACCGCTTCCACGGATGGGCGGAGAACGATGGAGAGCGTGAGGCGCTCATTGTTGTCGATACCGTCGAACAGGAAGTTGTTGGAACCTTCGCGATTGCCGTTGGCGAAGATTTCGCTGCCGGGACGGAGGTCGTCGGGGCGGGTACCACTCATGATGGTGCCCTTCGCCCCGAAGCCGACGCCGGTAACGCCGGGTCCAAGGGTGGCGAGCTGGACGAAGTTGCGACCGTTGAGCGGGAGGTCAGCTACCGCGCGGGCTTCGATGACCTGGCCGATGGTGGAGGAGTTTTCTTCGAGGAGGGGAGCGGACGAGGTGACCTCAATGGTTTCGGAGACCTGGCCGACTTCCAGCTGCAGATCAATACGGGCAGACTGGTTCACTTCGAGGCGTATGTTGTCCTGAACGGTGGCTTTGAAACCCGTCTGCTGGGCGCTGAGTTTGTAGCGCCCGGGCTGGAGGAGGGGCAGATTGTAGAGACCGCTGGCATCCGCAGCAACTTCGCGGGAGACCAGAGTGTCCATGTTCTGCGCGGAGACTTTAGCGGAGCCAACAGCGGCTCCGGATTTATCGGTAATCGTACCGGAGATGGTGGCAAAATTTTGGGCGAAGGCTGATGGGAGACAGAGGCTGAGCAGCAACGCGGCCGCGCTGAGAAGCTTGATCTTCATGCCCGGAGTTTATCACGTATGAATTTCTGATGAACCCGCATGGGCATTTATCATAAGTTGATGTTCTGACAATTGTGTGTTGAGTCACAGCGCCCCGTCCCCAGACGTTTGCAGAATCCCTGTAAGATGCAGGGAGCCACCATGACTCCAATCGGCAGCTATCTGCGCCTCGGGTTTCTTCTCCTCTTCGCCGGTATCGCACAAGCGCAACTCGCGCCACCTGATGCGGGGGGACTCCGCATGGGCCATGTCCACCTGAACGTGACCGACATCCCTGCCCAGCACCGATTTTGGATCGGGCAGTTCGACGCCAGGCCCCTCGTCCGCCAGGGTCTGGAAGGAGTGATCGTCCCCGGCATGATGATCCTGTTCACCCAAAAGGCTCCCACCCACGGCAGCGAAGGCACCGTTCTGGACCACTTCGGCTTCAAAGTCCGCAGCCGCGACGAGATGGTCAAATCCGCCCGGGCGGCCGGCTTCGTCGTGCCGCGGGAGTTCATTGGGTCCGAAGGCTTCCCCAACGCGTATATCACCGGGCCCGACGGCGTAAAGGTGGAACTTCAGGAAGAGGCCTCACAAACGCGGCGGGCCGTCGTCCAGCACTTCCACTACCTCCTGCCGGACCCCTTGAAACTTCGGGACTGGTACGTCGAGAACTTCGCGCTTTTGCCATCCAACCGAGGTCCCTACAAAAGTGCTGATATCCCCGGTGTGAACCTTACGTTTGCCCCTAATCGGAACCCTGTCGGAGGCAGTATGAAGGGCGGCATGATCGACCACATTGGGTTCGAAGTGGCCAACCTTGAGGCTTTCTGCAAAAAGCTGGAAGCGGGCGGCGTGAAATTCGATATTCCGTATCACAGGGACGCGGTGCTCGGCCTCGCCAGCGCCTTCCTGACCGACCCCGCCGGAGTCTACATTGAACTGACAGAAGGCCTGAAGGCTTTTGACTTACCACCCTCCACCCCACCCAGCCTGAAATAATGAACCAGAACCATGTGGATAGTCCGTTTAGCTCTCGGTCGCCCCTACACCTTCGTCGTCATGGCTATTCTCATCGCCATCCTCGGCGGGAGCGCCATCACCACCATGCCTGTCGATATCTTCCCCTACATCGACATCCCTATCGTCTCGGTTCTGTGGGTCTACAACGGCCTCTCGCCTGAGGAGATGGAGAAGCGCGTTGTCACCAACTTCGAGCGCTCCATCACCTCCAACGTCAATGACATCGAACACATCGAGTCCCAGGCCTACAACGGCTATGCCGTTATCCGCATCTTCTTCCACCCCAACGTAAAAATCGACATGGCCGTGGCCCAGACCACCGCCACCATGCAGACCTCGCTCCGGCAGATGCCGCCTGGGATGTTCCCCGCCAACATTCTTAAGTACGACGCTGCCTCCGTCCCCATCCTCCAGCTCGGCCTCTCCAGCAAGACTCTAAAAGAGCAGGAGATTTTCGACCTCGCCAACTCCTTCATCCGCACGCCCCTCGGCACGGTCCAGGGTGCCTCCGTCTCCTACCCTCTCGGCGGCAAACAACGCGCCATTATGGTGGACCTCGACCAGGATGAGCTCTACGCCAGGCAACTGTCGCCCATCGATATCTCAAACGCCCTGAACCTGCAAAACCTCATCCTCCCCGCCGGTACCGCCAAAATGGCGAAGACGGAATACCAGGTCCGCGTGAATTCCAGTCCCGTCGCGATGGCGGACCTCAATCTCCTCCCTATCAAAACCGTCAACGGTGCCACCGTCTTTATGAAGGATGTCGCGCAGGTTCGTGATGGCTTCTCCCCCCAGAACAACATTGTCCGGACCAACGGTTCCCGCGGTGTCCTCATCACCATCACCCGCTCCGGCAAAGCGTCCACACTGTCCATCGTCAATGCCGTCAAGGCCGCGCTCCCCCGCATTCTGGCCAATGTTCCCCCCGAGTTAAAGGTCACCGCCCTGGCCGACCAGTCTGTCTTCGTGCGCGGGGCGATTGAAGGCGTGGTGCGCGAAGCAGCCATTGCCGCCGTTCTCACCGGCCTGATGATCCTGCTCTTCCTGGGCAGCTGGCGCAGCACCCTGATCGTCTGCATTTCGATCCCGCTTTCCATCCTCGTCTCACTGTTCGTGATGAGTCTTCTGGGTATGACCATCAACGTGATGACGCTCGGAGGCCTCGCGCTGGCGGTCGGCATCCTGGTGGACGACGCGACGGTCGAAATCGAGAACACCCACCGCAACATCGCCATGGGCAAACCCCTCGTCCGCGCGGTGCTGGACGGCGCACAACAAATCGCCGGGCCGACCTTTGTGGCGACGCTCTCCATCTGCATCGTCTTCGTTCCCGTGCTTCTCTTAACCGGGACCGCGAGTTACCTCTTCACCCCCCTTGCGCTGGCCGTAGTCTTCGCGATGGCGGCCTCGTACCTGCTTTCCCGCACTCTGGTTCCCACCATGATGTCCTACCTTCTGGGCGCTGAAATGGCGATGCACCGGGATGGGGACCACGGCAAGAGCCTCCTCTCGAAAATCCACCAACTCTTCAACCGGGTGTTCGAAAAGCTCCGCTACTTCTACATGGGCCTGCTCAACTGGTCCCTGCATCACCGGGGCCGCGTCCTCCTCGCCTTCACCGCCTTTTCGATAGCCTCTCTTGGCCTGGCCACGCTCATCGGCCAGGACTTCTTCCCTGCGGTCGACTCCGGCCAAATGCGCCTCCATGCCCGCAGCGCCCCCGGGACCCGCATCGAAGAAACGGAAGCGCGCTTCGTCGCCCTGGAACACGAAATCCGCTCTATCATTCCCCCGGGGGAAATCGATATGCTGATCGACAACATCGGGATCCCCAACTCCTGGCCGATCATCGCCCAGGGCGACAACCCTACCATCTCGGCAGCGGACGGCGAAATCCTGATCTCTCTTAATAAGGAGAAGCACGGCCCTACCCGCGATTACGAGGTCCTGCTCCGCAAGCGCCTACGGGAGAAGTTTCCGGATATGAGCTTTTTCTTCCAGCCCGCCGACATCACCAGCCAGATCGTCAACTTCGGTATCCCTGCCCCGATTGATCTCCAGATAGTGGGCCGCAACGTGGAAGCCAACTACAAGGTGGCCGCCCGCCTTGCCGAGCGCATCAGTCATATCCCCGGAGCCGCTGACGTCCACGTCCACCAGGTTGTCGCGCAGCCGGAAATCCGCGTGAATGTGGACCGTGCCAAGGCCAACCAACTCGGTCTCACGCAGCGCGATGTCACCAGCAGTATGCTGATCTCCCTCAGCAGCAACTCCGGCATCGCGCCAAGCTACTGGATGAACTGGGCGAACGGCGTCAACTACAACATTGGCGTGATGACACCGCAATACAAGCTCGATTCCATTGACGCCCTGCTGCGTACGCCTATCTCGGCCGCCACCAATCAGGTCCTGAGCGGCGCAGCGGCTTCACCCGTCTCCGCCGCGCCCAACGGGAGCAGCATGGCGTACGGCAACCCCGGCACCGCAACCGGCACCACCCAGCTTCTGTCCAATCTCGCAAGCACCAGTCGGGCCCACACGCCCGTCATCATCAACCACTACAACGTCTGGCCGGTCTTTGACATTTACGCCAACGTGGACCGCCGCGACCTGGGCGGCCTGGGTGCGGACGTCCGCAAAATCATGGCCGAAGAGGAGCCCAAACTCCCCCGTGGGACAACATTCAATCTGCGCGGCCAGGTGGAGACGATGCAGTCCTCTTTCACAAGACTCACGCTCGGCATGATCTTCGCCGTTGTGCTGGTTTACTTGCTTATCACCGTGAACTTCCAGTCCTGGGTTGATCCCTTCATCATTCTGATGGCGCTGCCCGGAGCTTTGGCCGGGATCCTGTGGATGCTCTTCCTGACCCACACTTCGCTCTCGGTCCCGTCGCTGATGGGCTCCATTATGTGTATCGGAGTCGCCACCGCCAACTCCATCCTGATGGTGACGTTTGCCAACGACGAAAGGCCTCACCAGCCCGACGCCCGGGAAGCTATGCTCTCTGCTGGTTTTGCCCGCATGCGCCCCGTGCTCATGACCGCTACGGCTATGATCCTGGGCATGCTCCCTATGGCCCTCGGCCTCGGGGAAGGCGGCGAACAGAACGCGCCCCTGGGACGAGCGGTCATCGGCGGTCTCCTGATGGCCACTATCACTACTCTTTTCGTTGTGCCAATCATCTACACGTACTTGCGAACCACACCACCTGTCGACCACCAGCACTTGCTCGAACAACGTGAACAGGAGGCCGACTATGCAGGATAATCAAGCTCCCGGAACCTACTGGAAACCTTCGTCTCTGACGATCTGGGCCATCTTCATTGGCCTGACCATCGTGATTGTAGTCGCCTTCGTCGCGGGCTACCTCCCGAATCAGGAGCGCCGTCAGGTGATCGTTGCAGAAGCGAAGGAAGTGCAGCAGACTTCGCCTCGGGTGGAGACGATAGTGGTGGCGAGGTCCAACCGCAAGTCCGGCCTCACGCTCCCCGGCAACATCCAGCCCATCGCCGAAGCCCCGATCCTGGCCAGAGCTGATGGCTATATCAAAACCCGGCTCGTCGATATCGGTGACAGGGTCAAAGCCGGCCAGCCGGTGGCCGAACTCGAAGCTCTCGAAGTAGCCGACCAGATTGCCCAGGCCACCGCAGCAGTCGCCCAGGCACAGGCTGCCATTGACCAGGCACAGGCGAACCACCAACAGGGAAAGACCGAACTGGAGCTGACGCGCCTGACTGCCGAGCGTCTGAAAAACCTGGTGGCCAAGGGTGCCGTCTCCCGGCAGGACGATGACCAGGCGCAGGCCCAGTATCAGGCCAAACTGGCTGCGGTGCAGTCTCTCGATAAAGCGATAGCGGTGCAGCGGGCGAACCTGGCCGCGGCGCAGGCGAGCGTGGCCCGGCTTGAAAAACTCAAGGGGTACCAGATCGTGCGGGCACCGTTCGCCGGAGTCATCACCCAGCGCAACATCGACGCCGGGGCGTTAGTCACTGCCGGAACCACACTGCTGTTCCGCATCGCGCAAACGAATACGCTGCGGACCTACCTGAACGTGCCGCAGAACTTCGCCAACTCTGTAAAACCGGGCCAGGAGGCAAGCCTTACTGTCTCCAACCTCCCGGGTCGGAAATTCAAAGGCACGGTGGCCCGCTCAACAGGTTCGCTGGATGCCGCCAGCCGAACCCTGCTGGTGGAAGTCCACGTTCCTAATGCGGCTAATGAACTGATGCCCGGGATGTATGCCGATGTTGAGCTCACGAGCGTGAAGGCGGACCCGCCGCTGCTGGTCCCGAGTGAAGCGCTGATCGTCCGCGCGGACGGAACCCAGGTAGCCCTGGTCCGCGCCGATCATACTGTCCATCTCCAAAAGATCACCGCCGGAAGAGATTACGGAGATCGCCTGGAAGTTCTGACGGGGTTGGAAGAGGGCGACATCCTGATCGCCAACCCTGGGGACGTAAGCGAAGGTCTGAAAGTGGAGGCGGTCCCCGCTGTGGTTCCGGCCGCCAAACCCTGATTCAGCAAACCACCACAAAACTGCCGTAGGCTCCGACAACACCGTCCGCCGTCAGTAGTTGCAGCTTTTCGACCTGTGCCTGCGCTACCAGCATTCGATCAAAAGGGTCCCGGTGATGCCACGGAAGTGTCCCCGCCGCGTGCGCGTGCTTCGCCGTCAAGGGGAGAGCCTCAAATGACTCCGCATTTAGCCGCAACTCAAAGTCCGCCGGGACACTCAACTTACCGAGGCTCTCCTTGAGGCGGATCTCCCAAATGCTGACCGGACTCACGAATATGGTGTTGCCCCGATCAGAAACCAGTTTCCGGGCGAGGAGCGGCAACTGCTTATCTCCGAGCAGCCACCACAAAACAATGTGCGTATCCAGCAGGAGCCGCATCTTATTCGACTGCACCCATTGCCGCCGCGATGTCATCGGGCAAGGTATCAAAGTCGGGTGCAATCCAGATCTCTCCGGCCATCGCTCCCGGTTTGCGAGGCTGCGTGGGTCCGTTGAATGCGATCAACCGCGCCACCGGCTTACCTGCCTTCGCCAAAATGACCTCTTCTCCGCGGCAAACCTGCTCAATGAGCGCCGACAACTGGGCCTTGGCTTCGGAAATATTGTGGAGCACCATGTTTCCACCATATCAGACCAGATCTGGTCTGGTTTAGTATCGGGGTATAAACCCGGCGGCAGCTGCCACCCGGTCCAACTTACTTCCGGGTGAAAACGAAGTCCCGCTGGATCGCGAAATTGGCTACGAATAGCAGGGTTTCGACCAGTAGCTTGGCGGGGACAACTCCTATGGGAGACTGGCCGGAGATGAGGCGGATTGCTGTGTATGAAATGACTGCGTTGACGGCTACCAGCAACAGATAGCGCGGCAGAACGACAGCATGCTGCTGGTCGGAGAAGAACACGGCGCGGCGCACCAGACCGTAGTTGAAGAGAACTGAGGCCGCGCGGGCCGTGATCTGGGCTTCCGCAATACTATCCGTCGCGCGGTAGACCAACAGGAACACTACGTTATCAATCAGTGCGGTGCAGCCGGAGATGAGAGCAAAGCGGAGGAGCGCGAAGTAGATGCGCATCGAATCCCGCAGGGGGTGAAAGTGCGAGGTGGGATTGCCCGCTTCGTAGATGGTCCGGATCGGCTCCTCCACCACTGAAAAACCGTGATGTTTGGCGTCAATCAGCATCTCCAGTTCGAATTCATAACCCGAGGCCTGGATACGAAGAAGTCGTAATCCGAGGGCGCGGGGAATAGCTCGCAGGCCGGTTTGGGTATCGGTAAGATGACTGCCGAGAACCAGCCGCAGGACATTGCGCGTGAGGAAGTTTCCGACCTGGCTCCGCAGCGGCACCACGCCGACGAACTGCCGGGCCCCTAGTCAAGATGGAGCGACCAGTTGCCTGAACGCAGCAGCGCGGATTACGCTGCGGTTAGGTGAAGACAGCGGCGCAGAGCCGCATGCGAAAGGAAC
>RGPS01000261.1 GCA_010084195.1 Terriglobia bacterium
CTACATCACCAAGGCTGCCGATTTGAGTAAACGGGTGCTGGACACAGCGGCCCAATGGAAGAACGCGACTCGCGGCCTGGCAACTGCAATCGATCCTGCCGCGAAGACCATCACAATTTCCACCAAAGTTGGGCAGACAGCGCGCGAAACCGTGCTGGACATTTCCGGCAAAGTCGATTTCCGTCATTACAAACCGGAAACCGGGCAGTACGAAGCAGGACTGTTGGCTTCTATCCGAACCGGCGACCAAATCCTCGTTTTGGGCCAGCGCGCTGGCGAAACGATCAAAGCGGACAGCATTGGCTTCGGCTCCTTTAAGACGATTGGCGTCGTGGTCAAGTCGATTGACGCGGCCAGCAATACGATTGTCGGCACCGAGGCGGGTTCGAAGAAACCCATCACGGTTACCCTGCGGGCGGATACGTCGGTGAAGAAATTCAGCGAAATGTCAGCGAACATGGTCGCCCGTATGCTGAATCCGACGATGCAGAATGCGGGCGGTCGGGGAGGCCCTGGCGGCGCTCGAGGAGCGGGTGCACCGAGTGCCGCACCCGGTGGAGACGCTGCTCGCGGCGGACCTCCGGCAGGCGCGGCTGCGGGTGGACCGCCGGCAGGTGGCGAAGGCCGCGGCGGCTTTGGTCAGGGCGGGCCTGGCGGAGCTCCTGGTGGACGCGGTGGCCCCGGCGGCGGGCGTGGTCGCGGGGGAATGGATATCGGCTCCATCATTGAACAGCAGCCCACGATCCAGCTCTCAGAGCTCAAGGCCGGCGATGCGCTCATCGTGACTGGGGCTACCGGAGTTGACTCGGCGAAGCTCATCGCTACCGCACTAATTGCCGGCGTGGAACCGATTCTGCGTGCGGCTCCCAGCAACGGCGCGGATCCCCTTGCCGGTGCCTGGAGTGTTGGCGGCGGCGGTGGCGGCGGCGACGGCAACTAAGTCACCGGAAAGAATCAAGGAAAGGGGCGCGGACCAGCCATGGTTTCCGCGCCCTTTTTACGTCCGAACCGACAACAGATCGCTTGCTAACGTTAAAGTTAGCCGATGTGCGGGATAGCCGGATTCACCCATTACGCCCGTAGTACTGACGAAGCAGTTCTGCGTCGGATGACCGAGTCTTTGCGCCACCGGGGGCCCGACCAGCAAGGCGTCTATTACGGCCCACAGATTGGGCTGGGCGCAGTTCGCCTGCAGGTAATCGATCTTGATGGCGGCGAACAACCGATTCGTACCAGCGACGGGGCCTTCACCATCGTCTACAACGGCGAGATATATAATTTTGCCGAAATAAGGGCCGAACTGGAAGCGCTGGGCCACAGGTTCCGCTCCAGTTGCGATACCGAAGTTGCCCTGCGCGCCTTTGTCCAGTGGGATACGGAGTGCTTCCGGAGATTTCGTGGCATGTTCGCGCTGGCCATCTGGGACTTACGAAACCAACGGCTCATCCTCTGCCGCGACCGGCTGGGAATCAAGCCACTTTATTTGCGCCACGATGGCTCGGACATCGTGTTTGGGTCGGAACTGAAGGCAATCCTCGCGCATCCCCGAACCACCCGTGTCCTGGATATAGTCGCATTGGAAGACTACCTTTCCCTGAACTATGTACCCGCACCCAGAACGCTGATTGCGGGGATTGAGAAATTGCCGGCTGGCCACTTCCTGGAGTGGCGGGCCGGTCGCCATGCAGTAAAGCCGTGGTGGAAACTGGAGTTCCGGCCCGATTCCCGGATCACAGAAGAGGACGCGGCAGCCGAGTTGGATGTCCTGCTCCGCTCGGCCGTCAAGGAACAACTGGTCAGCGACGTTCCGCTGGGAGTCTGGGCGAGCGGGGGCATCGATTCTTCCACGTTGGTGCACTACGCGGCCGAACTGGGCGCGCGGCCCCTGAAGACATTTTCAATCGCGTTCGAATCGAAGTCGTGCGATGAGAGCACGTGGTTCCGGGAAATTGCCCGCCTGTACGGAACCGAGCACCATGAGTTTGAACTGAACCGCGACTCGGATGTTCGCGGCGCCATTGAAGACTTCGCTTTCTACGCCGATGAACCCGGTGCCGATGCAGGGGAGCTCCCGGTATGGTTCCTCTCGAAGATGACGCGAGAGCATGTCACCGTGGCACTTTCCGGTGAAGGTGGCGACGAACTGTTTGCCGGCTACATGACCTATCGGGCCGATGAACTGGCGCGGCGCATGAGGCTGATTCCCCGCCCCGTCCTGCAGCTCGGGCTGGCCGGAGCGCACGCGCTGCTGGCGGTTTCTGACGAGAAGATTGGCTTCGAATACAAAGTAAAGCGGTTCCTGGAAGGTTCGCTCCTGTCGGAAGACGAGGCCCACTTGTTCTGGAACGGGGCGTTTTCCTATACGCAGAAGAAAGCCCTGTTGGGACAGGCCGACCAGCGAGTCGGTCGCTTCTACAAGGGTCTGCAACCCGCAGGCGAAATCGGTCGTCTGAACCGTTTCCTGCAACTGGACCAAAACTTCTATCTCCAGGACAATCTGCTCGCAAAGGTCGACCGCATGAGCATGGCGCATTCCCTGGAAGTCCGCCCGCCGCTGCTGGATCACCGCCTGGCGGAGTTCGCCGCACGCTTGCCGGAAAAGTTCAAGATGGACGGGGGCCGCCAGAAGATTATCCTGCGGCGCACCATGCAGGGAAAGCTACCGGACGCGATTCTGAACCGAAAGAAATCAGGCCTGGATATTCCGGCCCACGAATGGTTCCGCGGGCCTCTGTTACCCCTGCTGCGCGATACTGTAACGTCGGCTGCCCTCCGACGTATGCCGATGTTTCGGGCCGAGGCCGTACAACAGCTAATCCATGATCATGAAAGCAGACGCCGCAACAACGGCTACCAACTATGGGGACTCCTGACGCTCTTCCTCTGGATGCAAAAGTGGGACATCCAGGCACCACATCCGGCGGACCGCACGCCAGCTTCCCTGGACTTCGCCTCGGTTGGCTGATAGTTGCCGCTTTTACAGCGGCCATTTACCTCACCTCCATCATCAGCCCCCCTCGCCTGATGGATGATGTGGATGCGGTGCAGGCACAGATTGCGCGCAATATGCTCGATTCTGGTGACTGGGTTACCGCGCGCCTGAATGGGGTGGCCTATCTGGAGAAGTCACCCCTCGTCTACTGGATGATGGCGGTCTCGTTTCAGGTTTTCGGCCCGCATGACTGGGCAGCGAGGCTTCCGATTTCATTGGCCGCCATTCTGCTCGCCTGCGCGGTCTGGGCCATCGCTCGCTATGCCCTCGGCGAACGGGCTGCTGTCTACTCCGGGCTCGCGCTGGGCACTTCGCTGGGCCTTTGGCTTTTTACGCGGATTCTGATTCCCGATGTCATTCTGACGCTGACCATCGCCATCGCCATGGGGTCCATGTTCCGCGCCCTGGAAGCAGATGAGACGAAGCCCCGGCAATGGTCTGTTCTGGCGTGGGCCTCCATTGGGGTAGGCCTGCTGCTGAAGGGGCTCATCGCGATGGTGTTTCCGTTGGGCACCGCGTTTTTCTACCTGATCTGCACCGGCCTGTGGAACAAACGGGAAACCTGGACGCGGCTTGCTATTCTGCCGGGCCTGGGCGTTATGCTGCTGATCGCGGCACCGTGGCACGTGATGGCGACACTCCGCAATCCGCCGGGCCTCGACTTCACGATGCACAGCGAATCCGGCAGCTACCGCGGCTTCTTCTGGTTCTACTTCTTCAACGAACACATTCTGCGGTTCCTCAATCTCCGCTATCCCCGCGATTACAACACCGTGCCGCGCGTCTTGTTCTGGCTGCTGCACTTCGCATGGTTCTTCCCCTGGAGTGCCTTCTTCGTGCGGGCCCTGGGACTGCAGTACCGGGGTAACGACAAAGCTTCCCGCCTGCGCCTGCTCTGCCTTTGCTGGCTGGGTATGGTGATGGGCTTCTTCCTGCTTTCCACCACGCAGGAGTATTACTCAATGCCCGCATATCCGGCGTTCGCCATCCTGCTTGGCTCGGCGATGGCCGATTCAGGAAGCCGTGCCTGGCACTGGTGTATCCGCAGCGCGGGCATGATTTCGGGGGTGGCGTTCTGTGCCATCGCCGGGCTGCTCTGGGCCAGCTTCGGGTATGCTGCACCGGGCGATATCTCGCAGGCCCTCAGTTCGAATCCGGAAGCCTACACGTTGTCGATGGGGCACATGGGCGACCTCACCCTTAAGTCTTTCGCGTATCTGCGCCTGCCTCTGGCAATTGCAGGCGTGGCCACGCTGATCGGCTCATTGGGAGCATTTCTGGCGCGGGGCCATCGGGCAGCCATTGCCCTGGCCTGCATGATGGTGCTGTTTTTCCAGGCAGCCAGAGTGGCCCTGATTGCGTTCGATCCTTACCTCGGTTCCTGGCCGTTGGCGGAGGCGCTGCAGCGTTCACCGCAGGGCGGCCTGATCGTAGACAACCCCTACTATGAGTTCTCGTCGGTCTTCTTCTATACCAACCGCACGGCGCTCATCCTCAATGGCCGGAAGAACAACCTGGAGTATGGGTCGTACGCTCCCGGGGCCAAACAGGTCTTTATTGGCGACGCCGAATTTACAGAGCGATGGCGCGGCACAGACCTTTGGTATGTGGTGAGCGAAGACATCAAAGTGGACCACCTGAGGCAACTGGTTGGTCCTGGCAGCCTGCACGTGGTGGCACGGGGCGGCGGTAAAGCTGTCTACGCCAATCGCGCGATAGCCCCTTTTTAGGCCGCTTCCGGAGGGTGCAATTCGCCATCCATCCACGCCAGATAGTTGGGGGAACCGTCCACTACGGGCAAAGCCAGAACCTCCGGCAGCTCGTAGGAGTGAGCGGTTTCCAGCAGCAGGCGAAGCTCGTGAAATTTTTCGCGCGAAGTCTTGATCACCAGCTGCCACTCTTCAGCATTTTCTACAACCCCCTTCCACTTATAAAAACTGCGAATCTGCGGAATTACGTTAACGCAGGCGGCCATTCCAGCCCCTATAACGCGTCGCGCAAGAGCCTCAGCCTCCGCAGCTGAACCACAGGTTGTGAGCACTACAATCTTGTCTGTCATTTTTATGGTCGAGTGTAAAAATATGTGCTGCTTTTTTCAAATACCGATGCTACGATAACGTTTTAAACACATGCGGAATCAGGCTCTAAAAATGGTGTTTGCGGCGGTCCTTGTAGCGGGCGTAGCCTATGCGTTTGTTGAGTTGCGCGGAGAGAGCGGAATCGGGGCTCTGTTGCATCGTCGCACCCAGGTTCACCAGTTCGAGATCGACAACCAGAAGCTCAACCGGGAGATCCAGCAACACCAGGATCGAATCCAGCGCCTGGAGCAGAACCCGACCGAGCAGGAATTCGAAATTCGCCAGCGCCTCAAGTTTGCCAAACCAGGTGAGAAGATCTACATCTTCGAACCCGGTTCAAAGAAGTAGTTTCCCTCCACTTTCCCTGACGCTATTTTGCGGCGTCATCCTGTTCGCCTCCATCCCAAACCCAGCGGTAACTGCCGTCTTTTTGTAACTGCCACATCGTGACATAGCGACCGTGCAGAACGCGTCCGTCCCCGCCCTCAGGGTTCGGCACATGACGCTCCCAACGGCCTGTAGTAACAACAAAACTCCCCATCTGTTTGGCCTCAGTGGGATACCACAGAAGTTTGTAACCAGCCCGGGCATACGCCGTTTCCTGGGCAGCCCTGATCTCCGCAGGCCCGCGACGGAGCCCCATCGCCGCGTCCTCCGCAGCGTACGTGGCCCAGGCCACCGCGCCAGTCGTCTGCGACTCGGTGGAGAACGCACAGTCGGCCAGAGTGGCCGAGCGAACTGCACCGGTCCAGGACGCCGGGATGTGGCTGGCGCATGGACGGGCGAAATCAGCGGAAACCGGAGCAAACAACAGGGCAAGCGAAAGCAATACGAAGGTAGCGAACATAATGCCTCGAGGCCTCATTACAGCATAAGGAAAGCGCGAAAAAGCGTGTGTTATAAATGAAGAAGTTTCCCTTCACGCGAGGCCACCCTAGCTCAGTTGGTAGAGCGACTGATTCGTAATCAGTAGGTCGCCGGTTCGATTCCGGCGGGTGGCTCCAATTACATCAACAGTTTACGAATACTAATACGGGCTGTCAGTCTTCCCGTGTCCGCAGAGTGTCCGTAAATGCGAGCCTCGCCGACAGGCGAGGGAACGGTTGATTTCGATACCGACGGCGACCCTGAAGGGGTGCGGTTGATCGACCGGATGAACTGGACCGGGCTAGATAAAGTTCCCAGAACACAGCAGGCATTGACAATGTTGCCCTTTGCGGGGCGTCAGGATCGAGAAACTGTCCGCACTCCTGCCAAAGGGCCTCCATGAACTCTCGGCCCTTGTTGGTAT
>RGPS01000262.1 GCA_010084195.1 Terriglobia bacterium
ACCGCTGACCACCACCACCTGGCCATCGAACAACAACCGCCGGGACCGCGCAAAATTATTAGCAATCCACGAATAAAACGCCGCAGCCGGCTCTTCCAGAAGAGTCAACTTCGCCAACCCGGCCTCTTCGGCAGCCCGAACCGTCAACTCCCGAGCCTCTTCGTCAAACGAAGCGGGTACCGTCAGGACAATATCCTGTTCCGCCAGCGGCCCATACCGCCCATCTTTGTCCCACGCGTCCCGCATCGTCGAAATCAGTTTCGCCGACACCTCGACCGGCGACATGACCCGCCCACCTTCGCCCGCATCCCAGGGCAGAATCTTCGCGGTCCGGTCTACCTCAGAATTTGACAACCACGATTTCGCACTGTGGACCAGCCGCGTAGGCACAATAGCGCCCTGCTCGCGCGCATACGTGCCCACCGGCTGGCCTTCGTCCAAAAACACAAACGACGGCAAAGTCCGCCGCGACTCCACCCGGCCCGCCGCCACCATCTGCGGGATCTCGAAAACCTGAATGGGAGGAAAACTTGTATCTTCCGCGTCATCCGGATCAATCCAGGCGAGCGCAGAGTTGGTAGTTCCGAGGTCAATGCCGACTTTCATTTTTTCTCACGCACATCAAATTCAAGTTTCCAACGCTGACCGTCTCTCGACTTGCACCAAAGCTGGAGCACGCCGGTCTCAGTGATGGTGGTTTCGAACGACACGGGCACAAAGCCGTCCGCATTTCCTGATGCTGGCAGCGTTACCTGTACCGGTGCCAGTTCCTCCAGATCCCCGATCATGTCCTCAATCAGCTCACCCGGAGAATCATTCTTCCGCGAAGACGATGAAAAGAACCGGAATTCTGCTGGCTCACCCACCGCCAAGCCGAACTCCCGCCCCGGGATCGTAACCGAAGTCCCTTCCTCCATCCCGAACTGCGCCACAGAGAGAGCCTTCAACGGCGCCGGAATACCAGGCACGGCGGGCATGGCGGTTTCAATCCCAACGTAGTATGACCGGGCGATACCACCACGAATCCGAACGCCCTTACCCCTGCGCGCTGCACCATAATAGGCTGCACCCCGGGCCACGGCATGTACCAAATCTTCGCCAGGCAGCAATTCCGCCGGAGGCAGACCTTCCTCGGCCAGCCAGCCGTTCAAAACCGTCGCCAGCCGTTCCCGAACCACCGCCGAGTACATCACCCCGCCATTAAAAAGGACATGCGTCGGACAAGCCAGCCCACTTGGCCCGCGCCGCACCGCTCCCAGTTCCGACGCCGCGGCTCGTTGCCGCAGGAACTTTGCCAGATGCCGCGTAATCGCAGGATCCTGAACGTACGGAAGGCCAATTTCCTGCAATCCGGCGCGCCGAACACCTTCCGGCATCTCGTGGCTGCCCGTCTCCGGTAAAAAACTCTCCACAACCCTTTCCAGCTGCGATCTGGTAAGCCGACCGCGAATCGTGCCGCCGATCAGGCTGGAACCCTTCCCCAGCAAAGTAATCGGTGCCTCGGTTTCACTCGACAACGGCTCGAGCAACTTTTCCTTCGCCATCCGGCATTGGCTGCGAAGTGCCTGCATCTGAAATGCATCCAGCCGAGTCCCCCGACCCGCCAGTTCCGCACTTACCGCATGCGCCAGCGCCAGATCAATATTGTCGCCCCCCAGCAGAATGTGGTCGCCAACAGCGACACGTTCCAGTTCGAGTTGGCCATCCCGCTCCGTAACCGTAATCAGCGTGAAATCGGTAGTACCGCCGCCGATATCGATCACCAGCACCAGATCGCCCTTACCCAGCCGACTCCGCCAGTCGGGATGCCGTTCCACCCACGCATAGAAAGCAGCCTGAGGTTCTTCCAGCAACACCGGATCAATGAAACCCGCCGCCGCAGCCGCTCGCTGTGTCAGTTCACGAGCAATAGCGTCAAACGATGCCGGAACCGTAACAAAAACATCCTGCTCATCGAACTGTGCATCAGGGTGTTCTTCATTCCAGGCATTCCGAAGATGCCGCAGATATGCCGCCGAGGCTTCCACCGGGGAAATCCGCCCCACGCCTTCCGGCGCCTGTTGTGGCAACAGCGACTCCGTGCGATCTACCGCCGCATACGATAGCCAGCTCTTAGCCGAAGACACCAAACGCCCCGCAACCTCCGCACCACGGCGCTGTGCAAACTTGCCGACAATGTACTTCGGTTCAGCATCCCAGGGCAGGGCAGTCGCCCCCGCCTGAAACTCCTTCTCCCCATTCAAATAAAGGAACGAAGGCAGCAACGTTTCGGGCGATGTTTCGTTGGGCGCGGTTAACTGCGGAACTGCCCCGACCTGAACCGAAGGCACGTCCGGCCCCAACTCAGCAAAAGCCAGCGAACTGTTCGTGGTTCCAAGGTCAATACCGATGGAATAGCGAGGCGACACAGCAGACAAATGCTACTCCACTTCGATTTCGGCAGGTGCCAAAATACTGAAATCCAGCTTCCCGCTCAGTTTTGGCATCACTGCGGAATTCGCCTTCCAGCCCTTGTGCCGAAGAATTCCACCCTTCGGCTGCCCGGTGGCGGGCACATTGCCGATGAACTTAGCCAATAACGCGCCACCCGCAGGAGCCTGCACCGCGCTCCCCTCCACCGCATCAATCACGGGTCCGGGAGCGAAATGCCGCGTCAGGATATCCCGGGCGTTCGACTGCACATCGCGCGCCGCCGCCCCAATCTGTTCATCCGAATACGGCGAAAGATCCTCCATCAAAAAATCCAGAATGCGCGATTCGCGCTGCAACATCGCCAGCAACTGCAGCGCACCATCCTCAATCTTTACCTCGGGCTTGGGAGGTGGCGGCTTGGGAATGGAAGCCTTCGGAACAAGGTCAAGCGCCTGCACCAGATCAACAGGGAGCAAGCCCCCAAACAGAAGCCCGAAAAAGGCCCGAAATGCCATAACTATGCGGTTCAAAGTATTTAAGACTCCAAATTTTCAGGATACCAGCGCAAGCCGACTCGGCACCACGCTCCTCCATATCGGATAATCCTCAGATAGTGAGCACATCCGTTCTTTCTTCCGATCAGATCCGCACCGCTGTTGCCGAGGAACTCCAGGCCGCACAGTTCATCGACATCCACACCCACCTCTATAAAGCCTCTCTCGGGCCCATCGGGTTATGGGGCATCGACGAACTCATTACTTATCACTATCTGGAAGCCGAGTTGTTCCGTTTCTCCGACATCACCCCCGGCCAGTACTTCAACCTCTCGAAAACCGCCAAAGCCGACCTCATCTGGAAGACCCTCTTCCTCGACAACACCCCCCTTTCCGAGGCCACCCGGGGCGTCATCGCCGTCCTCAACGCCTTCAACCTCCCCACCTCCGGCGACCTCACCGAAGCCCGCGCCTTCTTTGCCTCCCGCAACCTGGCCGACCATACCCGTGAAGTCTTCCGCCTCGCCGGCATCAGCGAAGCCGTCATGACCAATGACCCTCTCGACCCCGACCCCCTCTTTCGCCCCGTCCTCCGGCTCGACCGCATCCTCAATAAATGGGACCAGCACTGGCACATTCTCCAGGCCAAAGGCTTCGACGTCCACGCCGATGGCTCCGGTCGCACCATGGCTGAAGTTCGCCGTTTCCTCGAAGGCTGGGTCGAGCTGATGAACCCGGTCTACATGGCCGTCTCCCTGCCCGATACCTTCGCCTATCCCGAACCCAGCCTCCGCGTCCGCTTCCTGCGCGAATCCGTCCTCCCCATCTGCCTGGCCCGCAGTATCCCCATGTCGCTCATGATCGGCGTCCGCTACCTCGTTAACCCGGAGCTCAAACTCGCCGGTGACGGCGTCGGCAAAGCGGACCTCCGCGCCGTCGAACGCATCTGCCTCGACTTCCCCGAGAACCGCTTCTTCATCAGCCTCCTCAGCCGCGAAAACCAGCACGAACTCTGCGTCTACGCCCGCAAGTTCGCCAACCTGCTCCCGTTCGGTTGCTGGTGGTTCCTCAACAACCCGTCCGTCGTGGAAGAAATGACCCGCGAACGCCTCGAAATGCTCGGTACCAGCTTCATCCCCCAGCACTCCGACGCCCGCGTCCTCGAACAGGTCATCTATAAATGGCGCAATACCCGCCGAACGCTCACGCCCATCCTCGCCGCCAGCTACCAGAATCTCCGCGAAGATGGCCGTAGCGTCACCCGTGACGACATCCGCCGCGACATCAACCGCCTGTTTCGCTCCAATTTCGAGAACTTCATCCTTCCTGCCAAGGCCCACGTATGCCCTCACGACCAGGCACTTTGAACACCCCCGGCAATCAACCCGGCATTTTTCGCGAGAAAGTTCGCTGGGCTGTGTGCGGCCTGCTCTTCTTCGCCACCACCGTAAACTATCTGGACCGCCAGGTTCTCGGCATCCTCAAGCCCACCCTCGAAAAGGAACTCGGCTGGAATGAGGACAACTACGGGACCATCGTCTCCACCTTCCAGATCGCCTACGCGCTGATGATGCCCATCGCGGGCCGCCTGATCGACTATCTGGGCACCCGCCTCGGCTACGCCCTTGCCGTCATCGTCTGGAGCATCGCCTCCATGCTCCACTCCCTCGCCGGAACCCCGTTCCAGTTTCAGATAGTCCGCTTCGGCCTCGGGCTCGGCGAAGCCGCCAACTTCCCTGCCGCCCTCAAGGCCACCGCCGACTGGTTCCCCCGCAAAGAACGCGCCTTCGCCACCGGTATCTTCAACAGCGGGACTAACCTGGGTGCCCTCATCGCACCTCTCATGGTCCCCTTCGTCGCCACCCACTTTGGTTGGCGAATGTCGTTCATCGCCACCGCCAGCTTTGATCTCGTCTGGCTCGTCATCTGGCTCGCCTGGTACCGCCGCCCGGAAGAACACAAGTCCCTCACCACAGCCGAACGAACCCTCATTGAATCCGACCGAACCGGTGTCGAGGATGAAGTCAAAGTCCCCTTCCTATGGGTAGTAAAACAGCGCGCGTCCTGGGCCTACCTCGCTGGCAAGTTCATGACCGACCCCGTCTGGTGGTTCTACCTCTTCTGGGTCCCCGGCTTCCTCCACGATGCCTACGGTCTCAACCTGACCCAACTCGGCCTGCCCCTGGTAGTCATCTATCTGGCGGCCGACGTCGGCTCCATCCTCGGAGGCTGGATCTCACGAGGTCTCATGAGCCGAGGCTGGGAAGCCTCCAGCGCCCGCAAGACCGCCATGTTGATCTGCGCCTGCTCCGTAACGCCAGTCAGTCTCATCATGTTCACAGGAGGCAACCTGTGGCTCACGGTGGCCCTGCTCAGCCTCGCGGCATCGGCCCACCAGGGCTGGATGGCCAACCTCTTCACCCTCCCCTCCGACACCTTCCCCCGCAAGGCCGTAGCCTCGGTAGTAGGTTTCGGAGGCATGGGAGGAGCGCTGGCCGGAGGTATGGTCGCCAAGGCCGTCGGCCTCTGGCTCGACTACTCCCACAAATCCTACGGCCCCCTCTTCATCTGGGCCGGCTCCGCCTACCTCATCGCCCTGCTCATCATCCACACCCTGGTGCCAAAACTCCAGCCCGTGGAGGTGGAATAAATTACTTCCCAGGGGCTACCCTGCGGAATTACCATTCGCCGCCCCATCTCCGAATTCCCGAACCGAGGAACGCACGGAGTGGCCCACACTTACCAACGTCGGAGAACTTCGCTTGGCGGACCTCGTGTTAGCCCTCGGTAGCTACTTCACTTTTAAGCCGCCTTGCTGCCATCCCGCTCCAGCCCCTCGTGAATCAAGGTTCGAAGATAGGCCTGGTACGCGACACCACGGCCTTCGGCAATGCTTCGCCCCCGCACCAGGTCAACCTGAGGAATCCGAATTAATCCGAATAACAACACTGGACTCATCCGCCGATATCGCTGTCGATATAGCCCGCTCTGCGGCGATACCTGATTTCAAGGTGCCGGCTCGCGCTGCCGTGGCAAACCACTCACTAATCAAATCCTGATGGCTGTCCAGCCACTCCGCTTCCTCAGCCTCAGAAGAGAATGCCGGTAGATTGAATTGCGGAGTCGCCATAGTCCTCGCTATCGAATGTACTCCAGCACCATTTGTTTTGGCGCTTTATAAGGCTGTCACCACGCGCAACCTGTGACCTCTCATTGTGGTCGCGACCAACAACAATCTCCCCTGATTCGTAATACCGAGACTCAGAATTCGATCCTCACCGTTGACTTGTCGGCCCTCGAGCTCCATGGGATTGTTCAGAATCACTTGTTCAGCCTCGGCGGGCAGAATTATCCACTGCAAGATGATTCTGAAACGCTACTTGATTCCAGCACAAGGTGATCCTGAAAA
>RGPS01000263.1 GCA_010084195.1 Terriglobia bacterium
CACCGCCCCTGCCGCCGCAGCGCCAACAGCCCCCCCTGCACCCCCACCCCAGGGCCGCACATATCCCGCAGACCCAGGGTTCGAGTAATACGGGGCCGACCTCATAGGTAGATACATGTAATGCGCTCCGCCATAGTACCCGCCCCCGTGGCCATAGCAAATCCGCTGCTCCACCACCCGCCCGCTCGCCTCGCTGATACACTGCCCGCTGGCATCCAAATACACATTGACTGGTGGCGTACTTCCCCCGCACCCCGTCGCGATCCCCGCTGACAGGATCGCGACCGCCGATAAAATCGGTGTCTGGATTGCCCCCGAACTTTTCCTGCGCATTGGCTTCATCCACTCCATTTGACCACCTGGCTCGCTGCTGTCCAGCCCCGATCGTCCCTGCAGGGATTTGGGTAATGGTACCCCTCCCCATTGATTATCTTTTCAAACAGCCGTACACTAGTCTCTTTGGAACAACGTCGCGCACACCGGTATGAATTAGAACTCCCGCTACAGATTCTGCAGGTGGGTGACCTCCGCGTCAGCCGCACCGAGAAAACCCGCGACATCAGTTCCGGCGGCGTCAGTTTCCTCTCTTCTTCCAGCGTCGATATCGGCGGCAGGATTGAGTACGTCATCACCCTCTCCGGCAGCACTCCTCCTGTTCGCATCCGCTGTCTGGGCAAGGTTCTCCGCAGCGATCGCCCCGAACCCGAAGGTCTTTTTGAAGTCGCCGTCACCATGGAACGCTACCAGTTCGTGCGTGCAGGCGAATTCGAATACGCTATAATCTAGCTCGTCACCGTCCTCCCCTTTTCCTCCGCTCCGGTACTTCGGCTTATCCCTCCCCTCCTGCATCAACTTTTTTTATCCCGCAGATCCAATGAAGCGATTTTACGCCCGGCCCATTCGGTGCGAATAATAGGTCTTTCTTCTCCCAGGTCCGAGGAACCCTATGCACTTCGACTACGCCATGCTGCTTCAGGCAGCTCCTGATTTAACTGCCCGGCTAACTGCCGCGGAGGCTGCGGTGAAAAGCGCGCAGTCGGCGGGCGATAACGCCTGGATGCTCGTGAGCTCTGCACTTGTACTCATGATGACCGGCCCCGGCCTTGCCCTTTTCTACGGAGGGTTGGTCCGCCGGAAAAATGTCCTCAGCACCATGATGCACAGCTTCTTCATGATGGCTCTGGTCACGGTCATCTGGGCCATCGCGGGCTACAGCCTGGTCTTCGCCGAAGGAAATCCCTTCATCGGCGGCCTCAAGTACCTCTTCCTCGATGGCGTCGGTAAGGAAGCCAATACCGACTACGCTGCCACCATCCCCCAGGGTACTTTCATGATCTACCAGATGATGTTCGCCATCATCACCCCCGGCCTCATCTCCGGCGCCTTTGCCGAACGCATCCGCTTCAGTGCCATGGCCCTCTTCACCACTCTCTGGGTCTTCGTCGTCTACTTCCCCATGGCTCACATGGTCTGGGGCAAGGGCGGCCTTCTCAACGCCTACCTCGGCGGCTCTATCCGCACTTTTGATTTCGCGGGCGGCACCGTGGTCCACATCACTTCCGGCGTCTCCGCCCTCGTCTGCGCTCTCTATCTCGGCAAACGCGTCGGGTATCCCAAAGAGCCCCACAAGCCCCACAGCCTTGTGCTCAGCACCATCGGTGCCTGCCTCCTCTGGGTCGGCTGGTTCGGCTTCAACGCCGGCAGCGCCCTCGGTGCTTCAGGCCTCGCCACCACCGCTTTCGTCGCCACCCACCTCGCCGCCGCCGCTGCCGCCCTCTCCTGGATGGCCGCTGAATGGATGATCTCCGGCAAGCCCAGCATGCTCGGTGGTATCTCCGGCTGCGTCGCTGGTCTCGTTGCCATCACCCCCGCCTCCGGCTTCGTCAAGCCCATGCCCGCCCTCCTCATCGGTGCCCTCGCCGGTATGTTCTGCTACTGGATGGTCGCCAAAGTCAAGAACATGTTCGGCTACGATGACACCCTCGATGCTTTCGGTGTCCACGGTGCCGGCGGAACCCTCGGTGCCATTCTCACCGGCGTCTTCGCCACCAACGCCATCAACGACACTCAGATCGACGGTAAAGTCGTTGCTCTCGGTCTCGTCGACGGCAACGCCGGCCAGATTCTCAACCAGGCAATCGGCGTCGGTATCGCCATTGTCCTCGCCGTCGTGGGTACGTATCTCATACTGAAGGTTTGCGATGCCCTCATCGGTGTCCGCGTCGAACGTGACGAGGAAATTCAGGGTCTCGACGTTACGCAGCACGGCGAAGAAGGCTACAACCTCGAAGCCTAACGGGAAAGAGGATAACCACCATGAAAAAAATCGAAGCCATTATCCAGCCCTTCAAGCTTGAAGACGTCAAAGAAGCTCTGAAAAACATCGGTGTTGATGGTATGACCATCAGCGAAGTCCGCGGCCACGGCCGCCAGAAAGGTCACAAGGAGGTCTACCGCGGGCAGGAATACAACGTGGACCTCCTCCCCAAGGTCAAATTCGAAATGATCGTCACCGACAATCGTCTCGATGAAGTCCTCGACACCATCGCCAACGCCGCTCGCACTGGCAAAATTGGCGACGGTAAGATCTTCGTCTTCGATGTCGCTGAAGCCATTCGGATTCGCAACGGTGATCGGGGAGAATCCGCAATCTGATCACCGAACCGATTAACACCGAACAGGATATTCGGGATACTTTTTTTCGCACCCGCGATGCGGCTGGCATGCTTGCCAGCCGCACCGCGCTTGTGGACTCCCTCGTTCGTGACCACTGGGCTTCCATGCCCCCCGGCATCACCATCTGTGCCGTCGGCGGTTACGGTCGCAGCGAACTCTTCCCCCACTCCGATATCGACCTCCTCATCCTCACCCCCGATGAGTCAACCCAGGCCGATATTAAGGAACCCCTCTCCCTCTGTCTCCGCGATCTCTGGGACCAGAAACTCCGCGTCTCCCAGTCCGTCCACATACCCCTCGACTGTAACCAAATCGATTCCGCTAACGCCGAACTCGCCGTTAGTCTTCTGGACCGCCGCTTTCTCGCCGGCGATGAAGCCCTCTTCCGCCAAATCCGCGACCCCAAACCCGAACTCGGCCGCAATATCGCCGAACTCACCCACGAGCGCCACGCCCGCTTCCAAAACACTCTCTACCACCTCGAACCCAACGTAAAAGACTCCCCCGGCGGCCTCCGCGACCTCCAGGTTCTCCGCTGGCTCGCGAAACTTGGCGCAGGCACAGGCCAGCTGTTGAGTATCTTCAGGCGAATGGCCTGGCCCTTGGCGGCTCGCTCGCCAATTCGATCGTGCTGGATGGCGCGACGATCATGAATGAAGAAGGCCTGCGTTACGGTGACGAGTTCGTCCGCCACAAGCTGCTGGATGTTGTCGGTGACCTTTCGCTGGCCGGTGCACCGCTCTTCGCCCAGTTCCGCGACCGTACCTCCCGCCTCTCCAACGGAGACTTCTCCGTCATCAAGGGCGAAATCTTCTTCCGGTCATCCACCGCTGCCTCCGATCCCGACACCGTCTTCCGTATCTTTGACTTCGTCGCCCGGCACGGCCTCCCCCTCTCCACCGACGCTCAGGAACGCCTCGAAGCCAACATGCCCCGCTTCGAAAAATGGGCCACCGCGCACCAGGCCATCTGGCCTCCCTTTCGCGAGATCATCCGCCTGCCCCACGCCGGCAAAGCCCTCCGCGCCATGCACGAAACCGGTACCCTCGAAGCCATTTTTCCCGAGCTTCGCGATATGGAATCCCTCGTTATCCGGGACTTCAATCACCGCTACACCGTTGACGAACACACCCTCATCGCCATCGGCATCATTCTCGACCTGAAATCCAAACAAAAAGACCTCTTCGCCGACCTCGCCAGCGAAACCGAAGACCTCGACCTCCTCGTCGTCGCCCTCCTCTTCCACGATGTTGGTAAAGGCACCCCCAACGAACCCCACTGCGGCGTTTCCAACCGCATCGCCCGTGTCGCCCTCCGCCGCGCCGGTGTCAGCGAACGCGTCTGGGGCATCATTTCTTTCCTCATCCTCGGCCATCTCGACATGTCCGGCTGCATGAGCCGCGACGTCTCCGACCCAGCCACCGCCGCCGACCTCGCCGGCAAAACCGGCACCGTCGAGTGTCTCCGCCTCCTCACTCTCCTCACCTACGCCGATATCTCCGCCGTCCACCCTACGGCCATGACCTCCTGGCGCCGCACCATCCTCTGGAATCTCTTCGCCGCTACTCACTCCGAACTGACCCGCGAACTCACCACCCGGACCGCGCCCGCTGTCATCGAAGGTTCCCCCGAACGCCGCCACTTCCTCGAAGGCCTCCCGCCCCGCTACCTCCGCACCCACGGCGAAGCCGAAATCGCGCGTGACATGCAACTCGAAACCGAATCAAAGGTCAAAGGTGCCGGTGTCTCCGTCACCCATGGCGATGCGGCCTGGCACGTCAACGTAGTCACGAAGGACCGCCCCTTCCTCTTCGCCTCCATCGCCGCCGCCATCTCCAGCTTCGGCTTCAATATCCTCAAAGCCGAAGCCTTCTCCAACAACCACGGCACCATCATTGACACTTTCGCTTTCAGTGACCCCGTGCGCAACCTGGAGCAAAACCCCGGCGAACTCAACGACGTCACCCGCACCATTCTCCGCACTGTAAAGGGAGAAACGTCGGTCGATGAACTCCTCCGCCGCCGCCCCAAAGTAAAGCCCGACCCCCACGCCGTAGCCGCCACCAGAGTCCAGTTCGACAACGATTCTTCCACCACCGCAACCCTCATCGAACTCATCGCCCAGGACCGCCCCGGCCTCCTCTACGACGTAGCCTCCGTCATCTCCAAACGCGGAGCCGACATCGAAGTCGTCCTCGTCGACACCGAAGCCAAAAAGGCCCTCGACGTCTTCTACGTCACCAAAGCCGGCAACCGCCTGACCGACCCCGAAGCCGCCGACTTAGCCAACGCCATCAAAGCCGTAGTCGTCCCCGCATCCTGACCCCGGAGGTGGGGCAGCATGGAAACCTGCGGCGGGTTGGAAACCCGCCTCTTGTGCCGCGCTACTCTGCTAACATGAGGTCGAGGACGCCCCCATAAGCCCCATGTTTTCCCGAAGCCCCATCATCGGCAGTTTCGCGAATCTGATTGAGGCGGCACCCTCAACCCCCGCGCCCGCCTCCCAATCCGCTCTCGACCTTCTCCTCAAGGCAGCGCAGATCTCCGATGGGCGCCCGTCCCTTCCCGTCGGAGAACTCTTCGAACACAGCGGCCTGAAATTCGACCAGTTCGCCGAATTCCTCACCAGCCTGGACAAGAACGGTTTCGTCGAAAAGTCAGGCGACTGGGGACGTGAGGACCTCGTCATCACACCTGTTGGGCAAACCGTGATTGCAGCTGCGGCAACCCGAGCCGCGTAGGTTTCCGATGTCGATCCTCCCTTGACTCGCCGTCACGATTTTTGCCGTTCTTGTCGCGATAGGGGAACTGGTAGCCAGATTCCGTGACGCGCCCGCCCGGCTTCTCCGATCACCTCTGGTGTGGCTTTACTGCTCCGTCAACGCCCTCGCCGCGCTGCTCGCTTTTGCTCTGATCGAGGCGTTCCAATGGACTGGAGGAGCCCCCGCTGGCGAAACCCAAAAAATCGCCTGGCTTCGAATCATCACCGCGGGATTTTCCTCCATGGTCCTGCTTCGTTCTTCCCTCTTCCGCCTGCGCGTGGGATCTCAGGACATCGACGTTGGCCCCGCCGCCCTTGTCCAGCAACTGCAGGGCGCAATTGATCGGGAGATTGACCGACAGGAGGGACAACTGCGCCTCCTCGCCGTCGATGCCCTGAAGGGCCTGCGCTTCGAAGATGCCGTCTCCGAAGCTCCCGCCCTCTGCGCCGGAGTCCTCCAAAGCCTCACTGCCGATCAACAGGCCCAGCTCAAAAAAAGCATTGAGGCAATCACCGGCGGCAAGGGTTCGGAAGAAACCAAACTCAGAATGCTGGCCCTGGAACTAATGAACGTCGCCGGTCCTGAAATCGTCAAGGCCGTGGCCGATAAACTGCGCGGCGGATAACCTCCCTGAAAGAAAGGTGAGCGAATCTCCCGAAACCCGGCGTGGTCAACATCTCCCAGATCCTGACAGCGATAAAGCAGATCTCACTGACCACCTCGGTGCTCTCTCCCCCGGCGCGACTAACGCCGTCAGCCAGGGCCGCCACAT
>RGPS01000264.1 GCA_010084195.1 Terriglobia bacterium
TGTTCGTTTGCATTAAGTTCCGGCAGCGCCGCGCTGACGTCCGCGGGGGGCTCGCTTACCCTGCGGGTTTCAGGCTCCGCCGCTGGTTGTACGTGGACCTCGTCGTCCTCCAGCGCCAACGTGACGATTACGCCTACTACCGGCACGGCTCCCGGCCAGGTGACCCTTACAGTGGCCCCCAACACCGGCGTGTCTACCAGCAACTTCGCGCCTGTCATCGGGGGACAAACCTTCAATATCAGTGAGGTCGGAATCAATTGCACCACTACGCTGAGTGCCTCCAGCGCCAGTTTCAGTGCCAGCGGCGGCCCGGGTTCCGTGGATGTTACGGTGCCGGCAGGGTGTAGCTATGCCGTGGTTCCGGGGCCCAGTTGGTTATCCGTTACCTCGGGGGCCGAGGGCACCGCAGGCGGGGGTGGTGGCGCACAGACGTATCCCGTGCTCTATACGGTGGATGCCAGTTCCAGCTCCGCAGCGCGCTCCGCCATTCTCCGTATTGGGGGAGAGGCGCTTACGGTATCGCAAGATGCTCTTGCGTGCAGTGTCAGCCTGGATACCTCGGGGCTCGGTAATCCCTTCGCGTACGCCGGGGGGACAGGGCCTATCGTTCTGGGGGCCAGCAGCGCGGGTTGCGCCTGGCGCGCGGTGAGTCCTGTTTCGTGGATCACGCTCTCAGCCTCGAACGGCACCGGTAACAGCACTCTTACCGTGACTGTTGCCGCCAATGCCAGCGGCGACGCACGTGGCGCAAAACTCAGCATTGGTGGCCAGGTAGTCTCGATTTCTCAGGCCGGCCCCACTTGCTCCTTTACTCCTGGATCTGCCTCTGGTTCCGTGCCTGCCTCCGGCGGGAATGGCAGTGTTGCGGTAGCGGCGGCCACCGGTTGTACGTGGACTTCCACGGCGGACGTGAATGCTGCCTGGCTTACCATCACCGCCTCCGGTTCTTCCGGTACCGGGGATGTGAATTTTTCCGCCACAGCGAACACAGGCAACCAACCGCGCACCGGAACCTTGACGCTGGCGGGAAAAGCCTACACTGTTACCCAGGCAGGCGCCCCCTGCGCCTATAAGCTGAGCCTTGGCAGCGCCGTTTTCGGGGCTAGCGGAGGCCCTGGGGTGGTCACTTTTAACGCGACTGTGAGCGGCTGCACTCCCCCGCCGGCTACGACCCGAGCCAACTGGCTCACGGTCAGCCAGGTCTTTAGCGGCACCGCCGGCACCGTGAATTACTCCCTGGCTGCCAGTACGTCCGGTTCTCCGCGGACGACAACCATCCTGATCGGCGACCAGACGTTTACCCTCACCCAGGCAGCCGCCACCTGCGCCTATACCTTGGCGTCGACAGGGGCAGTGTTCGGCCCGGCGGGCGGCACCGCCAGTATTACAGCCACAGCCAGTGGGGGGGGCTGTACCCCGACGGTCTCCAGTCCGCCCGGTATGGTGTCTCTCGGGAGCCTCTCCGGCCCGGTTTCCAGCGTCTTCACCCAAGCCTATACCGTAGCGGCATTCTCGTCCGCCACGAACGCCACCCGCGTCACCTCAGTGAATGTGGGCGGCAAGATCTTCCAGATTAAACAGAGGTCATTTTAAGCCAGATGAGACATTTTTCCAAAGCAACTACCTGGCTGGCAGTCCTGATTGCCGTTTCCTTAGTCCCGGCCACCATGCTGGCGGCAACACAGGGGCCCGATGCGGGCGGCTACAGCGTCACGAATTCCGCCGTATACAGTTTTGTGGACGTCAGCGGCGGAGGTGCCAGTATTCTGGCTGGTGCTGATGACGACACCGCCTTAGTCAATCTGCCCTTCACCTTCACCTTATACGGCACCGCCTATACCCAGATCTGCATCAGCTCCAATGGTGCCGCCTGGCTGATTACCAATCCCGCGGCCTGCCCACCATTGGCCGGCACCGATTTCTCGAACGCCGACCTCACGGGAGGCTCTCCCAGCGTTGATTTAGCCGCGATTCTTCCCCTCTGGACCGATCTGGAGTTTCAATCACCGGGCGCTGGCTCAGTCTTCTACCAAACCCTGGGGACGCCCGGCACGCGGCGTTTCGTCATTCAATGGGATAACGCCTTCGCTCAGGGCTCGCTCAGTCCGGTCACCTTTGAAGCCATCCTCTCCGAAAGCGGCAACGCGATCACATTCCAGTACCAAACGGTTGTTCTGGGCGCTGGGGAACCGGCTTCTGCCGGGGCGACCGCTACCATCGGGATTCGCAACCTGGGGGGCCGAAACAGCGGTCAACAGCTGCAATGGAGCTACAACTCCAGTGTTCTGGCGGACGCCTCCGCGCTGGCCTTCACTCTGGGAGCCGGGCCGCTGCCTGTGGTGCTTACCTCGCCCGCCAATGGAGGTAGTGGCTACACAAATCCTGCCCTCAGCTGGACAGCTTCCGTGGGAGCCACCAATTACGACATCTATCTGGCAAACACCTTCCCACCCGTTCTGGTGGGAACCACCACTTCCACTTCGTATACCCCCATCGTGAGCTCCAACAAAACCTACAACTGGAATGTAGTGGCCCGCAACGTCGCCGGCCAGAGCGCCTCGTCCACCTGGACGTTTACCACGGCACAGCCCACGGCTGTTCAGGCGTATACTCTGATGACGTTCGCCCCGGCTGCGCTCACGTTCAACGCCCCCGCCAACGGCGCACCCCTGACCCAAACCTTTGTCGTCACCTTTACCACCAACAGCCCGCTGGCCTACCTGGGCTATTACGCCACCCCCACGGACAATCCGGGGTGGCTGAATGTCTCGCCGGTCAGCGCCATCACCACCCCGCTCGCCTCCGCTGTGGGCCTCTTCACCTACCAGGCTACCCTGACGGTGAATGTGCTTCCGGCAGGAGTGACGCCGGGGACCTATACCGCGGGCGTCAGCGTCCTGATCGGCTCCACCAGCCTCACCCTGCCGATCACCTTTGTTAAAAGCGCAAGCGCCGCCATCGTGACCGCAGCTCCGGTCTCGCTCAGCTTCACTTATCGCCAGGGGCAAGCCCTGCTGCCCGCCGCGCAAAACCTGGCGATCACCAGTGACCCCTCGGGTTCCCTCCTCACCCCGCAGGCCATCCTGACGGGTGGCGCCAACTGGCTCACAGTACCCTCGGCTACGCTGACCTCCCCGGCCACCCTGCCGGTCTCCGTCAACGTGAGCACCCTTGCCCCCGGTACCTATACCGGCCGGGTACGCCTGCTGGCCGCCAGCGCAACGGCCCTCGAAATCCCCGTCACGCTGACCGTGATCAGTGCGAACGCTCCCGTCATCAGCCCCGGCGGCGTGGTCCCGCTCTACAGTAAAGCCACCAGTATTGCCCCCGGATCCTGGCTTTCCCTCTACGGCACCAATCTGGCGACCACGACGGCAACGTGGGCGGGCGACTTCCCCACCACGCTGGGAGGTGTCACCGTCACCATCAACGCCAAGCCCGCTTTCCTGTGGTACGTCAGCCCCGGCCAGCTCAACGTGCAGGCGCCTGACGATACCGGCACCGGTACCGTGACGGTTGTGGTGACGAATGAAAACGGGAGTACCACGTCAACCGTCACGCTCGCCGCCGCCAGCCCCTCCTTTAGTCTGTTTGGCGATGGCCGACACCTTGCGGCTTATATCCCCACCCCGGATGGCTCCGGCCAGTATGGCGGCGGAACCTATGATCTGACCGGTCCCGCCAACGCCTTCTCGTTTGCCACGCGCCCCGTGGCCGTGGGCGAAACAGTAGTTCTCTTCGGCGTGGGCTTTGGTCCCACCAATCCTCCGGTGCGTGCCGGCGCTGTCTTCTCCGGCAACGCTCCCACGGTGAATCCAGTTACGGTTACGGTCGGCGGTGTCCCCGCTACCGTCACCTTCGCCGGTATCACCTCTGCCGGACTTTACCAGCTCAATGTCGTGGTCCCCGGCGTCTCCTCCGGCGACCAGGCTGTGCTGGCCACGGTAAGCGGCCTCCAGACCCAGACGGGCGTCGTTCTAGCCGTGAAGTAAACAGAATTCGTGTTGGCCTGCCGCAGGCTACTGGTTGAAAAGGATAACTTCTATGCCCATGCTCAACGATCTCTGGCTTGCTCTTCTCGCGGGGGCTGGCGCTCTGCCAGGCCTTCTGGGAAACCTGAGGCGAGGGCTGGAAGATCGCGGACCCCAACAGGATGCAGGTTTCGACGGAATGCGGCAGCCTGAAAATATCCGCTGCACGAGGTTCATTTGTGAAGAATAAGTCTCTGTTACTTCGCTTCGCCACCTCTACCGGCGCCGTGACCGTCGCATTTCTTTTTCAGCTCTGTGCTGCCTCCTTGTCCGGGGAAATACAGGCACAACAGTCCATCACCTTTGGTGGGCTGGCGACTGTTGCATACGGCAGTGGCCCCGTCACGCTCACCGCAACAGCCAGTTCGGGCCTCGCCGTCTCATTTACGTCAACCACCGCGGCTGTCTGTACTCTGACGGGATACGGCATTGTCGGCATACTCGCCCCCGGAACCTGTTCGGTGACGGCTACGCAGTTGGGCAACAGTAACTACGCGGAGGCCGCGCCGGTTTCGCAGAGCTTCACCGTCACGCAGGCCAGCCAAACGATCACCTTCAGCACCCCCGCCAACGTCACATTTGGCAGCGGACCGCTAACAGTTGTAGCGACGGCTAGTTCCGGCTTACCAGTGAGTTTCGCCTCCGCGACGTCCTCGGTCTGCACCGTGTCCGGCAGCGCGGTCGCACTCGTTGCCGTTGGAACCTGCTCGATCAATGCAACTCAGGCGGGAAACGTTTCGTTTTCGGCGGCGACACCCATGACGGTGATTTTCACGGTCACACCACTTGAACAGGCCATTATGCCCGGAACTGCCGGGATTCAGACGCTTACCGGTAACCCAACGGCCGGTTTTGCTGGGGACGGTTTAACTTCTGAATATGCCGCGCTGAATTCCCCAGCGGGGGTTGCTGTGGACGGCACAGGAAACCTGTATATCGCGGATCAAGGCAATAACCGAATTCGGATGCTTAGCAAAGCAACTGGGAAAATCACGACTGCAGCCGGCAACGGAACAGCTGGTTTCAGCGGGGATGGCGGAGTGGCCGCGAGTGCCGTGCTGAATTCCCCGGCGGCAGTTGCTGTAGACAGCGCAGGAAATCTATACATCGCGGATCGAGGGAATAACCGAATTCGGCTGCTTAGCAAAGCAACTGGAAAAATCACGACTATAGCCGGCAACGGAACAGCTGGTTTCAGCGGGGATGGCGGAGCGGCCCCGAGTGCCGCGCTGAATTCCCCAGCGGCGGTTGCGGTAGACAGCGCAGGGAACCTGTACATCGCAGATCAAGGCAATAACCGAGTTCGCCGGGTTAGCTCTGCCACTGGCATGATCACGACTGTAGCCGGACATGGAATAAATTCCGGTTTCAGCGGGGATGGTGGAGCGGCTACTGGTGCGGGTTTTTACCCAGTGGCAGTTGCCGTCGATGGGGCTGGCAATCTTTACATAGGAGATAGCCACGCTAACCGAATCCGGAAGGTCAGTGCGGGAACTGGCGTCATCACTACTGTAGTCGGCAATGGAAGCGACGGTTTTAGCGGGGATGGGGGTGCTGCTTCTCTCGCGCGACTGTCCCAACCGGGAGGGGTTGCCGCCGACAGCGCAGGAAACCTCTACATAGCGGATCAAGGCAATAACCGAATTCGCCGGGTTAGTGCGGCAACTGGCGTGATTACGACAGTAGCTGGTAATGGAACCAACTATTTGAGCGTGGACGGCGTAGCATTCACCGAGGGCGGTTTTAACCCCGTGGCAGTTGCACTCGATGTGTCAGGTAATTTGTACATCGCGGATCAGTTTAACAATCGTGTCCAAAAAGTCACCTCTGCAACTGGCCAAATCTGGACTGTAGTCGGCTCTGGAAACTACTTACTCAATCCTCCAAATCTCTATAGCAAAACTTACTATGGAACGGCTCAGTTCAGCGGGGACGGCGGGCCTGCTCCCCTCGCGGGTCTGTCGCTGCCGGTAGGCATTGCCGCCGACAGCGCAGGAAATCTCTACGTTGCGGATAGAGGTCATAAGCGAATCCGCCGGATTAGTGCTGCAACTGGCGTTATCACGACAGTAGCCGGCAATGGAACGGGCGGATTTAGCGGCGACGGTGGCGCCGCCACCAACGCTGGCTTGGACCCCG
>RGPS01000265.1 GCA_010084195.1 Terriglobia bacterium
TCTCGACATTTTTTGCTTTGGCGAGGGTGGAACCGAGGCGCTCGGCGGCCATGAGCATGGCGACACCGTAGTCACCTTCCCGGAGAGCGGGGCGCATGTCATCAAGGAGAAGGCCCGCCATGGAGTCCGGAACAGCCTCACCGAGGCCTCCCCCGACTTCGAGCCGGGAATGGCGCTCGGCGACAGCGAGCAGGACCATGGCACCATCGTCTTCTTTTTTACGCCCAACCCCCAGGCTTCGAAAGATATCGTTGCCGACATCTTCAATCGGCTGCCCATCAAGGGAGGGAATAATGACAAACGCCAGCTGGGCTCCGGTCGCCTTCTCGACCCGGGCTGCATAGCTTTCAAGGGCCGCACGGCTGCGGGGGTCGATAACACCTGCGTAATCGCTGACGTAGCCCTGAGGCTTGAGTCCTTTCCAGTCCGCAGCGTTGCCAGTCACGGCAGCCAGACTCAGTAACGCGCAGATGGAAAGAAACTTCATGCAGAGGAGCGGCTAAGGGGTGAACCGGATCACAGGGGCGGTTCCATGGGCAACGCGAGCGGCGGCTCCCGGAGGAAGTCGAGGCGGCTCATGTGGTCCACCGCGTCGCGAACGGACTGTTCACTGGAGGGTTCCAGGGTGATGACGAAAGGGAGGTCGTCCTTGGTGTCACTGGGGAGCTGGAGCACGGCCTCCAGACCGATCTGCCTGGAGGCGAGAATGCCCGCGAGTTCCGCAATAATTCCAGGGCGATCGTTGACGCGGAAGCGGAGGTACCAGGGCCTGCGCTGCAAAGTGATGGGCACGGGCTGATACTCGCCAAGACGTTCGTGGGCGAAGGGAGACACGCGTTCCGGACTACCACTGCGAATTTCGCGGGCGACCCGCATCAGATCGCTGACAACGGCGACACCGGTGGGATTGGGACCGGCGCCGCGGCCATAGTAGAAAGTGTCCTGGCCAAACTGACCTTTGACCCAAACGGCGTTGTAGGCACCGCGAACCCCGGCGAGAATTGCCGACTGTGGAATGAGGGCGGGGCGCACGGAGAGCAGCAGGCCTCCGGGGGTCTGTTCGGCCGAGCAGACCAGACGGATGGTGTGGCCGAGCTGGTGGGCGTAGTCAAAGTCGAGACAGGTGATGCGGCGAATACCTTCGACGTAAATGTCACCGGGGGTGATGCGTTCGCCAAAGGCAAGGGCCGAGAGCAGGGCCAGTTTGGAACGTGCGTCGTAACCGTCAACGTCGGCAGAGGGATCGGCCTCGGCATACCCGAGGGCCTGGGCTTCAGCCAGAACACTGTCGAACGAGGCCCCGCGCCGTTCCATTTCTGTGAGGATGAAATTACTGGTGCCGTTCAGAATACCGGCCAGCGCAACGACGCGGTCTCCGGAAATGCCTTCGCGGAGGACGGCGTGAATCGGAATGCCCCCGGCCACGCTGGCTTCCATGGCCAGATTGATGCGGGCCTTGATGGCGCGGTCCCAGATCTCGGCGCCTTCCAGCGCCATGAGTTCCTTGTTGGCGGTAACGATCGACTTGCCGGCGGCAATGGCACCGTCCAGAATTTCGCGGGCAACGGTAGTCCCGCCGACGAGTTCCGCAATGACATCGACCTGAGGGTGCGCCACGACTTCACGCCAGTCGGTGGTTCGCAGAGCGTCCGCCGGAATCCCGTCCGGCTCTTTGGTGGCCACACTTCGGCTGCAGACTGCCGCAACGCGCAGATTGAAACCCAGCTTCTGCGAGATCTGCTCCGCGTTTTTATTGAGAATGGTCAGCGCACCCGAGCCAACATTGCCGAGCCCGATGATGCCGACATAAACGTCTTTCATCTACCGTCTATGATAGCGTTGTGAGCCGTTTTTCAAGGCGTTCCGGCGTAATTCGAGCCCTGGCAGCCGTTAGCCCTGCGCTGCTTGCAGTAAAACAGGCCTCCGGGCAGCAGGCGCAGGAGAACCAGTTCCCGCGCCAGGCCCCCCCGGAAACACGTCTGCCGAATGGGAAATTACAGCGCGACGAGATCCTGAAGGCAGACTACGACCAGAACGTGAAAGATGCCGGGGCACTGGCGCGTCTGTCGGCAGAGTTTCAGCTGGAACTGGAAAAGAGCGACCGGTTTGTGCTGTCACTGGCCCTGCTGAAAAAGCTGGACGAGATGGAAAAGCTGACGAAGCGTATTCGCAGCCGTATGCGGCATTAAGAACGCTCTATTCTAAGGAATCCCCTTTGCCCCAATTGGGCCGCACACAATCCCTCGTAACGCGTATGGCACAATAAAAGTCGAAATCCCCATATGTCCACTCCTATCACGCCCCTTCACGAGGAAGATCCTCGCGAACAGGAAGAGCTCGAAGCCTCCTCGACAGAGAGCTCTTTTGGCGACATCCTCAACGAGTTCGAACAGAGTCACGCGCAGGAAGTGCAGGCTGCCAAGTCGCAAGACACCAGAAGCCAGGACGGCAAGACAATTGCCGCCACGGTAGTTACTGTTTCTGAGGGCCGCGTGTTCTTTGATGTCGGCCAAAAGACCGAAGGTGTTCTGGACGCCACGCTGCTGCGCGACGAAAAAGGCCTCATCGAACTCAAAGCGGGCGACACTGTTCGCGTGCAGATGAACGGTCGCGATGAAGAAGGCTACATCAAGCTTTCATTGATTCAGGTGGAGCGTCCGAAGGACTGGTCCGGACTGCAGAAGGCTTTCGACGAAAAGCTAACGATTTCGGGCGTGGTGACTGGTGTCGTTAAGGGTGGTCTCTCGGTGGATGTGGGAATGCGTGCCTTTATGCCCGCTTCGCGCTCCGGAGCCCGTGACGTTCCCGAGATGGGCACGCTGGTGGGCCAGGAAATCGCCTGCCGCGTGATTAAGCTCGACACCGAAAAAGAAGATATTGTGGTGGACCGTCGCGCGGTCCTGGAAGAAGAACGTGCGAAGGCCCGTGAAGGTCGTTTTTCGGCGCTTGAAACGGGCGCAGTGGTGGAAGGTACGGTCCGCAGTCTGCTGGATTACGGTGCCTTCGTCGATATCGGCGGGATTGACGGCATGCTGCACGTGGCCGACATTTCGTGGGGCCGGGTGAACAAGCCGGCTGATGTCTTGACGGTTGGCCAAACGCTGAACGTCCTGCTGCTGAAGGTGGATGTTGCGAAGAAGCGCGTCTCGCTGGGGCTGAAGCAGTTGCAGCCCGACCCGTGGTCGACAGCGGCGGCGAAGTACTCTGTGGGCGAGCGCGTGAAGGGTACGGTTGCGCGGACCACTGATTTCGGCGCGTTCGTGGAACTGGAACCGGGCCTCGATGGCCTGATCCACCTCTCGGAGATGTCGTGGTCGAAGAAGGTGCGTAAACCTTCCGACATGTTGAAGCCGGGTGAACTGGTGGAAGTGGTGGTGCTCGGTGTCACCATCGAGGACAAGCGAATTTCGCTGGGCCTGAAGCAGACCATGGGCGATCCGTGGGAAGAAGTTGTGGCGCAGTATCCGGTGGGCTCGGTGGTGGAAGGTGCGATTACGCAACTG
This sequence comes from Terriglobia bacterium, assembly GCA_010084195.1. Lineage (GTDB taxonomy): Bacteria > Acidobacteriota > Terriglobia > Bryobacterales > Bryobacteraceae > BOG-234. The sequence continues at coordinate 3,504 of RGPS01000265.1, forward strand.
AAGCAGTTCGGCGCGTTTGTGCAGGTGACGCCGGAGGTGGAAGGGATGATCCACGTGGGCGATATCGTTCACGAGAAGCGGATCAACCATCCCAAGGACGAGTTGCAGGTTGGCCAGGTTGTGAAGGCTCAGGTTCTGGAGTGTGACCGCGAAAAGCGCCGCCTCCGCCTCGGCATGAAGCAGTTGCTGCCAACCTCGATGGACGAATATCTGGAAGCCAACAAGGAAGGCGATGTGGTAACTGGCCGCATTTCCGACGTGAAGGGCAACCGGGTGAATGTGGATCTGGGTGAAGGTGTGCACGCCCACTTCAGCATCGCGGAGCAGGAAAGCAAGAAGGAAACCAACGCGGCGCCGGTGGCCGATATTGGGGCGATTTCGAATCTTCTGGCGGCACGCTGGAAGGGTATGGGGTCTGGTGGTGGTGCGGTGGCCGATGCGGCTCCGCGTCGCGAAGCGCCTAAGACCGGCCAGGTTCGCAGTTTCCGGATTACGAAGATTGATCTGGAAAAGAAGCGGCTGGAAATCGAACTGGCGAATTAAGCTAAACGAAAACAGGAGCAAAAAGGGCGACCCGAAAGGGTCGTCCTTTTTGCTGTTTGAAGCTATTTGGGTTTTGAAGCTATTTTGCGAGGCGTTCGACGGCTTCGCGCAGTTCGTCCGGGGTGGCGGAACCGTCGAGGGGTGGGCCTACACGAATGCGTACAACGGGGCGCCAGACCTTCTCCCAGCTCTTCATCAGCGCTCCGCCTTTGCAGCTGAGGGGGTGACCCCAGAGGCCTTCAATGTGGATCGGGAAGATGGGTAACCCGGGCACGGCCATTCTTTCGAAGCCTCGCTCGAACTTCTGCATTTCCCCATCACGGGTGATGGAGCCTTCGGGGAACATGGCCACCAGCTGGCCGGACTCGACGACGCTGCGGGCGGCGCGGAGAGCGCGGATGGTGGGCTTCGGCGAGGAGGCGTCGATCGGGATCGCTTCCAGCCAGTCAAAGACCGTTTTTGCTACAGGTATGTCATAGATGGGCTTCCACATGACGAAGCGGACCACGCGGGGCGTACACAGCCCGACGAAGACGGAATCGGCGTAGGAGATGTGGTTCGACGCGAGCAGACCGCCGCCTGTTTTGGGGATGTGTTCTCCGCCCTCCAGCCGGACGTCAAAGAAAATCCAGCTGAGAACCCGCAGGACGAAGCGGACCGCAAAAAGCGGCATTTCGCGGGCGACAAAAACGGAGCTTACGGCCATGAGGACGCCTGTTCCGGCGATAATCCAGCCCGCTTTGATACCGAGCAGGTCGTGGAATAACCAGAGGCAGGCTGACGCGAGGATGACGCCCACCATGTTGGCGAAGTTATTGGTGGCCATGATGCGGCCCTTTTCGCGGACGGCAGACTTTTCCTGCAGCCAGGCGTTGAGGGGCACAACGAACAGCCCCCCGGCAACGCCTACGAAGAGAAGCCAGAACATGGCCGTTTCGTGAGCCGTGGAGAGTCCGAGGCCTACGGTAGCGAGACCCATAAGAAGGCCGCCCATGGGTGCCAGGCCGACTTCGAGGCGGCTTCCGCAGAGGCTTCCCGCCGCGATGCTGCCGAGGCCAATTCCCAGCGACAGGGCCGTCACCAGAAAGCCGATCTCGTTGTCCGTAGCGTGCAGACCTTCCTTGCCCATCAGCAGCAAGGCCATCTGCAGCAGAGCGCCAATGAACCAGAACCAGGAGATCCCGATTACGGAGAGCGCCTGCATCCGGTCCTTTGCCAGTTCCTTTGTGCCCTCTACGATTTCGTGGAACGGGTTCCAGTGGAAGGGTTCGGTGGAACCTGAGGCGGGCACTTTTTGGATGAAAAGACTCAAGAGGCTGCCGATGATGGCGAGGCCCAGAAGTGTGCCGCCCATCAGGATCGGCGCATCCTTCCAGGTGGAATAGAGGAAGGTGCCGAAACTGGTGCCGATGACGATGGCGACAAAGGTCGTCAATTCGAGCAGCCCGTTGGCTCGGGAGATGCCGGCTTCGTCAATCACTTCCGGCAGAAAGCCGTACTTGGCGGGACTGAAGAAGTTGGCCTGCGTTGCCAGCAGGAAGAGTACGATGAGCAGGTATTCGATGCGACCGCTGACGAGTGCGCCGATGCCGATCAGCATGGTCACGATCTCGAAGCTCTTGGTTACCTGAAGAACCTTTGACTTCGAGTACCGGTCGGCAAGTTGTCCGGCGTATCCGGCAAAAAGAAGAAAGGGCAGGACGAAGACGGCACCGGCCAGTGCCAGATACTTGCCACCGCCCGCTTCTGCAGCCGCGCGGACGGCCACGAGCGAGACGATCATCTTGTACAGATTGTCGTTGAACGCGCCGAGAAACTGGGTCCAGAGAAAGGCCTCAAAACGGCCATTGGTGAGAAGCGACCAATAACTGCCGCCCTGAGAAGGCGCACCCGGCGCTGGAGAAAGGGAATCCTTGGACAAAATACCAGTATAAAGGGAGCCAGAACGTCCGGGTTGCGGGGGCTGTTTAGCGGAGAGGTGGCGGGGCCAGCCAAGCCATAACGACTTCACCGATAGGGGCACCCGGGGGCGCATCGGGGGGGAGAATGCCCTTCTGGACTTCGGCGGGACGTTCGAGGAAGCGCTTGATATCGGCGGCGATC
>RGPS01000266.1 GCA_010084195.1 Terriglobia bacterium
CGAGACGAAGGGTTTTGTCATGGCCGTAACAGGGGTTTGTAGGTGTAGTCGGCGGGGATCGAAAGGATCGGGTCTTCGAGGACGGCGTCGGGGTCTCGGCGGGCGATGACCCGGGTGTAGGTCAGGCAGCGGCCCTGGTCGGTTTCGAGGGCTTCAATTTCCAGAGTATTGCCGGGGGCTATGGCTTGGTGCCAGTCTCGCCAATATTGCCACGCCTGGGGCAAATTATCGGCGAGTTCGATTTGCACGATGCCGGACTTTTCCCAGTGGCGTTTCCACCATGGGGCGGAGTGGAGAGACCAGAGGTCTGGTGTCCACCAGGCTTTCAGGTGATCAGGAACGTCACCTTCGGGTTCGTTAGTCAGCCCGGCTCCGGCCAGGGCGATGATGCCGCCTGGTTTGGCGAAACGGGCGAGGTAGCTGAGATAGAAGTCATCGGTCGCGAAGTACATGTACGAATCGAGGGCGAGAATGGCGTCGAAGAAGTTCGTCTCGAAGGGGAGATTGCGGGCGTCGGCCTGGACGGGGTGGACGGCGTCGGCGCAGCCTGCGTCCTGAATGCGCTGCCGGTTTTCGTCTACGCTGAACCATAGATCGGTGGCCCAGACTTCGACTCCGAATTCACGGTGGAGAAAGATGGAAGAGGACGCTCGTCCACAGCCGAGGTCGAGGACCTTCATGCCGGGTTTGAGATCGAGGGCCTGGGTTAGCCATTCGGCGAGAAGGAGGGAGTTGGCCCCGCCGCTGGCAGAGGCATGGAGCCACTGGGGGTTGTATTGCTCGAGTCGGGGGAACACATGTCTATGTTCCTACAAAATACGCGTGAGATATACTCGCGGTCACCAGGACTTATTACCATGAAATTCACTCGCCGAATGGCAATTCAGATGGCAGGCTCCAGCGCGCTGATTCCCGCTGCTGCCGAGACGCTTTCCGCAGCGCAGGTACCGCAGGCTCCGAAGGAAAGTGACAAAACCCCGAAAATTGCGCTCGGGATGGGCGATGGGTTTGCCCCGGGGGCGACGGATCCGGCGGAGGGACCTCGGCGGATTAAGCAACTGGGGGTGAACCATGTGCTGAGTGGTGGTGGTGCGGCTCCGTGGACGGAGGAGAGCCTGAAGAAGTCGATGGCTCCGTGGAAGGCGATGGGGATTCAGGTTTCGAATCTGATGATCAACCTTTCGCCAGACATTATCTACGGCAAAGCCGGGGCGAAGCGTGACGAAGGTATCGAGAAGGTGAAGCAGTCGATTGTCGCGGCCGGAAAAGTGGGGCTGCCGGTGGTGGAGTACAACTTCTATGCGCATCGGGCAATGGAGGGGTACTTCGAAGAGATCGACAAAGAGCGCGGGGATTCCGGCTGGACCGGCTTCGATTACGATCTGGTGCAGACGGCGGCGCAGCAGTATCAGACGCGTCCTGAAGAGAAGGGGATGAAGTTCAGGGATCTTCCGGCACTGCCGAATGAAGGCGCGCATAACCTGGACGAGATGTGGGCGAATGCGGCGTATTTCCTGAAGGCGGTGATTCCGACGGCGGAGAAGGCGAACGTGCGACTGGCGCTGCATCCGAATGATCCACCGGCTCCGGTGAGTCGGAAGTCGCAGCAGATTATGGGGACGGTGGCGGGGTGGAAGAAGCTGATTTCGCTGGTAAACAGTCCTGCGAACGGAATTACGTTTGATTGCGGGGTGACACGGGAGATGGGGGAGGACCCGGTTGCGGTTTGCCGGTACTTTGGGTCGCGCGACCGGATCAATCATGTTCATTTCCGCAATGTTCTGGTGCAGAAGCCGTATGAACGGTACACGGAGGTCTGGCTGGATGAGGGGCTGAACAATATGTTTGCGGTGATGAAGGAGTTGGTGAAGAACAAGTACTCGCGGCTGATTTATCCGGAGCACCAGCGGCGGTTGAGTTATGACACGGAGCACATGAAGCTGAGCGGGTATCCGGGGGGTGGGGGGTATGCGGCGATTGCGTTTAATGTGGGGTATGCGCGGGCCATGCTGCAGGCGGCTTTGAGTTAGACCTGTTATCATTTAGGTGGCAAGTGATAACATGATCCGAACTCAGATCAGCCTTGAGCAGCAAGAGTATGATGCGGCAAAAGCGGCAGCCGCGACGCTCGGAATCTCGGTAGCCGAGTATGTGCGGCGTGCGGTTCGCGAAGCATTGCCCCATCCGGGGGAGGCTCCATGGATGAAGTTTGCGGGGTTCGTGGAAACGGGTGACGAGAGATCGAGCCAGAGTATCGATGAGATCGTCTATGGCCGCAAGGATTAGGGCCTACGTCGACACATCGGCATTTATTGCGTTTCTGGATCGGTCAGACAGTTATCACGCACTGTTTCGGGGGCTATTTTCGGCCCCGCCTCCGCTGATCACATCAGCACTTGTGGTGGCTGAAGGGCATGGCTGGTTTCTGCGGCGTTATGACCGTCGGCGAGCAACTCAATTTCTGGCCTTCATCAATATCCTGCCGGATCTCACGATTCAGCCGTTTGAGGCTGCAGAGTTGGCGGGGGCCACCGTGATGCTGAAGAAATTCGGAGATCAGGACCTTACGCTGGCGGATGCCCACGGGCTGGCGGTAATGCGAGCCAGGAGTGTTTCGGACTGCTGGTCGACCGACTGGCATCTGGGACTGGACGGCGGCAGGCTGGCTATTCAGCGGTGAAGTGTGCGTCATGATGTCTTGTTGAGTTCTTAACAACGCCGTAACATTGATTCCGGTTACGCTGAAATTGCCGTGAATAAACGCATTGTACTGATCGAAGATGACACTGACCTCTACGCTCTCCTGAAGTACAACCTGGAGAAGGAAGGGTTCACGATGGAAGGTGCTCAGACGGGCCGCGGGGCTCTTGAGCTCTGCCGCCGGGTGAAGCCTGACCTTGTGTTGCTGGACATCATGTTGCCGGATTCGGACGGTCTCGATATCTGCAAGGGTATCCGGAACGATCCGGCACTGGCGCATACGCCGGTAATTTTTCTGACGGCTCGAGCCTCAGAGACAGACCGGATTGTAGGCCTGGAGCTTGGTGCGAATGACTACATTGTGAAGCCGTTCTTCGTGCGGGAGCTGATCGCGCGGATTAAGCTGCAGTTCCGGACGCAGCCGGCACCGTCGCGGGTTTTGAAGGCAGGGTCACTGGAGCTGGACCGGTCGAGTTGCCAGGTGAAGCTGGCTGGTGAACCGATTGCGCTGACTGCAACGGAATTCCGGCTGTTGGAGTACCTGATGAGTCGTCCAGGGATTGTGTTCAGCCGGGATCAGTTGCTGAATGCGGTGTGGGGTCAGGACCGGGCGATTACGGATCGTACAGTTGATGTTTATGTGTTGCGGCTGCGTCAGAAGATTGAGAAAGATCCGACGGATCCGATTCTGATTCACTCGGTGCGAGGGTTTGGATATTCGTTCCAGCCCCCCGCCAATGTACCCCTGGCGCAAGAGGCCGTGTCGGCTGTCGCCTGACGTGCTACGCTGGCGGTCGGAAGCACGCTATTGGCCACCGACCTGATAGGTATTGACTGCGCGGCCCCCTCCCCTGAGGCTCTGGACACGGTTGCGTCCGCGATTCGAATGGGGCGCGTGGTGGCGATTCCCACGGATGCGTTGTATGCGCTGGCTGCAGACCCTTTGAGTTTACGGGCGGTACGGCGAATTTACGAAGCCAAAGGCCGGCCGATCAACCGGGCTTTGCCGATTCTGGTTCGTGATGCGTTCATGGTGGAGGATTTCGCGCGGGAGATTTCGCCACGCTTCCGAATGCTGGCGCGGCGGTTCTGGCCGGGTCCGTTGACGATTATTCTGCAGGCGTCGGCGCGGCTGCCTTTACTGGCGACGGGGAATACAGGACGGCTGGCAGTGCGTCAGGCAAAGTCGGTTGTGGTGGATGAGCTGATTGCGCGGGTGAATGGGCCGATCATCGCGACGAGTGCGAATCTTTCCGGCTTGCCGACATGCGCGACGGGCATTGATGCTTTCGGGGTGATGGATGGGCGCGTCGACCTGGTGCTGGATGGCGGGTTGTGCGAAGGCGCGGGGGCGACGACTGTGGATATTACCGAGCCGGAGTGGCGCGTGATTAAGCACGGGGCGATCTCGGAGCGTGAGATTGCGGAGTGTTTGGAAGGCCTGTAGGCTGAGGGTTTTCCGCCGCAGCAGGATTCGATCTCAGCGGGAGTCGCCAGGTCCATTGCGCCGTGGCGAACAGTAAGAACGTTGACGACGCATGCCGTTTCATTGATGGTGTAAATGGCGATGGTGTAAATGGCGATGGTGTAAACGGCGATGGTGTAAATGGCGATGGTGTAAATGGAACGGTAGACGTCAGGTTTATTCCCGTACAGGAGGTGATAGAGGGCAACCCTGGCCCTCTTCGATTCCGGAGCGAGGGGACAACGGCCGGGCATTCGGGTCAGCGAACAGACGGCCAGTTCGAGGCCGTTGAACCATTTGGCGGCGGCAATTGACTCGGCTGCGTTGAGGCGCAGGAAGATGTCGACGACATCCAGTTCGGCGCGAGTGGAAAGTTCAACGCGGTATTCCATAGCGTTCGCGAATTTCGCTGAAAACCTGTTGAGCCGGACGAGTACGACCCATCGCCGCATCTTCGAGACCCTGGCGGATGGCTTCGTTCACATCAGCCCGGGCCACGATAGCCAGGAGGCGCTGGTACGCCTCAGCATCCTGAATCACCGCAGCTGCTTTGCCCTTGACGGTGAGGACAACAGGGCGCTTCGTTTTTTTAACCTGCTTCATAAACAGCGCAGGGTTGCGTCGGAAGATTGTGACCGAGTGGATGTCTTTGGTGATGTCGAACATGAGATCTCTCTCCCGACGACAGCACCTTTTTAGGTGCTTACCCGCTTACTGTTTACCGGCGATTCCGGTGACGGCGGTCCAGAAGAATTGCAGGTGCTGGAAGAAGGCTTCTTCGCGGATGCGTTCCTGGTCGCTGTGGGCTCCGAAGCCTTTGACCGCGTCTTCATCGTCGCGGGCGGCTCCGATGCCGTAGCACTGGACTCCTTTGGCGCGGAGGAAGGCCATATCGGTGGCTCCGGTGGACATCTGCGGGAGGGTAGTGATGCCGTACACCTTTTTGTAGGCCTCCTCGAGGGTGCGGTATTCCGGCGTTTTGATGCTGGAGGGGGCTGCTCCGGGGCGCTGGTTTCCAGTGGCGGGGACGACCTTGACGGTGGGATCGTTGATGACCGTTTCCATGAGGGCGTAGAAGGCGGTGATGTCCTCGTCGGGGAGGGCTCGGATGTCGAGCGTGGCTTCGGCGGAGGAAGGGATGACGTTCACCTGGTAGCCGGCCTGGATGATGTTCGGGGCGATGGAGGTGTGGAGCATCGAGTATGTGCCCGGGTCGTTTTCAGCGAAGTATTCACGGATGGCGGGGGCCTTTTCGGGGTCAAAGAGGCCTTTGAGGCGGGCGGCGTCTTCGGGAGTGGAGAGGTTGGCGAGTTTCTCGAAATAGCTGCGGGTGGTGTCGTTGAAGCGCATAGGGGGATCCCACATAGCGATTTTGTCGACGGCGCGGGCGAGGTGGACGACGGCGGAGGTACGGAGGGGGCGTGAGCCGTGGCCGGCGGGGCCGGTAACGATGAGGCGGGCGGCCTTGGGCTGCTTCTCGGTGGTCTGGACGGTGGCGTAGCGGTTGACGCCTCCGGTGCGACGGACACCGCCACCTTCGGCGAGACAGATTTCGGCGTCGATTTCGGCCCAGCGCTCGGTGGTGAGGTAGCCGATACCGGGGTCCGTGGCGGCTTCTTCACCGGCTTCGGAGACAAAGATGACGTCGCGGTCAAGAAGCGTACCGGAGCGCTTGAGGAGGAGCATCGTCATCATAGCGGCGGTGAGGTTGGGTTTGTCGTCAAGGGTGCCGCGGCCGTAGACGTAGCCTCCGTTGCGGGTGGCAGAGAAGGGCGGGAAGGTCCATTTGGCGGGATCAACTTTGACGGTGTCGGAGTGGCCCATGATGAGGAGGGGGCGTTTGGTGCCGTTGCCTTTGAGGCGGGCGATGAGGTTGGCTCGAGCGGGGTCTTTGGCGGCGACGGTGACGGGGATGCCTTCGGCTTC
>RGPS01000267.1 GCA_010084195.1 Terriglobia bacterium
GAACGCCGCATCCAGAAAGCCGAGTCCAAAACGACCGACGGCGCGGTGCCTGACGCCGACCGCCCCGTGGGAGTCCCTGCCGCCTACTCGGACCACGTGAAGTTGATGTTTGATCTCCAGGTCCTTGCCATGCAGGCCGATGCGACCCGTGTTTTCACTTTCCAGCTTGCCCGTGAAACCAGCGGCCGGAGCTACCCCGAAGTCGGCGTGTCTGACCCCCATCACCCTCTCACCCACCACTCCAATGACCCCGAGAAAATGGCCCGTCTCGCCATCGTCAACCGCTATCATGTTTCGCTCTTCGCGTACTTCCTTGAAAAGCTGAAAACGACCCGCGAAGGCGACAGCAATCTCCTCGACAACTCCCTCTTCCTCTACGGCAGCGGCATGGGCAACCCGGACGTCCATGACCACATCAACCTGCCGCTGGTAGTAGCCGGTGGAGCGGCCGGTCAGGTGAAGGGTGCGCAGTACATCCAGTACAAAGACCCCACCCCTCTCGCCAACCTCCACCTGACGCTGCTGAACCGAGCCGGAGTCCAAATGGAACAGTTCGCCGACAGTACTGGAAAGGTGGTCGAACTATGACCCGCCTGAACCCAACCCCGGCGCAGCCGTACCGTTGCGCGCACTACCGAACCACGACCGTAAGGGAGTGGCCAGCTCAGGCCTCTGCAATCCTGCCACGCACAGCGAAGCGCTTGTCTAATCTCGCCCTTCTCACCGTCGTCTTCACCCTCCCCGCCTTCGCCGCCACCACTAACCTCCGGCAGGCCGTGGAATCGGGAGACCTCACCTCTGCAAAGAACCTCATTGCTGCCGGAGCCAGCGTCAAAGACGCGGACCGCTACGGCGTCACCCCCCTCTACCTTGCCGCCGACAACGGCAATACGGCGTTGGTCGAACTCCTCCTCAAAGCCGGGGCAGACCCGAACACCGCCCAGGGTGAAGGCGAAACCGTCCTCATGGCCGCCGCTCGCGCCGGTCACTTGGCCGTAGTCAAAGCCCTGATCGCCGCCGGAGCCGACGTCAACCGCAAAGAAACCTGGAAAGGCCAGACCGCACTCATGTGGGCCGCTGCCGAAGGCCATCTCCCGGTAGTGGACGCGCTCGTCCAGGCGAAAGCCGATCTCACCGTGCGCTCGAAAGGCGGCTTCACGGCTCTCCTGTTCGCGGTCCGCGAAGGTCGTGCGCCGGTGGTAAAGTCCCTCCTGGCTGCCGGTGCCGATCGCAACGAAGCCATCACACCAGCCGGTCGCCGCCTCGCAACTCCGGCGCTGGTTCTCGCCGTCACCAACGCGCACTACGAACTTGCTTCACAGCTTCTCGACGCCGGTGCCGACCCCAACGCAGGTGCCAATGGCTGGACGGCCCTCCACATCATCAGCAACGTTCGAAAGCCGGGCATCGGCAGCAATGACCCCGCCCCCGAAGGCTCCGGCAACCTGGACAGCCTGGAAATCATCCGCCGCCTCGTCGCCAAAGGTGCCAATGTCAACGCACGTGCCGCAAAGGGCCGCGGTATCGGCCTCACCAGTCTGAACACCGAAGGTGCCACGCCTTTCCTCCTGGCCGCCCGTACGGGCGACGCAGAAATGATGCGCCTGCTCGTCAAACTCGGAGCTGACCCCCTCATCCCCACCACCGATGGCTCCACGCCGCTGATGGTAGCCGCCGGCGTCGGAACGCGTTCGCCCGATGAAGACGCGGGATCGGAGCAGGAGGCCCTCGAAGCCGTCAAACTCGCGCTCGAACTGGGTGGCGACGCCAACGCCGTCGATAAGAATGGCGAAACCGCGACGCACGGCGCGGCCTACAAATGGGTCCCCAGTGTAGCCCAATTTCTGGGTGACCACGGCGCAAAACCCCAAATCTGGAACCAGAAAAACAGCCACGGCTGGACGGCACTCCGCATCGCCGATGGCGTCCACCGCGGTATGAACCTGCGCCGCTCACCCGAAACTGCTGCGATTCTGCGAAAGTTCCTGACGGCTGTCGGCATGTCCACCGAAGTGGAACCCGAAACAGGCATCAGCGGCGCGACAAGGTAGCTACTTAACCCAAAGGCGGATAGCAGTCGTCGTCCGCCTGCTGCCGACCGTTAGTACCAACGGCGCAGAGGCGGTCCCCGTCGGAAGCGTACCAGTCACTCGGGCGTTCACCTGCACCACCCCAACGGTTCCCGGAGCCGCTCCCAAGAACAGAATCTCGGAATCCTCACCCGCCATCGTGAGGGATACCGGCAGCACGGCCTGAGCCAGGCCCGAAGCCGGACGACCGGTTTCCACCGCAGGTGTCAGCTGCCCTGCCCCCGGAAACGTAGCGCATGACGATCGAGCCCATTGGAGCCGGAGCAGTTCTTGAATTGAGCGTGCCATCCTGGTTCGCGGCCAGGGCCTCAATCAGGCTGGCCGTTGTATTGAAGATGCCGGGAAGAGCATCCACCACCGGGACCGAGATCTCGTTCGACGGGATGCCACGGTTGGTCGCCTGGATTTTGGTAGTGGTCTTACCCGCCACTTCGTACGGAACCTGAACGGTGATCTGGTAGTAGTCGCCCACGTAGATGGGAGCCGGAATGCCATCGAACCGAACTTCGACTCCGGCGAGCGAAGTCATCAGCTTCCCCGAGTCATCGACCCTGCCCGGAGCTGCAATCTCAGGCCCCACAGCCTGACCGTAGAGCACCAGCCCCTCACCAGGTGCCACCGCGCCGGATGCACCGCCGGCGATGTTACCCAGCTGGTCAGCCGTCAGGGATCCAAACCCGAACGGATCACCAGTGACCCACTGGATCAGCATGGCCCCGATGCCCTGTCCGGAGGGCTGGCCACACGTCCAGGGCTTGGTCAGCGTTATCGGGTTGTAGCTGTCGTAGTAGGAGATCAGCTGGCCCGGCTCGAACGAGGCCACCGTGTACGACAGCGGCTTGAAGAGCATGTAGCCCAGCAGTTGCGACACGGCTACTATCACGAATCGCCGTTACCCGATCCTTTTCCAGACCGGCGAACCTGCCCTCGGCCCCGCAACCTTCCCGCATCGTATCTCCACTTCCGAAAACCCGATGGCGGTGCTGGCACACCAAGAACAGGATTCGACCCATATTTCCGGAGCAGCCTTCACGGCAGGGATTACCCCTCGCTGGATCACGCTGGAAGCCTCCGGTTTCCACGGCCAGGAACCTGACGAAAAGCGCTGGGGCATCGAAGGCGGTGGCATCGATTCGTTCGCCACCCGACTCTCCATCACCCCCGCCGCGAACTGGAGTGGCCAGGTTTCCATCGGGCGGATCAATAACCGTGAGGTCTCGCATCCGCTGCAGGACACGCTGCGAACTACTGCCTCCGTCACCTACGTGAAGCCGCTGGCACGAGGCCATTGGGCCAGCTCGGTAATCTGGGGTCGGAACAATGATCTGGAGTACACCGCGCAGCCCGGCCTGGTCACCCTCCCCGGCTTCCGGCCCCGCCATATAGTGAGCGTGCCGACACGGGTCCCGCGCCAGATCTACAGTTCCTATCTGGCCGAATCGACAATCCGCTGGAAGACGCGCAACTGGACATGGGGCCGCATCGAACTGGTGGACAAACCCTCCACGTTGCTCTACGAAGAATCGCCTTTGTTGCTGCTGGCAGACGAGCGCCGCTTCGCCCGAATTCAGGCCTATACAGCCGGCTACGAGCGAGAACTCCCCACCCCGATTCATTGGCTCGCGCCCGCCATAGGAGGCCAGTTCACAGTTCACCACGTTCCGCCTCAACTGGCCCCTGTCTACGGAGAGAATCCCGTGGGGGCCCAGCTTTTCCTCCGCTTCCGGGTTGGTCAGGGGCCCAAATAAAAAGCCCCGGAACGCTTTCGCGCCCGGGGGCTTTTTACTGGGACGAGCTTTTACCAGAACGACTTACGGATAGATCAGAAGGCCAGTTTGAGAGCGAACTGAATCTGCCGTGCCTGTGAAGCCAGGCTGGTGATAGCACCGAAGTTGCCTGCCAGCACATTGGCGGAAGGGGAACCGAGGTTGGTTTTGTTGAACAGATTGAAGAACTCAGCGCGGAATTCAACGCGCATTCCTTCCCTCGGGAGGGCGAACTCTTTGTGTGCGCCCATGTCGAAGTTGAAGATGCCACGCGTTACGGCCACGTTGCGGCCCAGGTTCCCAAAGGGGTTCGAGGGGTCGTTTGGCGTTGCCGTGTTGGGAGCGATAACCGCAGCCTTATTGAAATAGTTAGTGGGGCTGCGTTCCGGGGAGTAGAGGCTTCCGCCCACGTAGTTCGGGCGGAAGGTGGGCGCTGTCGAGACCTGGAAAGCAGCCGGAACAGCGTAGCTGAGATTGATCGGCTGCCCGGCGGTTGCCGTGTTGATGCCGGTCAAACGCCAGCCGCCCACAACAGCGTTGGCGATTGAGTTGATACCAGAACCAAAGCGGCGCCCCTTGCCGAAGGGAACTTCCCAAACGGCGGTGGAGGTGTTGTTGAAGGGCTGGTTATAACTGCCCAGGCCCTTCTCACCCGCCATGTTGCGGTAGTTGAGCCGGGAATTGTCGTTATTGAACGCTTCGAGATGACCGGCAGCGTTATCAATCGCTTTGGACCAGGTGAAGCTGTTCAGGAGGTACAAACCACCGCTGTAGCGCTTTTCTACCTTGGCCTGCAATGAATGGTAAGTGGAGTGACCACCACCGAAGGAGATCTGGATGAAGTCATAGCCCGAAATCGGGCGGCGGGAAATCAACGAGGCATTCTGCCCGGCAAGGTTCGGACGAGCCTGGTTATAGTCGCCCAGAACCATCAGGCCTGTGCCTTTGTTGCCGACATACGCAACGTCGAGAACCAGGTTATTGGCCAGCTGGTGCTGCACGGTGAGGTGCCACGCCTGCACGTACGACGTGCGGTAATCAGCAGGTGTGTAGTTGGTCCGGGTAGTGGCTGTGGAGAAGCTCGCCGGGTCGGCCAGGCCTTTCGGATAGCCCTGCTGTGTGAGGCGGAAGCAACCGAGGTAGTTGTCGCCGGTACAAAGGGTGCCGCCGGGATTGCTCTGGTTGATGGTGAGGTTGACGATTGCCGGGCCGTTGTAGCCGAGCAGGTTTTCACCCCCCATCCGATTGAAGTGGACGAAGCTCACGCCGTAGCCGGTCCGAACAACGGTCTTCGGCATCACCTGCCACGCAATTCCGAGGCGGGGAGCGAAGTTATTGCGGTCCGGATTGACGAGGCTGCGGTTATAGAGGCTACCCGATTTCGCCTGGATCAGTTTGCTGGTGGCCGGGTCAAAGTTGGCGATGCGGTTCTTCTCTTCCCACTGCGGGGTCGCAAATTCATAGCGGACACCAACGTTGAGAGTCAGTTTCCGGGATACCTTGAAGTCGTCCTGCACGTAACCGAAGTGCATTCTCTGGCGGTAGTTCAGCACGATTTCGTTGTTGAGGCTGTAGGCCGAACGGAGGCCCATGAAGAAGTCGGCCAGGTTGTAAAGGTTGCTGGAGCCGGAAGTGGTCGGGCGTGTGAACTGACCACCGTAGCTGTCTGAGCCGTACTGGGGGCTGAAGTCAAAGATATCCGTATTAATGGACTGGTACTCATAACCCGCTTTGATGGAATGGCGACCAGCGATCTTCGAGTAGTTGCCCTTGGGATTGAGCGTGAAGGGGTTTTGGAACTGGGGGTTGGAACCTTGCCGACCCATCGTGGTGAAGCCGCTGATGCCCTGCGTAGTGAGGCCTCCACCGATAACAGGCGAGTTTGGCAGGCCGGGAATACCGTATTCGGCGAGCATGTTGCCACGCTCGGAACCAAGGGCAAATTTGCCTCCTTCCACCCAGCTTGCGGCGAAGCGGAAGTCGATGAGCGAAGTGGGTGACACGTTGTAGTTCAGACCACCAACAACCTGGCGGTTGAGGATACGGACGTTGCCATTGGCATCGCCGCCGGAAAGACCGGGGATTACGTGGTTTTCCGTGCGGGTGAGCAGGCGATCACTGTAACGGCCGAAGAAGTTCAGGTCGGACTTGGCGAAGTAATCGATGCGAAGATCACCTTTATCATCCTGCCAGGGTGTGGGCGTGAGGTAATCCCAGTTGTT
>RGPS01000268.1 GCA_010084195.1 Terriglobia bacterium
CTCGTCACCCAGGAAGCCACTACCACCACCTCCCGCCTGACTGCGTCAACCCCGCACGTGGCAGCGTCACGCGTCACCGAGGAAGCTCCTGCCACTGCCACCGGCCGCGCCACACGGCACATCCCGGTGCCAGCGGCCGAAATCGCCCGTCCGCCGCGGCACTGCGGCGACCTGTACCTTGCCGATAACACACCCGGTACTTCTCGCCGCATCATCTCGCCTTCTCCGCGCGCGGTGCGGGAATCGCTGCCCACACCGGCGTCTGCATCGCGTCTTCCAAAGCTCCCAGCGCAGCCTGCAGCCTCTCGAACGCGTCGTCCGAACTGTGCCGCAGCAGGACCGTATCCAGGCGTGCCAGGGTCACGTCCAGGCGGCTCGCATCGCCGCTCCGCAACGCCGCCTCTGCCGATGCCGTCTTCTGCCGGCTCACCCGCTGCAACGCCTCACCCGCAGTCTGCCATTCCACCAGCGCACTCCGGTATTCGAGGGCCGCACCTTCAGCCGCTGCAATCACCTTGGCCTGCAGTGCCAGAAACTCCGCTCCAGCCTGCTTCCGGGCCGCTTCCCCTTCGGCAATGGGCCCCTGATGTTTGTGAAATATCGGCAGCGAATCCAGAATGCTGCCCAGCGTATACTGCCCGGATCCTTCTTCCATCGTCAGGTCCGGAGCCAGCACAATATTCGGATACTGGTTCGCGATCGCCAACCGCAGCCGCGTATCCACGGCTTCGTACTCCACCAGCGCCTTACGAATATCGGCACGGTGCAGCAAACCCGCCCGCCGGACCTGTTCCGCAGCAACCTCGCTCGACCCCGTCATGCTGCTCAGCTCGAGCGGACGCCTCTCGATCGCCGACACCGGCAGGCCCGCCGCAGCGGCAATCGCTCCCAGTGCCTCCGCCACATCGCCTTCTGCCGTCCTCAGGGTATTCGTAACAGATGCTCTCTCAGCCGCCGCCTGATTCAATTCCGGACGAGCCGCCTCGCCCAGCTCCAAACGTCTCTGCAGGATACTGCTGACTTCGCCCCGCAGCTTGTCTTCCGCCTCAACAGCGGCAAGCCGGGCCTTTGCCACCAGATATCCCGACAGGGCATTGCGCATTCGCACCCGCACTTCCCAAGCCACTTCATAGACGCCGATCCGGGCAGCTTCGGCCACTTTCTCGGCTTCCAGAATCCGCAGCCCGCGTTTACCCGCTGTTTCGATGGTGAAGCTGGTGGAGATCGAGTAAGCCGCGATCGAATCGGGCGTCTTGTTCCGCCCGCCACCGCCCGTCACCGTTGGATTGATCTTCTGACGGGCCGTCACGATTCCGGCAGCGGCAGTCTCGGTTTTGGCACGTGCGACTTCCAGGTCTGTGCTGAAGAACCAGGCAATCGCCGTCAGGACTTCGGGGGTTAGTTGAGTCGGCGGCCACGCCAGATCCGCTGTCCCTGTCTCTACCCGCACAAACTCAGCCAGCCCCTCGACTGCAAGGCTTCTGGCACGCAATTGTGCCTCACTCTGCGTGGGTATCAGGACGCGCGGCTGGTAATGAACACAGCCTGAGCCCGTCAATACACAAACAGCCGCCCAGGCTGCTGCCAGAGGTACCTTCACTCGTTCGAGTATATGGTGTCTACTGCGTTACCGCGATGGTGACCTGACGGCTGCGAACGCCGCCAATCGTCAGCACCACTGGAATTGAATTGCCGGGTGCGATACCGGACGGGACCTGCACATTGATCTGCATCACACCAGCCACCAGCGTGGGAGCGGCACCAGCATAGTTCACCACTGCAGAGAAGCCACCAATCGTGACGGATACGGGTTGAATGGGCGCCGGATACGGAGCCGCACTGGCCGTCTTGCCATCCACACCGCCGGGGCTGGTCTGGCCCTCACCCGTTGCGTACAACGTGACGATGCTGCCAATCTGAGCCGGATTGTTGACGTTGTTCAGCGTGCCGTTTTGATTGAGCGCCGCTGCCTGTCCGCCACCCGTGGAGTCAGCGGTGAAGATGCCCGGTGCTGTCGGGAACAAAGGCACCGTGTTGATCGGAGTATTGCGTCCGTTGAAGTTCACCCGGATGTCGGCCGAAACCTGGCCATTCATGCTGTAAGGGACAATCGCCGCTACGGCAGTTGCCGAAACGTAGAGCAGCGGAGCCGCAATGCGGTTGAAAGTCACGGTGGTGCCCGCCAACGTGGTGGGGAAGACGCCGTTGGCTGGTGATGCAACCGTCAAAGTCGCCGGGCCAATACCCGCGCCGTAGAGAACCACAATTTCACCCGCTGAAATCGCCTGGGACGCATCCCCGATACCGCTCAACGGCGGCGCAAAACCAGTCAGGCTGGCCGCATTGGCCACCGCACCGATGGAGAAATTGATGGGGCTGAGCCTGCGTACCACCGCATTTGCGGCGTCCGCCACCAGCACGTTGCCGGCTGCATCCACCGCCACACCGTACGGCTGGGAGAATTGAGCTGAAGTCCCGATGCCACCGTCGCCCGCATAGCCGGACGTACCATTGCCGCCAATCCACAGGCGGGTCCCGCCAGGCAGAATCTTCTGCACCGTGTTGGTCCGGTATTCCGCCACGTAGATGGTGCCGTTGCCCTCTACCGCGAAGTTCTGGGCCACAAAGTTGTCAATATAGGTCCGGATGATGCCGTCCGCACCAACCCGGCGGATGCTGCTCGTGCCCGTGTCGCCGATGTAGAGGTTGCCTGCGGCGTCAAAGCCCAGGGAGAAGGGCAGGGAAAGGAACGCCCTCGTCGCCGGACCACCGTCACCCGGTGCAGCACCGTAGATCGAGTAGCCAACACCGGCTACCGTCGTGATCACTTTTGTCTGGCGGTTTACCTTACGGACCGTTGCATTGCCGTAATCCGCGATGTACACGTTGCCGTCTTTATCCAAAGCCACTGCGGACGGGAAATAGAGGGCGGCGGAAGCTGCTGCGCCACCGTCACCGGAGTACCCCCGGGAACCGTTGCCCGCAAAGGTGGTGATGATGCCGGAAGGTGAAACCCAGCGAACGCGGCTGTTCAGGGAGTCGGCGATGAACATGTCGCCGGTGTTTTGGTCCACCGCCACGTCCAGAATGTTGGAGAGGCCAGCACCCTTCGCGTTGTCGCCGTCGCCCGCGAAGCCAAACGAACCGCGCCCCGCTACCGTGTCGATGGTGCCGTTCGCGATGTTCACCCTGCGAACGGAAGAGTTCGTATAGTCCGTGATGTAAACGTTGCCGGCCTTGTCCACTGCCACGCGCACCGGGTTGTTGAGTTGCGCCTGCGTGGCCGGGCCACCATCGCCGGACCAGCCTGCGGAACCACCAGTTCCTGCCACAGTGGACACAAGGTACTGCTGCGCCGGGGCAAAGACACAGGCAAGGAGGAAAGCGGAAACGAATCGAAGGCTCTTCATGAAGTCCAGTTGTATACAGACGGCGGAATGCTGGTTCCGGTTTCAAACCAGCTTTCGGGCAACACACCGCCCAATTTGCGATGATACCAATGCAGCTATGCCTAAGTTGTTTGCCGGAACCTCCGGCTTCTCATATCCAGCTGGAAACCAGCCTTTTATCCGAAGGCGGTCCCGTCGGCGAAGTTCCTGGAACATTATGCGACGCTCCTGAACAGCGTGGAGGTGAACTACACCTGCCGCCAGTTGCCCTCGGCCAAAACGCTGGAAAACTGGCTCGCCCAGACCCCTCCCGACTTCGCCTTCAGCTGCAAGGTTCACATGAAGTTGACCCACATCATGAAGCTGAAGGATGGCGGTACCTTCACGGATGTGTTCCTGCGCTCGCTCGAACCCCTGCGCGCCGCCCGTCGTCTGGGGCCTGTGCTCTACCAGTTCGCGCCGACCCTCAAAATAGACCTCGCCCGCCTCGACGAATACCTGCCCCTGCTGCCGGCGGACATCCGCTTCGCCTTCGAGTTTCGCCACGCCTCCTGGCTCTGTGACGAGGTCTGCGAGCGTCTGGCTGCGCGCGGGATCGCGCTGTGTCTCGCCGAATCGGAAAAACTCGAAGTGCCGAAGGTCTTCACCGCAGATTTCGGCTACTTCCGCCTCCGCAAAGCCGACTACACGCCGGAAATGCGCGCGACCTGCGCTCGCAGGTGGCGTCATCACTCGCCACCGGGCGCGAGGCCTGCGTTTAGTTCAAATACGAGGAAGACCCGAACGGAGCGCTCTGGGCAGAGGAATTATTGAGGGCTTAAAACGTGCCAGGGTCCACGGTACGATTCAGCGTGCCGCCCGCATGCAGAGCGCTCGCTGTGCGATGGTGTTTCCGCCGGGTCCGCCACTTCGATCTTGCCGGTTTCCGGCCTTTCGGCTTTCCGCCAGACGTATCGTCCGAAGCACTTCGCCCAACTTCCACTCCACCGGAGCCGGAATCTCGCCAGCGGCCTTTCACTATCTCCGAACGACGCCTTTCGGTGCCATTCGGAGGTCAAAGTTCCCGACCTGCCGACTTCAATTCCGCGCCAGTCCGCTCTCCGGATCCGTTCGGTTCCAGGCTACTCCGCTCCGCTCTGGTTTCGAGGCCATCGCAGGGCGTTATCCACACCCGGAACCCGTTTTCCGTACCGCTTCCCAACGCTGCAGCGCTTGTTTCTCGCCCCCACTCCCCTTCAGGCCAGCGGCCCTCCGGATCAAAGCGTTCAGCTTGTCATCGCCCTGCAAACTCGCCGCCGTTTCCGTTTCCGGTCCCTTTGGCAACCGTTCCGTGAACCCTGGAACTGTTTAGATCATGCGCCTGATTTCACTTTGGGTCAAGATCATTTTCGCCGGTTTCCACAGGTTTGTTACTCCTTCAAAATCAAGCATCCAGCGGCGAAGTGCGGTGAATATCGTGTGGATAAACCCGCGCCCGACAAAACTGTTTGTTACAACGATCTTTCAATCGGTGCCGGTGGCCGAAATCCACCAGCACGGTGGTTCGCCACCAACGTAATCGGGTCGTTTGTCACTTGTGTTCAATGCTTTAGCGGTCGTTATGGTTTGGCAAACCGCGTGCATCTGTAGGGGCATCATGAGAACTCGTAACGCGGTTTCCAAAATTCTCCTCGGCAGTCTTCCCTTTCTGGCGTGCCTTTCTGCCATGGCGCAGGATGCCGGTTCAGCCACGCCCCCTCCGCCTCCTGTTTTTCCCGCTACCCCCGAAGCAGCGGACGCCCTGCCACATGCCCCAGAACCCCAGCAGGCAGCCCGCTTCCCCTCACATCTGACCGTGCGACCAGGGACCTGGCTGCCGATTCGGATTGAGCAGCAGCTCTCGTCGGATCGTAACCAGAGTGGCGAGAGCTTTTATGCCACCCTGGCCGATCCTCTGGTTGTGAACGGAGTCGTGATCGCCCACCGCGGTCAGACGGTCATCGGGCGCATTACCTCCGCCCAGAAAGCAGGTCGCGTGGAAGGCGTTTCCAGGCTCGGCCTCGAAATCATCGGCATTACCACTGCGGATGGCGAGAACGTCAACGTCCACACCCGCATTCTGGAGCACAAAGGCCAGTCCTCTGTTGGACGTGATCTGGGGGCGATGGGCCAGGCGACGGCCATGGGGGCGGCGATCGGCGGCATGGCCGAGGGCGGCAAGGGTGCCGGAATTGGTGCCGGTATCGGTGCGGCAGCCGGGCTCGCAGGGATTTTGATGACCCGCGGCAAAGCTACCGTGGTCTACCCGGAAACCCTGCTCACGTTCGAACTGGTGACTCCCATTGAAGTCGATACAGGCCGTTCCGGGGCATTTCGTTATGCCGACTCCCGGGACTACGAACGGGATCGCAGCTACTCCACCCGTCAGGTGCGTAACCAGCAACCGCAGCCCCCGCCCTACTACGGAGGCTATGGCCCGGGCTGGGGCTACGGCTACCCCGGTGGCTTCGGTGGTCACGGCGGCATCGGCATCATGATCGGCCGCGGCTGGGGTGGCTGGGGTGGCCGCAATGGCCGCTGGCGTCGTTAACAAAAAAAGGCCGGTTTACCCCGCGAAGGGGTAAACCGGCC
>RGPS01000269.1 GCA_010084195.1 Terriglobia bacterium
GGCAAGAACTACGGCTGGCCCCTCGTTTCTTATGGGAAGAACTACAACGGAGTCGCCATCCCTTCACACGACACTCGCCCGGAACTGACGAAGCCCGTCCTCTACTGGGTACCCGTGATCGCGCCCGGCAACCTGATGTTCTACACGGGCAATAAGACCTTCCCGCAATGGAACGGCAACGGCTTCATCAGCGGTATGGGCAGCAGGTCGCTCATCCGAGTGATCTTCGACGGCAAAGGCGGAGCCAAAACCGCCGAACGTTGGGACATGGGCAAGCGCATCCGCGACGTGGAACAAGGCCCCGACGGCTCCCTCTGGTTACTGGAAGACGCCGATCCCGGCGCCCTCATTCACGTAACACCAAAGCCGTAACCGCAATTCAACACACAGACAAGCGAAAGGGCCGGAGCAATCCGGCCCTTTCGCAGTTCACAGCTTACCTCCGCCCCCAGGAAAAGGCTTCACACCGGTCTCAGTTCATGATAAGATCCGCCGCAGTCAGGATTCTGTTTTCCTGACAGGAAAGGAACAAAATTATGACCACCTCTCGTCTGTACATGCTGGCAATCCTGCTGGCATCTTCCGCCCTCCACGCCCTGGCTGCCGCAGTCATTGTGCCGCTGACTTCTGCCGCCGACATTTGCTACGGTAGCGGTTTCGTTTGTCTGTCGGGGGCTACCCTGACTCCCGGCGCGCCCACCATCACCCAGGGAGACGGCTCCGGAGTTCCGGTAACCGACCAGACTTCAACCAGCCCCATCTCGCTGTCTGGCTTTTCGACAACGTTGGGACCCGTTTCCGGCGCGGGAGGCCATGGCGTCACCATTTTCAATCGGCCTACGCTCGGCAGCACCGGAACGTTCAACCTCGAAATTAACTTCCTCGATTTGACCGGCCAGGGCTTTCTCATTCGGGAGTCGCCAACCCGCCAATCCCTCGGCCAGACCCAGGTCACGGACATCGGTAACGGCGACTTCCGCATCGACAGTTTCTTCGATATTTTCACCGAACTGTCAGTTGACGGTGGCCAAAGCTGGATTCCAGACAACAACTCCACTGCCGGGGCTCACTTTGAGTCCGCCTCGTTTGTGAGTCAGGTCCCGGAACCCGCCTCCTTCCTGCTGCTTTCTGGTGCCTGCCTCACGCTTCTGGCGCGTCGCCGCTTTCGGTAACCAGCGCTTCATTGCACTTCCCCCAACGCCCCTCCGCTCAAACCGGAGGGGCGTTCTTGTATCGGGGGTAAACTACGAACTTTGGCGGTGACACCTCAATGACGATGCCTCGAAGAACCTTTCTTTCCTGCACGCTGGCCCCCTTGTCCCTGTCCCGTGCCCACGCGCAAGCCCCAAAGAAGCGCATCGACATCCACCATCATTTCGGCCCGCCGTCCTGGGTCGCCGCCATGAAGGGCAACGCCATGCTCCAGCCCTCCAACACCACCTGGACGGCAGAGAAGTCCCTGGAAGACCTCGACCGTGGCAACGCCGCTGCCGCCGTCCTCTCCATCACCAACCCCGGTCTCTATCTGGGCGATAAACCGCAGGCAAACCGCCTCGCCCGCGAATGCAACGAATACGGGACCAGGGTCGTCCACGCTCACCCCACCCGCTTCGGCCTTTTCGCCGCCCTGCCCCTCCCCGATGTTGACGCCAGCCTGAAAGAGATCGCTTACGCCTTCGACCAGCTGCACGCCGACGGCATCGGCCTGATGACCAGCTACGGCGACACCTGGCTCGGCAACCCGGCATATCGCCCCGTCATGGAAGAACTCAATCGCCGCAACGCGGTCGTCCAGGTCCACCCCACCGCCGCCGAATGCTGCCGGACCCTGAACTACGCCCCCGGCGTCGGCCCCGGCAGCCTCGAATACGGCACCGACACCACCCGCGCCATCATGGGCCTCTGCTTCAGTGGCGACGCCGTTCGTTTCCCCAACATCCGTTGGCTCTGGTCCCACGGAGGAGGAACCCTCCCCTTCCTCGCCGGTCGCATCGCCGGTGCAGCGGCCAACCGAAGGGAGGAACTCCCCAACGGCCTGGTGCCCGAGCTCAAGCGGTTCTACTACGACCTCGCCGGAGCCACCAACATCGGGGTTATCTCCGCCCTAAAGCAACTCGTCGGGCCCGACCACATCCTCTTTGGAACCGACTTCCCCCCCGGAGGCCGAATCTTAGAAACCGCCCAAACCCTCCACGGCCTGAATGCCTTCACTGAACCGGAACTCCAGCTCATCGAACGAGACAACGCGATAAGACTCCTGCCCCGCCTGGGAAGGCCGTAGAACAGCGAAGTCCATTTGCTGGCGTGTCCACCAGAAACTCCCCCAAAATTGCTAAACTATTGCTATGAGCAATATGTCATTCGCGTGGGATCGCCGCAAGGCAATCTCCAACCGCGCGAAACATGGCATCTCCTTCGAAGAAGCCCAATCTGTCTTCCTCGACGACAAGGCCCGCTTGCTCGACGACCCCGATCATTCCGAAACGTAAGCGCCCTTCATCTTACTCGGCTTTACCGCGAAAGTGATTCCGTAATCCGCCTGATCTCCGCCAGGCGCTCCACTGTGCACGAAGAAGCCACCTACTGGAGCCTCTCATGAGAAAAGAATACGATTTTTCCACTTCCCGCCCGAATCCCTACGCAAGCCGTCTGAAGCGGCCCGTAACGCTTCGTCTCGACACCGCTTCCGTCCACTGCTTCAAGACTCTCGCAGCCGAATTCGGCATGCCCTACCAAAACCTCATCAATCTCTTTCTGCGGGACTGCGCCGAACAGAAACGGATACCCTCCATCCAGTGGACTCCGGCCCCGCCTCCGCCCCAATAGGTGGCGTCGGTCCCAGGCGAGTGCCCCCGCATTTCGCAGTAGCGCGTGCCCCAATAACTACCCACCCCGGATGTCGGCAGCCCGTCCCTGGGCCGACCTCTCATACACTATTAAATACCGATGCTGCTCACAGTTTCTGCAATCGCTCGCGACGCCGCGTTCGGAAACACCAGCCTCGCGCAACTGCCGAACATCGACCAAAGCCCGGCCCCAGGAACCGCGGTGCGCATGTTCCCCAAAAACGGCACGAAATCCATGGCAATTAAGAAATCCGACCTTTGTTCCTCCATCTGGGCCTCCTGCAACAAACTCCGCGGCATGCCCGAACGCGACCTCGACGCGCTCGCTCCTTATTGGTCAGTCCTCCCGTCCGCACGCACCGTCCTGTTCCAGTCCGCCGGACGCCCCGACTGCGCCCAACTCCGCCTACCCCTCGCCGCCCGCGTGGGGACGCGATAGCGTCGCTAACCAAACAACCGAACACCTCAGAAAAATGGAGGCCGTATGGAATTGAGCAAAACAGACTCGCAGCCAACCGACGCTTACCGGAGCCTGCTGGGCCAGATTTCCGACACCTACACCCAGGGCCAGGTCCGTGCCGTGCAGGCCGTCAACACCCAGCTCGTTGAAACCTACTGGCAAGTCGGGCGGCACATCGTCGAGTTTGAACAGGACGGAAATCTCCGCGCCGAATACGGCAAGGCACTCATCAAAAACCTTTCCACCGACCTCGGACGCCTCCACGGCAAGGGTTTCAGCCGCAGCAATCTGATCTACATGCGCCTGCTGTATCTGCGCTACCCAATAAGTGAGATGCCATCTCACTTATTGACCTGGTCCCACTATTTCGAACTGCTCAAGCTCGACGACGGCCTCGAACGCAGGTTCTACGAGAAGCAGGCGATAGCCGAAAGGTGGTCAGTTGCCGAACTCAAACGCCAGAAGGCTTCCTCCCTATTCCTGCGCCTGGCTGCGTCGAAAGACAAGGCTGGCATTCTCCAGCTGGCGGCCCAGGGTCAGGTAGTCGAGCATCCCGCCGACCTCCTGCGCAACCCTTACGTCTTTGAATTCCTGAAGATCCCGGAACCCCACCAAATCTCGGAAACTGACCTCGAAACCCGCCTCTGCGACCACCTCCAGCCCTTCCTGCTGGAACTCGGCAAGGGCTTCACCTTCGTCGGCAGACAATACCGGGTGACCATCAACAACACTCACTATAGAGTCGACCTGGTCTTCTACCACCGCATCCTCCGCTGTTTCGTCCTCATCGACCTCAAGCTGGGAGAGGTGCACCACCACGACATCGGCCAGATGAATCTCTATCTCGGCTACTTCGCCAACGAGGAAAACATCGAAGGCGACAACCCGCCCATCGGCATCAGCCTCAGCCGCAACAAGGACGAACTGCTGGTCGAGTACGCCACCTACGGCATGAACAGCCAACTCTTCGTCCGGAAATACCAGCTCTACCTACCGGACCGCGAAGCCCTGAAGGCTGAAATCGAGCGCACACTGGCGGAGGTCGGGCAATAAACGGTGGAGGCTGTATGCGAACTCCCATAAGGCATCACCACAGCCTGAGCGCCTTCACCGGACCGGAGCTGCATCTCATCGAACGAGATAACACGGTTGGTCTCCTGTCGGCAGCCCGTCCCCGGACCAACCGCTCATACACAGGCGAGAACCCACCACAGAAGCGTGGAACTGCGGTAACCTGGAAGAGAACGAGATCGGTTCGATGCAAAGTCAGCTAACAAAGGCGGAAGCAATCGCGGAAATCACCCGACGCCTCATCGCGTTCTATGATCCGGCGCGTGTCTATCTGTTTGGGTCCGAGGCGCGTGGCGATGCCGGTCCCGACAGCGACCTCGATTTTTGTGTCGTACTGCCGGACGATGCACCCCCGAGTCTGTACGTGCCTGGTATTCACCGCGCCCTTTGGGAGGTTGGCACAGCAGCAGATATCGTCCGTTTTCCGCCTACTGACTTTTACGCCAGGGCCGCTCACGTAGCGTCCTCGTTGCCGGCCACGGTGATACGCGAAGGGAGGCTCCTGTATGACTCCGGAGGACATGCGGCGTAGCGAGGCAAGTCGTTGGTTGGCGCAGGCAACCAGGGATCTCCACGCTGCCGCGCTGCTCGTTGTGGAAGAACCTTCAGCGTCACTCTTCCATAGCCAGCAGTGCGCCGAGACGAGCGAAAAAAGGCTTTGCTCACTTTCCAGAACGCAGTCTTCCTCCTCCCTTCCGGATAACAAACGTGCCGACAAGTCAGAATTCGGCTCCCGGACAACACCACACCCGACCCCAAAAACTCTTCATGAATACCAGTTTTCCCGAAAATCCAAACAACGTAGGCGGGCAACTGCGGCATCTCAGACATGCCCGGAATTATCTCACGCCCAAAATCCCTCCGGTTTCCCACCATCGACAAGCTGGACCCGAAACATACGACCCCTCGTACCCGCCCCTGAGCCCCAGGGCAGCTAACGTGCAAGTGTCGTGCGCAGGGCTGAATCCACGTCGCCGCGCATCTCGATTGTTCCGATCACCCTGTCAATCTCAGGCAAATGAATGGTCGCAAGATTGTCAGTCATGATGACCGAGTCCAGCGGTAGGCCAGCCTGGCGACCCGCCGCGCTGCCAGCCCAAATGGCCACCCGGCTCGGATGTCCTTGTCTCGCCATATTGCTTGAGATCATCGCCACCAGTGTTTGAGGAAGTCCCGTGCCCAGTCGATCCGCCTGTACAACTAAAGCCGGTCGACGCTTTGCCGTTCGCAGGTTAGAGTCAGGGAACAGGACCAAAACAACGTCACCTCGACGGCAATTCATCGTAGACAGCCATCTCTGGGCGATCCCAGTCTTCCGCGAAAGCACTCAGGCGGCGCCGAAGATCGGCAGCCTGCGCCGCATCGATGCCGAGAGCATCAAGTTCCACGCTCTCTGCGCCCCGAATCCACGTCACAACTACACGCGAACCCTCTGCCTCATCCGGCAGGTTCGGCAGTTCGATTTTCCCGTTCCGGTAAACGCCTTCCAACGTTGTAGCCATGCTTGCATTGTCTCTCAGAATTACACCCTCGAAAAGCACGTTCACATCGAATTTGGAACTTTCTTACCCACAGAATCAATCACAT
>RGPS01000270.1 GCA_010084195.1 Terriglobia bacterium
TTGTCGATACGGACCGAACGGTGCGGATCCATCTCGATCGTACCGTTCAACTCAGGAAGCCAGAACAGTCAACACCGATGCTGGAAACGGGGCCATTATCACCTTCAATCCTTACTAACGAACAAATTATTGAGCCATCGCCGCTGGTGAGCCCCACCTCCAGACTGACTGCGGCAACGGATGCTTCGTTGGGGCGACAACTGCTTCCGGATGCGTTTTCCTCGTCTGCTATACGCCCGCTTGAACCCCCTTCCTTCGCCACTAGCAGGCCGCGCAAGAACAAAGCCCTGATATTAACGGTAGCATCGGTGATGCTTTTTATAGGTGGCAGTATTTATTCTGTAGTTCAGAATCAATTTGGATTTATGAATGCGACCGACCCGCTAGCGACGGATTTTGGTGCGTTGAAAGCGGGGGGCGTTGTTAGCGACGTTTTTACAGTGCTGGACCCATCTGATCGAGCTCAGTTGGAACACTTGTCCGATGACTTACAGAAGCAGACTGGCGCACAGTTAGCGTTTGTGATCGTGAAATCGTTGGGAAAGCAGCCGATTGAAGCGGTATCCAAACAGATTTTCGATACTTTCGTTGTGGGCCGCCAAGGCGTAAACGATGGGGTGATGGTTCTCCTGTCGAGTGACGATCACGATTCGCGCATCCTATACGGTGAAGGGCTAAACCCTGCTCTCTCCGCTCAATCACCCCACATATTGGATGAAATGCGCACGTCTCTTCAATCCGGCAAATTTGGCTCGGCAATGTTGAGTGCTGGGTCCAAGTTACGCGATGCTATCGTGAACGCGAAGCGACAGGGCCAGACTCAGTCGACGTCAGAACCCCCACTCCAAGCCACTTCGCCTGACTCGCAAGCTGAATCGGCCGGTCAGTTCAACCTTGGGGTCAGGTATTTGAATGGCACTGGTGTGGCGAAAGATGAAGTGCAGGCAGTTGCATGGTTCCGCAAGGCTGCTGAACAAGGTTATGCGGCCGGTCAGAACCACCTTGGGTTTATGTATCAGAATGGCACGGGTGTAGCGAAAGACGAAGTGCAGGCAGTTGCATGGTACCGCAAGGCTGCTGAACAAGGTCTAGCGAACGGTCAGAACAACCTTGGGTTTATGTATCAGAATGGCACGGGTGTAGCGAAAGACGAAGTGCAGGCAGTTGCATGGTACCGCAAGGCTGCTGAACAAGGTCTAGCGGCCGGTCAGCACAACCTTGGGGCTATGTATCAGCATGGCACGGGTGTAGCGAAAGACGAAGTGCAGGCAGTTGCATGGTACCGCAGGGCTGCTGAACAAGGTCTAGCGAACGGTCAGAACAACCTTGGGTTTATGTATCAGGATGGCACGGGTGTAGCGAAAGACGAAGTGCAGGCAGTTGCATGGTACCGCAAGGCTGCTGAACAAGGTCTAGCGGAAGGTCAGAACAACCTTGGGTTTATGTACGACAGAGGTACAGGTGTACCCAGAAACAGTGTTACTGCCTACATGTGGTGGAACCTTGCAGCTGCAGGTGGTTCGAAAATCGCCGAGAAAGAACGCGATCGTCTGGGATCATCTATGACAGCTGGCGACGTCGCAAAAGCCCAACAACTCAGCAGTGAAAGGATTCCGAAATGACGCGAGCGCTTTACATTAAACTCGGTGCGGGAGATTGTTGGGCGGAACGCGCATTTGCCACCGGAGTTCTACCGCTGGGGTATTCAGATGTGTCATTCGAGTTGATACAAATCGCACTGAATCAAGGTTTCACTGCTATTCAAGCGTTTTACCAGAACCGTGGCAGAACTCCACGCATTGCAACTCGCTTCAGCAATGAAGTTCGGGAGTTTTATAGTGCTGGTGCCGACGTATTGTGGATCACGTTTGTCAACGGATCTCTCTGGTGGTGCTTTGCTCAGCCGGAGGTGACAGAAGGGCCGTTTGAAGGTATCAACTGTTCACGCTACCGACAAGCAACAAACGGCTGGTCAAATAAAGATGTGAACGGAAACCAACTGCTTATCAGCGCGCTCCGTGGCTCGCTGACCACTACAGCGGGCTATCGGGGAACGATCTGTTCCGTGAACGACTTCGAATACGTGGACCGGCGTATTCGGGGCGAATCTACACCCGAGGTCGCCGAAGTCCGAAGCGCGCGGACCACGTTGATATCGAAGGTAGCCCCTCTCATTTGCGGTCTCCATTGGAAAGACTTTGAACTGCTTGTCGAACTCATCATGACACAGGGCGGGTACCGCCGCGTGACAGAAACGGGCGGCACGCAGAAGACAACTGACATCGAACTCGTGTTGCCGTTGACCGGGGAACGGCTGTTTGTTCAGGTGAAAGCCAGGTTAGACCAGAGTACGGCGGACGCGATCATACCGGATTTGCTGAAGATGGCTGACGGCGGCAGAATCTTTATTGTTTACCATAGTGGGCCCCCCGAGATAAAAAACGTTCACCCGCAGGTGACCATAATAGGGCCCGCCAGCTTGGCTGAACACGTAGTGGACCTCGGCCTGATCAAGTGGATTATGGGAAAGACTGGGTAATATGAATCGATGATCAGCCGGACCGCAGTGCTCTCCGAAGTCGGGTGCCGCCCAAAAAACCAGGATAGAGCCTCCGTTTTAAGTACAAATATTTCCGCTGTCGCCACTGAAGTGCTGGCTGTGGCGGACGGTATGGGCGGACTCCATGCCGGAGATCAGGCGGCAGAAATAGCTATCGAACTTGTTAGCCAGTATTGTCGAGATGTTTTCCCCAATGTGGGGCCGGACTATGCCAGCGTGTGCAGCGCGGTCAGGGCGCTGTATACGGCGGTCAACAGCGCCGTCCGTTTGCGGGCAGCGCTCCTCGGGGCCACCGGAGATATGGGGACCACGCTGGTTATCATTGTGGCTTGGGGTTCGCTTTACCTGGTCGCCAACGTTGGGGACAGTCGCAGTTATTATGTCAGCCCCGAGATCGGGATGCAGGTGACCGAAGACCATAGTCGGGTTCAGGAACTTGTACGCCTGGGCGCAATGACGCCGGAGAACGCAAAACGGAGTCCCTTTAGAAGTCAACTAACCCGGTTTCTAGGTCAACAGGAGAGCATCGATGTTGATCTGTTTCCTGCCGGCCCCCAACCAGGTGTCCTCGATCCGCCGTGCGCACTATTGCTGTGTACAGATGGGTTGTCCGGTCACCTCTCGCCCGAGGACATAGCCGCTGGGCTAAAAGCTCCGGGCGAACTCGCCGCCCGATCGCAGAGCCTTGTATCTTTAGCCTTGGAACGCGGTGCCACTGACAATATCACCGTGGCAGTGCTGGAGCGCGGCGTACTTTCAAGTGCCAATACCCGGGTCGGCCCCGCACCGTTTGGTGTTTCTTCCCGAGGTGAAATATGAATTCATGCAAGGAGTGTAGCGAAAACCTTCCGGAAACGACACGGTTTTGCCCTTCATGTGGCGCCCGTGTTCCCGAATCCGCGCAAGCGACCGGGGTCCGGATTTCAGATGAAGCAATGGTATCGGGCGATGTTATTGGGACACAGCACCAGACCTCAGTGTCTGGTAATTACACGGTCAACAACGTTACCCACGAAGACCAGACGAAGGCTACCCACCAGTGTCAGATTAGCGGTCGCCTTGTACTATTCCATGATCTCCGAATGTGCTCTCGCTGTCGCAGGAGCGTCGCCAGCGCTTTCTACCTGGAAGATATATTGCGCTGCACCGCATGCCAGCGTTCTGTTGAAGATGGATACAAACAAGAAGTCGAGGCCCGGTTCGCCGATGATTTCAAAATAGACGAACGCGAAGCCCGGGAACTGGAAGCGTTTCGTCTTCAGGCAGGCTTGTCGCCGGAGCGTTCGGAAGAACTCATCCGCGAAGTGCGCACGGCAATTCTTTCGAAACACGGTCCGGGAAACCGGGATGATGTCATCCCGGTGGGGCCGCTCCAGTTTGCAGTGCAGGCTGCACGGGCAGCCATCGTGAAAGGCAAGGCGGAACACGCCCTAAAATTGCTAAGGCCGGGATGGTCTGCAGGGAAGCTATATCCCGTTTATCGAGAGTCTTACCTGCTGGCACTCTTGATTTGTGATCCAGCCATGCTGGAATCGGAACTTGCCCAATTCCGCCACGAAAACCTGCATCTTGATCTCTTACGTGTCCGGGGCAAACTGGCGACCGGCGACCTTGAAGCTTCGCTCCAGGCCTCCCTCGGAGATCATGGTCTCCACCGTGCGTATCATCACGAAGCCGACTGGGCCTTGCTGTCGGTGGAAGTCACTCTGGATCAGGCGCTCCTGGAGTCGGACCCGGAACTACGAGGGGTCTACCTCGGCCAGGCACAGACGGCTTTTCAGTATTTATTCGAAGCCGCACTGCCGGAACTTGAGGCTGCCATTGCGCTCCGCTTTGTGCGGGAATATCTTACGGCGGCATCTCAAGCCGAAGGTTCGATAAGTGGTGTGATACCTCTGCTGGTTCATGCTCGCGCAGAACTCTCCGGCGATGCCACCCAGCAAGATGTCTTTCTCTCAGCAGCCCTGTTCTCTTACAAGATCAGGGCTCTGCATCGACGCGAGCGCCAGCTGGCAGCCTTAATCCAACAACCAGAGGTCTGTGTCGCCGCTATATCCGCTGCCCCCGGCTCCAAAGACCTTCCCGGAGAGTTCGTTATCACGCCGCATGGCGGCAGTAGTTATGTGGTTCGAATCACGGATCTTGATGGTAGCGGCGAAATAGAGATAGGCCGGTATAGTGACGGGAACGCGCCCGGAATTAGAATCCGAGACCTCACGAAGAGCCTGAGCAGGCGGCAGGCTCGTCTCTTGTACGATGACAGATCTGACTTATTTGTGTTGGTAAATCTGGTGGCCGAGCAGGGTAATCCCACTACGGTGCGCGGCAGGCAGCTTGGTCTTGAGGAGCGGATTACGTTAAATGATGGGTGTGACATTGTGATGGGTAATATCGAGCTGCGGTTCAGACGCCGAGGTTGAAAGCCTAAAAGCCTAAAAGCCTAAAAGCCAGTCAGGCATCAGGAGAAGCCTGCGATGATAGGGAACTATCTTTCCCGGTTTGAGCGGTAGCTTGGACCGGCGGAAGTCGGTGTAGTGTCAGTAATAGCGTAAAAGTAATAGAAATGAAGATCCGAAGTGATGCGAAGGAGTTGTCTGGAAGATGACATCAGGTCAATTTCTCGACAATCGATACCGGCTTGAGCGACTTCTTGGAGAAGGCGGGATGGGTGCCGTCTATCTCGCAGTGGATGAGTCCCTGCAGCAGCAAGTGGCGCTGAAGACCCTGTTGCCGGCCCTGGCTTCGGATGTCCGGGCGATTGAGAAGATGAAGCGGGAAGTACGAACGGCGCAGAGACTTCGCCACAAGAGTATCTGCGCGACATTTGACTTTCGGGACAATGGCGGTGAGCCGTTCGTTGTAATGGAGTATGTGGAAGGCGACACGCTTTCGAACTTCATCTACCGTCAGCCGAATCATCGCTGTGACGAGGCCACGTTTCGTCATTTGGCTGCGGAGCTCGTGGCGGCAGTGGAGTATGCACATAATGAGGGCGTGGTCCATCGGGATCTGAAGCCAGCAAACATACAGGTCAAGCCGGATGGCAGTATTCGTGTGATGGATTTCGGCATTGCGGCCAGCCTGAAAGAAGTGGCTTCGGAGACAACGGGCAGTGCGGTGACATTGTCGATACGGTACGCCTCCCCGGAACAGATCAACGGCGAGGCAGCTGCACCGTCCATGGATATCTATTCGCTGGGCTGTGTGTTTTACGAAATGCTGAGCGGGGAACCGCCGTTTCCGCGTGGCGATATCCTGCATCAGCATTTAACACGCAAGCCAACGCCGATTCCCGGGGTGCCTGACTCGGTCAACAGGGCGATTCTGTGGTGTCTCGAAAAAGACCCGAGTCAAAGATGCGGAGATCTGAAAGCGCTGCACGATCTGATG
>RGPS01000028.1 GCA_010084195.1 Terriglobia bacterium
CAGAAGCAGGCTGCCCAGCGCGGCTACAAACTAGTGCCACTGGAGGCCGCTGCCTAACTCATTGATAGCAATAGTTCCGCGTTGAGGTTCCTTAGAAGCTGCTGTCGTTCCGGTCGGCTTTGCCTGATAGACTGATGCCCATATGGAATCCACCAGACGTCAGTTTCTTGTTGCTTCCGCCGGGGCGTTGGCTCTTTCACAGAACCTGTCCGGGGCTGGCTTGACCGCCAAAGACGTACTGGAGCGAATCCAGAAGAATGTGGGCGTTCCGTGGCGTACTGAGACCGTGGATACCATCAAGTCCGGCAGTCTTGAAACCCCGATAACCGGCATCGCGACCACCATGATGGCGACCTTGGATGTCTGCCAGAAAGCCGCCGCAGAGGGTAAGAATTTCGTGATTACCCACGAGCCAACCTTCTTTGCCCACGAAGACAAGACTAACGCCCTGAAGGACGACCCGGTCTATCGTTTCAAACAGGACTTCCTCGATAAGAACAAAATGGTCGTCATGCGCTTTCACGACCACTGGCACGCTCATAAGCCCGATGGCATCTTCACCGGCATGACCGAGCAGCTTGGCTGGACGAAAAATGTGGACCCGCAGAACCCCCGCCAGTTCCTCTTTGACGGTATTTCGCTGGCCGATTTCGCCGGTCAGATCAAAGGCAAACTCGGCATCAAAGCGATGCGTATTGTTGGCGATCCCCAATTGCCTATCCGAAAAGTAGCCGCCAACTGGGGTTATGCCGGTGGCTTCCGGGGCTTCACACGTTCCGATATTGATGCCCTGATAGTAGGTGAATCCAGGGAGTGGGAAATGGTGGAGTACGCCGCTGATGCGATTACTTCAGGCCAGAAAAAGGCGCTCATCATCCTGGGGCACATCCCGTCAGAACAAGGCGGGATGAAGTATTGCGCCGAATGGCTGAAGGGTTTCATTACCGAGGTGCCAATCGGGTTTGTACCCGCCGCCGAGCCTTTCTGGACGCCTGGCGCCTGACCTAAGCCAACGGGGAGAGCTGGTTCCCTGCCGCGTCGAAGTTGTCGGGATGGAGCCACTTTCGAAAGGCTGCCTTCCGCGCCGGCCACTCGCTGTCCAGCATCGAGAACCACGCCGTATCACGGTTCTTCCCCTTCAGCATCATGTGCTGCCGGAAAATCCCCTCAAACTGGAAACCCAGGCGTTGTGCCGCACGCCGCGAGGGCCAGTTCAGCGAGTTGCACTTCCACTCGTAACGGCGATACCCGAGGCTCTCAAAAATGTAACTGGCCAGCAAGTATATTGCTTCCGTCGCAATCCGGGATCGCTGTAACTCGGGGCTATACATGATGCCACCCACTTCAATCACGCCATGCTTCGGGTCGATCCGCATCAGGGAAGCAAGCCCCAGTGCCTGACCGGAAGGAGCATCCAGGATCGAGAAGAACAACGGATCCGCCGTGCTGGCTTTGGCTCGCAACCCGGCTTCCAGATCAGCTTTCGAAAGGTACGGTCCATCCGGCATCCACGTCCACAGCGCAGCATGTTCCTCGCCGCCAACGCGGGGCCACAGATCTTCCACGTGGAGGCTCGGGTCCACCGGAATCAGCGTGGCATACCTGCCTGCCAGCGGGATTCGTTCCGGCTGACGCGCGATCATCGGCCCGGTCCGCGGCCAGGTGTCTTCATCAGCGTCGGTTTTACCTTCACGCCTTCCAGAACCTTGTCACCCGCGTTGATGACAACCTGGTCGCCTTCGTTGAGGCCGCTCAGGACTTCCACCGATTCGCCGGTATCGCGCCCCAGTTGCACCAGTTGGATGTGGACGGTATTATCCGGGCGCACCAGCGCGACCTGCGGGCCCTGTGCGCGAATCAGCAGGGCTTCCGCCCGCACGGTGACGGGTGGCTCTCGTCGTGGCGTCTTGAACTGCACCTGCGCGTACATGCCGGGCAGCAGCAAGCCCGCTTTATTGTCCACCTGAACTTCCGCCAGCAACGTTCTGCTGGAGGGGTCCAGCGCATCAGCCGTGTGTGTCACGGTGCCCTCGAACATCTTTGAGGGCAGATCCGGAACCTTGATAACTGCTTTGGTGCCGACCTTCATCCCGCCTGCCTCTGCCTGCGGAACGTTGATGTACGTCCGGACCCGCGTCGTCTGTGCGATGCGGAAAAGCAGGGTGCTGCCTTCGTTTACCAGAGCCCCGGTATCCACATTGCGCACCGTAATGACGCCGAAGAATGGTGCCGTGACACGCTGGTGGCTTTCCACTTCCACCAGGCGTCCAACATTCGCCATCGCCGCAGAAACCGAACTCCTTGTTGCGTTGACGGCCTTCTCCAGGGCAAGAACATTGGCCTTCTGGGCGGAGTGCTGCGCCTGAAAGTTGTCGTTCTCCTGCTTCGAGACCGCTCCCAGCTTCACCAGTGCGGCGTAGCGTTCTGCCGTGGTTCGGGCAAGCTGTTCATTCGCGCGGCCCTGTTCCAGGCTGGCATTCGCCTGTTCCTGCACAGCCCGTGTTTGTTCCAGTGTGGCGCGGGCCTGCTGTAGTTGTTGCACCAGTTCCGGGGCATCGACTTCGGCCAGCAACTGGCCCTCTTTTACCTTGTCGCCAATATCCACGAGGCGCCTTTTCAGGTAGCCGGTGGCGCGCGCCAGAATGGGGGCCTCGGTGACAGCCTGAATGTTGCCGGGCAATAGCAGCTGGTATGTTCCGGACGCCCTCTCGGCCTTGTAGACGTTCACCAGCAGATCCTGGGCGTTGTCGTCTTTCGCCTGCTCCACCAGTTTCGTCTGGCGTTCCTGGCGGGGCATATAACCTGTCACAAAAGCGACAATCATGGCTGCAATTCCGAGGATCGCGATGAGCCACAGCGCTACAGACGACGGTCGCCGTGTTCGCTGGTGTGCCGGTTTTTCGTGGCTAAGCCGGATCTCCTGCTCTGCCACCTTATCGCGGAGTAAGGCGATTTCTGCGCGTAATTGGTCTTCGTTCTCCATGCCGTCCCGGGTCACGCTTGCCCTTCATTCAGGTAGATGCTCACGTCGGCGCGCTCCTCTTCCTCAATCTGCTGGTCGAAGTCCACCGGAGGCTTCCGCCTCATCAACTTGTAGACCACCGGGACCACGAATAGTGTGGTCAGTGTTGCAAAAGCCAGGCCGCCAATCACGGCGCGTCCCAGGGGCGAGTTTTGCTCGCCGCCCTCACCCAAACCCAGAGCCATCGGCAACATGCCGATCAGCATGGCTGCCGCCGTCATTAAGACGGGCCGGATTCGGACGCTGCCGGCCGAAAGTGCTGCCTCACGAGCATTCATACCCTCCAGCCTCTGGTCGTTGGCAAACACAACTACCAGAATGCTGTTCGCGGTTGCCACGCCGATGCACATGATCGCACCCATGAGAGAGGGCACGCTGAATGTGGTCTGGGTGACGAACAGAATCCAGATGATACCGGCCAGAGCGCCGGGCAGGGCGGAAAGAATAATGAAGGGGTCCAGCCACGACTGGAAGTTCAGGGCCATCAGGAAGTACACCAGGACAATCGCGAAAACCAGGCCCAGCCCCAGGCGCTGAAAGGAGCTCTTCATGGTTGCGGCCTGACCGCGAATTTCAATGGTGGCTCCACGTGGCAATTGGGGGGTTACTTCATTGACGATTTTCTGCACCGCATCGGTTACGCTGCCCAGGTCCTGATTGTCGATATTGGCATAGACATCGAAGACAGGAACTGAATTGTAGTGGTTCACAATCTGTGGCGCGGTGGTTCGGCGCGTCCCGGCCAGGTTGGCGAGGATCTGCGCCCCACCCTGATTCGAACTCGACGGGTTGCCGTAGGCTGACGTCGCCTGGTTGGGGCCCTGACTGATGGAGGCGGCGTTGGCTCCGGATGTCCCCATGGCGGCGTCCGCAGTTCTTGCGGAGAAACCGGTAAGCGGGGCGATGGGCGTACGCATCAGCGCGTCAATAGAGTCGATACGCCGCTGCGGCGTCTGCACGGCCACCTGATAGTTCACGCCGGTTGCCCAGTTCATCCATTGGGTGGGTGCAATCTGGCCCGAACCGCTGAGCGAGATCAGCATACTATTCGAAACATCTCGTTGCGTCAGACCCACTTGCCCGGCTTTTTCGCGATCCACGTTGACGGTAATTTCGGGGTAATCGAAAACCTGGTGAATATGGACGTCGGCCGCACCTGGAACGCGGGTCAGTTTCGCCTGCACCAGTTGCGCCATCGCTATCCCGGCCTCGGTGTTGCGCGTGGCGATCTGAACATCGATCGGTGCCGGCAAGCCAAAGTTCAGAATCTGGTTGGTGATATTGGCTGCTTCGAAGAAGAAGACGACATCCGGGAACGCCTGATTGAGGCGTTTGCGCAGACGCCTCGTGTACTCGGCGGTACCTGTTTTCCGCTCCTTCTTCAGCGAGAGCATGATTTCGCCGTCGCTGACGCCGATCGTCGGGCTGTCTCCATAGGCCAGGCTCGTTCCGCCGGCGGGAAGGCCGATCACGTCAATAACCGTCTCCAGATCCGACTTCGGAATGACCTTGCGGATTTCATCTTCAATCTTGCCGAAGATCACTTCCGTTTCTTCGAGGCGCACTCCGGCGGGGGCACGTGCATGGAGGCGTAACTGCCCGGAATCAACCGTGGGAAAGAAGTCGCTGCCGATGAACTGGATCAGCCCCAGCGAGCCGATGGAGAATAGCATAAAACCGGCCAACACTACTTTGGCGTGATCCAGCGACCAGTCGAGCAGCCCCGTGTAGAACCCGCGCATCCTCTCAAAGCCATTGTTGAACTTGTAGTGGGTGGCCCAGATAATGCCCTTTCCCCCGGACGATTCACCGTGTTCGCCCATCAGATAGAGCTTCATTTCCGGTCCCAGCATGTGATGCACCATGGTCGGCACCAGGGTTCGCGACAGAACATAGGAAGCGAGCATAGCGAAAACCACCGACAGAGCCATGGGTGTGAACAGGAAGCGCGCCGCGCCATTCAACAGTAAAACCGGAACAAACACCACGCAGATACAAAGTGTGGAAACCAGCGCGGGGGTGGCAATTTGCTGCGCCCCGTCCAGCACGGCCCGTACCAGCGGTTTCTTCATGCCCATGTTGCGGTGGATGTTCTCAATGGCAACCGTTGCGTCATCCACCAGAATTCCGACCGCCAGCGCGAGACCGCCCAGCGTCATCACGTTGATGGTCTGCCCGGTCAGGTTCAGCACGATGATCGAACTCAGAATCGACAGCGGGATTGAGACGCAGACGATGATGGTGCTGCGCCAGCTTCCCAGAAACAACAGGATCATCATGCCCGTCAGGCAGGCTGCGATGATGGCTTCGCGAACCACGCCTTCAATGGAGGCGCGGACGAATAACGACTGGTCAGCCAGCAGCCGCAGGTCGAGTTCCGGTGGCAATGTCAGCGCAATTTTCTGGAGCTGCTTTTTCACGTTCGCAACAATGTCGATGGTCGATGCCCGCCCGTTGCGCAGAATCGTCATCAGCGAACCGCGGGTGCCATCCACGCGGACCATGCTGCCCTGCACGGCCGAGCCGTCGCGGACATTGGCCACGTCCTTCATGTAGACCACAGCGCCGTTGACAACCTTTACCGGCAACATCCCGAGCTCGTCAATCGCGCGCGGGCTCGAATTCATGCGGATTGTGTAATCGCGCGCTCCGAACTTCGCCGAGCCGCCGGGCAGGATCAGGTTCTGCAGATTGAGGGCATTCGAGACATCAGTTGCCGAAACGTTCTTGGCGTACATCGCTTCCGGGTCAAGATCCACCATCACCATGCGGTATTTGCCGCCGGAGGGACCCGGGATGGTGGTCCCCTGCACGGTCGCCAGACCCAGGCGCACAAAATTGCTGCCGTAATCGAAAAGTTGCTGTTCACTCAGCGTTTTGCTGCCCAGGCCAAGCTGCAGCACCGGGACGCTGGAGGCGTCGTACTTGATGACGGAGGGAGGGAACATCCCCGGAGGCATGAAGCGGAGTGAAGACTGCGAACTGGAAACTACCTGACTCTGCGCCAGTTCGACGCGGGCCCCCGGTTGCAGGTAAAGGCGAAGGATGGAAACACCGTTGTAGGACTGCGATTCGATATGCTCAATGTCGTTTACGTTTGAGGTGGCGATGCGCTCAAACTGGGTGACGACACGCTTTTCCATCTCGTCGGCCGAGATGCCGTTGTAGTTGAAAACGACGCTGAGAACCGGCAAATCGATAATCGGGAAGATATCCACGGGCATCGTGTAGATCGAGATGCCGCCCAGCAGGGTAATCATCAACGCCATGATGACGAAGGTATAAGGCCGCGTAAGGGCGAGTCGAACGATCCACATGCAGGTTTATCGGCTCCTTTAACGTTTTGGCGACGTGGTCCAGGACGTTATCTTGGCATTGTATCGAACGCCCCGGACTGGCCTGACGCGTCAAAAAGCCTTTTGGTGCCCCGGGTTGCGTGCTACCATACGGAAGTACGACCTGTACGCCTCGCGGAGAGGTGGCTGAGTGGTCGAAAGCAGCGGTTTGCTAAACCGTCGTACTTCTTAAAGAGGTACCAGGGGTTCAAATCCCCTCCTCTCCGCCATCTTCCCTCCTGTTCCTGGACTTCCACACACTGTAAACTGTTGTAATTCATGTCTGTCTCCCGGCAAACCCGTCGAAACTTCCTTTCTGCCTCCGCCCTTTCTGCCGCTGTCGCCCTGACTCCGCAGGCCGGAAGTGCCGCTCCCGCCACCCGCCCGAACATTCTGTTTGCCATTGCGGACGACTGGTCCTGGCCTTTTGCGTCCATTGATGGCGATAAATCGGTGCAGACGCCGAACTTCGACCGGATCGCCCGCGAAGGGGTCCTGTTTCGTCAGGCCCACACCGCAGCCCCCAGTTGTACGGCCTCACGGGGCTCCATTCTCTCGGGACAGTGGTTCGCCCGCCTCGAACAGGGTGGCGATCTCTGGGGCACTCTTCCTTCCAAAGTCGATGTTTACCCGGATATCCTGGAGCGCTCGGGCTACTGTGTCGGTTTCACCGGCAAGGGTTGGGATCCAGGTGATTTCCGCCCCGGCGGAAGGACCCGGAATCCAGCCGGTACCGAATTCAACAAGCGGACCGCCGAGCTGGCGAACAAAAATATTTCGAAGCTCGACTACGTCAGCAATTTCAATGACTTCCTCGCCACCCGCAAGTCGGGTCAGCCCTTTTGTTTCTGGTATGGCGGGCATGAACCGCACCGGACGTACGAGGCAGGGTCGGGCGTGAGGGCAGGGAAGAGGCTGGAAGATGTTCGCCTTCCCACAGGGCTTCCCGATTCGCCGGAGGTCCGCAGCGACCTGCTCGATTATGCGCTCGAAATCGAATGGTTCGATACCCAACTGGGACGCATGCGTGGTCACCGGCGACAATGGTCTTCCTTTCCCCCGAGCCAAAGCGAATGTTTATGGGAATGGAACCCACGTTCCCCTGGCCGTCCGCTGGGGTGCGAAAGTGCCTGCAGGCCGCACGGTAGACGACTTTATCAGCCTGCCCGACCTCGCGCCCACCTTCCTGCAGGCTGCGGGTCTGCAGCCGACCTCGGCCATGACTGCCCGGAGTTTCCTCGATATTTTGAAGAGCAAGCGTTCGGGACGGGTGGACCCTCGGCGGGAACGCATTTTTGCAGGCCGCGAACGGCATACTATTGCCCAGCCGGATAGTGCTGCCGGGTACCCGATGCGTTCCATTCGGACCCGGGATTTCCTCTACGTTCGCAACTACCGCCCGGAGCGTTTCCCCGCTGGTGTGGATACGAAGAAGGCGAACGCTTATCGGGATATCGATCCGGGTCCGGCCAAGACCTTTATGATGGATCATCGCGCGGACCCCGTCGTCGCCAATCTGTTTGAACTCGGCTTCGGGAAACGCCCGGCCGAAGAGCTGTACGACCTCCGCACGGACCCGGCGGAACAGAAGAATCTGGTCTCTGACCCAGCCCGGGCTGCGATCAGGACGAAGCTGGCGGCCGCCCTCGAAGCTCAACTGAAGGCCTGGAAAGATCCCCGTGCAATGGGCGCGGGAGATGAATTCGACGAATACCCCTACTACGGTTCGCGAGACGTGACGAACTTTTTCGACAAGTCGGCCACACCTGCAAAATAGTGGCTCTGTTGTGCCTGGAAAAATAGTGTCCCCTTCAAACTGAAGCCTGGCAGGGCGAGGGGGGCAAGGCAGTTCCTTCCCCTGCCGCCCATCCCCCCTCAAAACCGGATCAAACCACACCTGTGGGTGACTTCAAAAAGGGGAGACTCTCAGGGAGCTACGACAGTCAGGCAAAGGTGGCTTGACTCACCGACTGCTCTGTAATAACGTTGCTCTTTATTACATGACTCCGTTTCCTTTGTTCCCCAAGTTCCTGGCGGCAGCCTTGTTGCTGGCCCTCGCCCTTCCTGCCACGGCCCAGAGTGGGGCTCAAAATGGCGAATGGCGGTATTACGGCGGTGACGCCGGCACCACCAAGTACTCGCCGCTCGACCAGATCAACGCGTCCAATGCCAAAGAACTCAAGATTGCCTGGCGCTGGAAAGCGGAGAACTTTGGCAAACGCCCGGATTTCAATTGGGAAGTGACGCCTCTGATGGTCGGTGGCGTCCTCTACTTTACGGCGGGGACCCGGCGAGATGCCGTGGCTGTTGATGCCGCGACGGGTGAGACTCTCTGGGTCTACCGGCTGGACGAAGGCCCCCGCGGTGCCGTGGTTGCCCGAACCGTGAATCGTGGTCTCTCTTACTGGAGTGATGGCAAGGGCGACGACCGTATTCTGCTCATATCACCTGGGTTCCAACTGGTGGCGCTGAACGCGAAGAACGGCCACGAGATACCGTCGTTCGGGACCAATGGCCGGATCGATCTCACCGAAGGTCTGGATCGCGCCGTCGTGAAGCCCGGTGTTATCGGCTCCAGCTCGCCCGCCATTGTCGTGAAGGATACGGTGGTTGTTGGCGCAGCGCTGCTGGCCGGTACTGCCCCCCCCAGCAAAGAAAATGTTCCCGGCTACATTCGCGGTTTCGATGTTCGCACCGGCAAGAAGAACTGGACCTTTAAGACCATCCCCCGGC
This sequence comes from Terriglobia bacterium, assembly GCA_010084195.1. Classification (GTDB taxonomy): domain Bacteria; phylum Acidobacteriota; class Terriglobia; order Bryobacterales; family Bryobacteraceae; genus BOG-234. The sequence continues at coordinate 9,091 of RGPS01000028.1, forward strand.
CCGGCGAGTTCGGCAATGAGACCTGGGAAAACGATTCCTGGAAGTACAGCGGCAACACCGGTGCCTGGCCCCCTCTCAGCGCTGATCTCGAACTCGGCTATGTCTATATTCCAGTGGAAATGCCAACCGGTGATTTCTACGGGGGGACCCACCTCGGCGACAACCTCTTCTCCGATAGCCTCGTGTGTCTCGATGCGAAGACCGGTAAACGGGTCTGGCACTACCAGTTGGTCCACCATGATGTCTGGGATTGGGATATCGCGGCACCGCCCATTCTGCTGGATGTCACGGTTGCCGGGAAAAAGGTGAAAGCCGTTGCGCAGATCACCAAACAGGCTCACACTTTTGTTTTCGACCGCGTGACGGGCAAGCCTGTGTGGCCGATTGAAGAACGCGCGGTTCCGCAATCCAATGTGCCGGGTGAGCGGACCTCTCCAACCCAGCCATGGCCTTCGAAGCCACTGGGGTTTGACCGCCAGGGAATTGGGCCGGACGATCTGATTGACTTCACGCCGGCTTTGAAAGAAGAAGCCCTCCGCATTGCCTCGCGCTACCAGCTGGGCCCGCTGTACACGCCCCCCATCGTGGCGGACGCAGGCGGAAAGCTCGGCACCATGATCCTGCCGCACCACGTTGGTGGTGCGAACTGGCCGGGCGGCGCGGTGGATGCGGAGACTGGTGTTCTCTACGTCGCCTCCGGTCGGGGGCAACGAAGAGAGTTTCGGTTCGAGGCCAGCGCCGAGAACCAACACTGGTCCCCAGGGTCTGCCTCTGGTAAAGCCACCATGGGGCCGGATTACGGCGATTGATCTGAACTCGGGCGATCACGTCTGGACGGTCGCAAACGGCCCAACGCCGGACTACATCACCAACCATCCGGCGCTCAAAGGGATTGACGTGAGCAACGGCGGGCGTCCCACGCGGTCTTTGTTGATGGTGACCAAAACTCTGCTGGTTGCCCCGGAAGGGAACAATCTCTGGGTGCCCGTCGCTGGCGGTGGGGGCAACGCGTTCAGCCTGCTGGATAAGAAGACCGGCAAGGTGATCCACGAAATGCAGTTGCCCGCCATGGCCACTGGTATCCCGATGACCTACATGGCCAATGACCGGCAGTTTATCGTCGTGGCCGTAGGCGCTGCGGGTTATCCGGCGGAATTGATCGCGCTGGCCCTGCCGTAGGTCCGCCCGCTGCGCTGGTCGATATGGAAGCAGCCGTCAGCGGCCACCAGCGACTGGACCTGCGTAGCCTGGAACTCCATCGGGCTATCGCCGGAAAACTGCGCCAACACGCCGGCCTGCGGGCGTTCGCAGCCTTACCTCGATACCTGGCGGCAGCTGATTGACGGGCCCTTCGAGGACCTGCTCACCGTCATGGTCTCTGGTGAAGAGCGAGTGACCGCGCTGCGGCAAGCCTCACCTTTCGCAGGAATTCTGAAACCTGAGGAACGTTGGGCCGTTTACGGCAGGTTTGAGCGACCGCCCAAATGACCCGAGCTATTGCCGATCTTGGGGATATAGTCGTTATCGGAAGCCAGTCCTATGCGCACGGCGTCGATGCCGCCACCGCGATTCTTCCCGCCGGATGGCAAGACCGGCTTGTCCTTGTGACGGGTGAAATTTGCCGCTTAGAGCATGTTCGCAATTAGTGTAGACCGATTCGTTTGTGGGCCAGGCTGGCAACTTGCTGTCGGGTTGCCGACCATCCAACGCACCCCAGTGGCTCTGGCGCCTGTCGGCGACAGGCGCGCAGGATACCATCCTGGCCCCACATCCCGGACTACAGTAATTGTGGAAATGGTCTAATCGCGGGAACTGAGCCGCACCATCCGACCATCCCGCAACAGGCGGAAGCGGTCGGTCCGCCACTCCACTGTGTTGCCGAAGAGGCCGGCGCACCAGACTGCGAAGCCTGCCAGATCGCGGAGCGGTACCAGCGGTAGTGCAGCCTGAGGGGCCCCGAGGGCTCCGAGCGCACTCGCTGCGGCTGCCATTCGAATGGCGAAGCTGCCGAGCGCGATTGGCCAGGCTCCCAGCGCGGCTGCTACCAGGCACCAGAATGTCGCGTGGGTCACCACATAACCGAGATACCCGCCCGGGCGTGAAATCCGAATCGTTCGGGACCACCGTACCTGATGCCGCCAGACATCTGCCAGGCTGCCCGCCCCCAGGCTCGTTTCCACGACCATTTCGGCCATTTCGATTCGTTTGCTGAGCGCGGAAATACGGGCCCCCAGTTGATAATCGTCCGCCAGATACTCGCGGATGGAGGCGAAGCCGCCAATCGCCTCCAGTTCGCGACGCCGGAACGCCATCGTGGAACCCAGTGCAAAGCCGGTGCTCGACAGTAACCGGGCCACCAGCACCGAAGGCGCAAATTCCGTCCCGATTCCCAATGCCTCCGCCGCTGCCGGGCCGGATTCCCCGCGCCCTCGATACAGGCAGGTCACCAGGCCCACCCCCTCGTCCTCCAGGTAGCCAAGCACATGGCGCAGGTAGCCAGGAGGCACGGTAATGTCACCATCGTTGACCAGCAGAACGGCATGCTTCGCTTCGCGTGCCAGAATTTCGAGTGACCCCGCCTTGCGATTCGGTGCGTCGGTTGGCGTCGTGAGGATGCGGATGGATCTCTGCGGGAACTCGCGTTGCAGCCTCTGGATATCCGGCACCGCAGCATCGGACATGTCCGCCACGCCGAACAGAATCTCAAACTCCGGGTAGTCCTGCGCCGCGTGGGACCGGATCGCTTCGTAGAACCCGAGGTCGCGGCCCTTGACGGGCTTCAGAATCGAAACCGCCGGACGAAAACTGGTTATCGGGGCTTTGCGAAACCGGAATCGGGCAGCTCCTGCGATGGCGAGCAGATTGTAAGCCGCCCCACACGTAACCAAAATCTCAACTGGCAACTGTGCCGTCATTGCGATATGAACACAACCCCGGCGGCAATCAACAGGGCCCCGGTCCAGCGTTGCCAGTTGACTGTTTCCTTCAACAGCACTCGCGCCAGGATTGTCTCCGGAATGAAGGTGGCCGCCGACATGGGCACCGCAAAGCTCATTGGCGCAATCGCCACCAGCTTGATGAACGAGAAGAATGACACCGCCATCGCCAGCGTGGAAATGATCACGTAGCGGTTTTTCACCAGCAGACCCAGGGCTTTGCCAATGGCCCCCGGGCGGAAATCATCGATTTCGCCATGGTGCTTCATGCCCATGGAGCGAAACACATCGCCCGCTGTGGTGGCGGCTACCAGCAGAAAAACCAGGAACCACTTCATCGCGGGGACTCTCCAGCCGAAACAGGGTTCGTCCGGCTCACCAGCATCACGCCCAACGTAATCAGGCCGATACCCGTCCACCGGTATACCGAGATCTCCTCGCCCAGGATGAACCGGCCGGAGAATGCGGTCAGGACATAGCCAATCGCAGTTACCGGCATCACGTAGCTCAGGTCCGCCCAGCTCAGGAGGGCCATATGGCTAAGCGTCCAGACAATCAGCAGAGCCACACCGGCGGCCACGAAAGGATGAAAAAGCGCCCCGATCAGCGCGAGCGGCGTATTTCCCGGGTCTCCCAGCTTCTGCATGCCGTGGGTGAGCAGGGAATTCCCAGCCACGTTGCTCAAGACAACAATTGCCGTGAACAACCGCGTCCGAAATCGGAGATTTGCGTCGCGGCTAGTCGCCGGCATCTGCGGAAGCGGTGGGGTGCAACTGCCGCTGTTCGGCGATGAATTTGCGGCGGCGCGACCGCAACGCCATGTACTCTTTCGCTTCTTTGGTAAGGCGTTTGCGCTCGTGCGTGTTGAAGATGACCTTGCTGATCATGCGCCAGACTACTTTGGGCCGGAAATAATACTCGCTGTAGAAGCGTTCCACCCAGTCCATCAGCTCCGCTTCGTTCAGATTTTCGTAGACAACCTTGGGTAACTGGTTGCCTTTGGCGTCCACAATACTGCCAATCGAAATCAGATTATTCTTCTCGGCGTAAGCGTAGAACTCAGTCCCCGGATACGGATGCGCTATCGAAACCTGGATGGTTTCATTGTCCAGTTTCTTCGCAAAATCAATTGTCTTGCGAATACTCGCCGCCGTCTCACCAGGCAGGCCGACGATGAAGTCGCCGTGAATCACCAGGCCCAGCTTCTTGCAGTTCGCCGTGAAGCGCTCGGCCATATCGATGGTCGCGCCCTTCTTGATGTTCTTCAGAATCTGCGGATCACCTGACTCGTAGCCCACGATGAGCAGCCGGCAACCGGCTTCCTTCATCGCTTTCAGCGTGTCGTAGTCAGTGGTGACGCGCGATGTGCAGCTCCAGGTGAAGTTCAGGTGCTTCAGCTTCGAGCAGAGCTCAATGGTGCGCTCTTTGCGGTAGTTGAAGGTATCGTCATCGAAGAAGATCTCCTTCACTTCCGGGAAGTTCTCGATGGCCCACTTCACTTCGGCGACAATATCGTCGCTCGAACGCAGACGCCAGCGGTGGCCGGAGTGCGTTTGCGGCCACAGGCAGAACGTACACATCGCCGGGCAGCCCCGCGACGTGTACATCGAGATAAACGGATTGAGCAGGAAGGGGACGTTGTAGTTGGTAACGTCCAGATCCCGCTTATAGGTCTTCGAAACCCAGGGAAGCTCGTCCAGATTTTCAATCATGGGCGCTTCGGGGTTGTTGATGATCTGGCCGTCTTTGCGGAAGCTGGCCCCCGGAATTTCTTCGAGCGGGGTGCCGTTCGCGTAGGCAACAATCTGATGATCGAATTCGCGGCGAATGATGAAATCAATCGCCTCGCTCGAATTCAGCGACTTTTCGGGCTCCACCGTCACCGGCGGCCCCACGAAGCAGACCTTCAGCTTCGAATTCGCAGCCTTCATCATGGTGGCGATCTTGCAATCCACATCAAAACCCGGGGTGGACGTGAACAGGACGAGTAACTCGAATTCCTTACCCATCTCCACCGTTTGTTCGATAGATATCTTGTGCGGAGGCGCATCGACAACCTTACTGTCGGGCAGCATTCCGGCCGGATAGCAAAGCCACACGGGATACCAGTACGACTCAATTTCTCGGGATGCAGGCCAGCGGGAACTTGCACCACCGTCGAAGCCCTCAAATGAGGGTGGGTTCAGGAACAGGGTTCGCATTCAGTACTTTCATTGTAGCCACCCCCCCTTGGGCAGCCGGGGGCATCAGGAATGGGCCATGATCGGCCTCGGTTTGTAAGGGTCCGTAAGAGATTGTAAGTCCGATTCGTCCAGTTTTAGTTCCAGAGCAGCCACGGCGTCGGAAATATGGTGAGGTTTTGTGGCCCCAATAATCGGTGACGTGATGCCTGGTTGCTGCAGAACCCAGGCCATGGCGAGCCGGGCGTTGCTGGTTCCCAGTCGCTCCGCCACTTCGGTGATGCGATCAACGAGCGCAAAATCCTGCTCGGTGAAAAAGTAGCTGCGCGACAGGTCGTCGCTCTGCGCCCGCAAGGTGTCGCCCGATTTTTCCCTGTTTCGGTTTCCCGCAATGAAGCCTCTGGCCAAAGGGCTGAACGGAATCACCCCGATACCTTCTTCCCGGCAAAGGGGAAGCATCTCCCGCTCTTCTTCGCGATACAGCAGGTTGTAGCAATTCTGCATGGAGACAAAACGGGTCAGGCCCAGGCGGTCCGAAGTCCCGAGCATTTTCATGAACTGCCAGGCATACATGGCCGAAGCACCGATATAGAGGGCTTTACCTGCCTTCACCACGTCGTGCAGTGCTGAAAGCGTCTCCTCTATCGGCGTCTGATAGTCGAAACGGTGGATCTGGTAGAGATCAACGTAGTCCGTCTTCAGCCGCTTCAGGCTCTCATCAATGGAGTGCATAATGTGCTTCCGCGAGAGGCCCCGACCGTTGGGGTCAGAGTTCATCTCGTTGAAGACTTTGGTGGCGATCACCACCCGGTCGCGACCGGGTCCGAACTCTTTCATCGCCTGGCCGAGGATCTCTTCACTCCGCCCCAGCGAGTACATGTCAGCCGTGTCGAAGAAGTTGATGCCGACTTCCAGAGCTTCCCGGATAAACGGCAGTGACTCTTCTTCGTCCAGAACCCACGGGCGCCACTGCTTCGAGCCATATGTCATCATGCCGAGGCACAAGCGGGAAACCTTCAGGCCGGTATTGCCGAGACAGGTATATTGCATATCGTTACTTCAAGTCTATAGCCGACTTCATGCAGTTGAAATCTCTGTAGCGCAGAATAGAAGTTCATGTTGATGCATCAGCTTCTTCCAGCCGCGCTCCTGGCGGTCACACTAGCCGCTCAGGGGCCAAACCCCTTTGTCGAAAAGCCCTATCTCCAGCTGGGCGATAATCCCGCCCTCTCGGCCCGTGAGAGCCTTGTCCTGATGTGGCATGCAGCCGACGATTCGGCCAAATGGAGCGTCCAGCTGCGGGGTGCCAAAAGTGCTGCCTGGCGTAAGACTGACCTGCCGGTTTCCCAACTGGTGCAGGTCCCCGGCATCCCGGCGCACAAGGTCTTTCGCACCACCCTGACGGACCTGACCCCGGGCGAAGAATTCTCTTACCGTGTTTATCGCAATGAAGGGCTTGCCTTTGAGGCCGCCGGCAAGGCCCGCAAATCCGCCTCGCAGCCGGTGCGCTTTGCCCTTTTCGGCGATTGTGGTGCGAACACGCCCGGCCAACTCCAGATCGCCAATCAGGCGTTTCTCACGAAGCCCGACTTTGTCTTTATTCCCGGAGATATCGTCTACGGCTCGGGCCGGATTTCCGAGTACAGGGACAAGTTCTACCCGTTCTACAACGCCGACAAGGCGGGCCCCGAGACCGGTGCACCGCTGCTCCGTTCCATTCCGTTCATCGCAGCACCGGGAAATCACGACACCGCCCTCCAGAACTTCCAGCGCTATCCGGATGCTCTTGCCTACTTCATGTACTGGGATCAGCCTCTCAATGGCCCGGTTCGCACCGGTGCCTCTTCTACCAGCCACATCATGACCGGCGAGTTGAGCCCCTCCCCTGTCCTGGCCGCCGCCGCGCAGCGCTATCCGTTGATGGCTAACTTCTCCTTCGACTACGGCAACGCCCATTGGACCGTGCTCGATTCCAATACCTATATGGACTGGACGAAGCCTGCGCTGCTCGACTGGCTCCGGAAAGACCTGGCCGCAGCAAAGGGAGCTGAATGGCGCTTCGTCGCCTTCCACCACCCCGGCTTTAATTCGTCAAAGAGCCATTTCACTGACCAGTGGATGCGCTTGGTGGCACCGGTTTTCGAAGAGGGGAATGTGGATGTGGTGTTCGCCGGGCATGTCCACAACTATCAGCGCAGTTTTCCCCTCACGTTCACGCCGAAACCTCGGCCCGACGGCAGGAAAATGGGGTCGAAGGGTGAAGTGGATGGCGACTGGAAACTCGACAAAGAATTCGCCGACGGAGCTTCGAAAAAGCCCGTTGGCGTGATTTATGTGGTCAGCGGTGCCGGTGGTGCCGGGCTCTATGATCCTGCGCAGATGAAGGAACCCGCAACCTGGCAGGGCTTTACCAATAAATTCATCTCCGACGAACACTCGTTCTCTCAGGTAGACATCAACGGCAAGACCCTAGAACTGAAGCAGATTACGGCATCAGGTAAAACTGTCGATAGCTTCCGGATTGCGAAATAGCTTTAGGCAACCTCAGGCATGCAGTTGGAGCGCCGGGTGTCTCCGGGCACGCAGCTCGGCCATCATCGCCCGGACCGCGAGAAACTCGATGCCTGCCGAGGATTTCCACGATCGATCTCCCGAGTGCAGCACAATTCGGCGCTCTGCTTCCACATCGTCACAGGCGATATGAAAGCCGCGGGAGGGCGTCGCTGCGGAACTGTGTTTCACTTCAATCGCCCAGCGGCGGTCCGGTGTCAGTTCCAGCATCAGGTCAATCTCCGCGCCCGCTGAAGTCCGGTAATACCAAGGCTTTACGCCCTGCCCGGCAGCCGAAATACACTGCTGGATCACGAACCCTTCCCAACTCGCGCCCATTGCCACATGCCCCAGGACATCCCGTATGGTTGGCAGGTGAAGCAGGGAATGGACGATGCCACTGTCCCGCCAGTAGATCTTCGGGGCCTTGGTCAGTCGCTTGCCGACATTCACATACCAGGGCTGCAGGCGGCGCAGCAGCATCAGGTCACACAGTGTATCCACATGTGCCGTGATGGTGTGCGGACTCAGGCCCAAACTTGCCGCCATAATCGAGGCGTTGAACGGGCCACCCTGGGCCGTCGCCAGCATCATCCAAAGACGCCCGAGTGTTTGCGCAGGGGTGCGAACGCCCAGACTGGGTAAGTCGCGCTCCCGGTATTGGGTCAGGAAGTGGTCGCGCCAGAGCATGCTGCTGCGGTCAGAACCGGCCAGCAGACTCTCCGGGAAACCGCCGCGGAGCCAAAGGGTGGCGATGTCATGGTCTGGCGTCTCGTCTGCCAGCAGAGGCGGCAGGTCCAGATACGCCATCCTGCCCGCGAGACTTTCAGAGGTCTCCCGCATGATCTCCCGGGACGAAGAGCCAAGCAGCAGAAACTGGCCCTTTCGGAAGCCCGCTTCCCGTCGGTCATCAATCAGGCTGCGTAAAGCCGGGAAGATCTCCGGTGTTCTCTGGACCTCATCGATGATGACAAGGCGGCCCTGTAGCGGGGTTAAAGATGGCAGAGGATCAGCCAGTGCCTGGCGATCCGCCGGCCTTTCCATGTCGAAGTAGAGGCCGTCGCGGTCTCTGGCAACTGCTTTCGCCAATGTGGTCTTGCCAACCTGGCGGGGTCCCAGTAAGGCTACTGATGGGAATTCTCCAAGCAGGTCAAGGACTTCGGCGATGTCGTGCCTCTCAAGCATCCTTGTATTTTAGCGTTACCAACGCCAATATGCAAGGATACTTGGAGCGTACTCTCTGGTTTTATCCTTGCAAATCGGCGTTACTAACGCTAATTTACAAGGATAAAATCTCTAGCGGAAGCTGCCCATCAGGCGTTCCAGAGCTGCGGAACCGGGGCAAAGCTTGTCAAACGGAACATTCACCAGGGCAGTCTGCGGCGACCCCGCCATTTCGTGCATGTCCGGGACGCCCTCATCGGCAAACAGGACGCCGGTTACGATCTGGCCCGGGTGTTCCCGCAGGTACTTGACCGCAGCCGCACGGTCCGTCACATCGTAGTTATCCGGCACGCGCGTAAAGTTCAGCACGCTGCCGTCATGCATCCGAATGCTGGTGGACCCGACTGGGCCAATACTGCCCACGATCTCCGTAGCGGGCGGCACAAAATCAGATTCCGTTGCCGCGTGCGTTGCCCCGCGAGAGTATTTGTAGCTCTTGGTGGACCCTTCATGGTCGTTAAATGTAACGCAGGGGGATATCACGTCCACCAGCGCAAAACCACGATGTGCAATCGCCGCCTTCAGGATCGGTATCAACTGCTCTTTGTCACCCGAGAAACTGCGCGCCACAAACGTGGCACCAATGCTGAGCGCCAACTGGATCGGATCGATGGGTGACATCACGTTCGCCTCACCCTTCTTGCTCTTCGAACCCACGTCGGTGGAAGCCGAGAATTGACCCTTCGTCAAACCATACACGCCGTTATTTTCCAGCACGTACAGCATGTTGAGGTTCCGACGAATGGCATGGCACAGGTGGCCGATACCGATCGACAGCGAGTCCCCGTCGCCGGAGACACCAACGTAAGTGAGTTCCCGGTTCGCCGCACTGGCTCCGGTCGCGATAGCGGGCATACGACCGTGGGCGGAATTGAAACCGTGCGCGCCGCTTACGAAGTAGGTGGGGGTCTTCGAAGAGCAACCAATACCGCTCATCTTCGCCAGGCGATGAGGCGGCGTCGAGAGTTCCCAGAGGGCCTTGATTATCGCAGCGGTAATCGAGTCGTGGCCGCAACCGGCGCACAACGTCGACATGGTTCCTTCGTAGTCACGAATCGTCAGGCCAATCGCGTTCTTCGCAAGGCTCGGGTGTCCAACAAGAGGTTTAGCTATAGATGGCATTGAGTTCCTCCACGTTTACAGCAATAGCGTCGAGAACGTTCTTGGCGCTCAGCGGGAAGCCCGAATACACCAGAATCGGGCGGATCTTATCTTTGGGCACCGGGGTTTCCAGAGTCAGCAGCGAGCACAACTGGGCGTCGCGATTCTGCTCCACCACATAGCAGTAGTCGTGGTCGGCCAGGAATACCTCCACTTCGGCAGTGAACGGGAAGGCCTTGATCCGCATGTAATCCATGGGGCGACCCATCTCTTCCAGAATGTCGAGAGCTTCGCGTACTGCCGGGTCACAACCACCAATGGTGATCATGCCAATCTTCGCCCCCGCCCTCTTCTCAATCACGGGTGCCGGAACATAGAGAGCGGCTTCCTTGTGCTTGAGCAGGAGCCGGTCCATGACTTCCTGGTACTCATCCGGGACCTCGGTGTAGCCACCGAACTTGTTATGGCCGGAACCACGGGTGAAGAACGCGCCCTTAGAGTGAACCCCAGGCAGCGTCCGTGCCGGAATTGCCGTACCTTCTTCCGGCAGGTACCGGAAGAACTTGTTCATCTTCTCCAGTTGTTCCGCTGTCAGTACTTTGCCGCGGTCCGGAACGTAAGCATCGTCCCACTTCAGCTTCGGCGTCACCCAGTCATTCATGCCGATATCGAGGTCGGACAGCAGGAATACAGGCGTCTGGAACCGCTCCGACAGATCGAAGCATTTCGGGGCCATCTCAAAACACTCTGCCGGACTGGAGGGGAACAGCAGGATGTGTTTCGTGTCACCATGCGAGGCATAGGCACAGATCAAAATATCGCCTTGCTGCGTCCGCGTCGGCATACCCGTGGAGGGGCCGACACGCTGCACATCAATAATCACGGCCGGAATCTCGGCGTAGTAAGCCAGACCCAGCAATTCGTTCATCAGCGAAACGCCCGGACCCGCCGTGGAGGTGAACGCACGAGCGCCATTCCACGAAGCCCCGATCACCATCCCGATAGCGGCCAGTTCGTCTTCCGCCTGCAGGAACATATAGTTGCTGGCACCCGTTTCCGGGTCTTTGCGGTACTTGTCGGCAAAGGCCTTGAAGTTATCCATTACCGACGTGGCCGGGGTAATCGGATACCAGGCCGCTACGGTCGCGCCGCCATAAATGCAGCCCAAAGCCGTCGCGGTGTTGCCATCGATCAGAATCTTGTCTTCATTGCCGTTCATCTTCTCCAGATGGAACGGCAGCGGGAAGGCGTAGTTTTCCCGAATGTAATCGCCGCCCAGCTTCAGCGCCTTCACATTCGATTCCCTCATGCCCTTTTTCTTGCCGTACTTCTCTTCCAGAAGTTGCGACACGACGTCGGCATCAATATTGAGCAGCTCAATCAGAGCCCCCGCAGTGGCGATGTTCTTCATCAGAATCCGCTCGCGCGATTCCTTGAAGTTCTCGTTGCAGAGGCGGGCCAGCGGCACGCCAATGAACGTGACATCATCACGGTGCAGGTCGTCATCCAGCGGCCAGCTCGAATCGTACAGCACGTAGCTGCCGGTCCGAACTTCCTTGATGTCCCGCGCATACGTCTGCGCGTTCATCGCCACCATCAGGTCGTAATCGAGAGCCCGCGCAGTGTACCCCTTCGGGTTCACGCGGATCTCGTACCAGGTGGGAAGGCCCTGAATATTCGAGGGGAACAGGTTCTTGCCGGACACGGGCACGCCCATCCTGAAGATGGCCTGCATGATGAGGCTGTTGGCGCTGGCGGACCCTGTTCCGTTGACGTTCGCCAGTTTGATTGCAAAATCGTTGATGCGGCTACGCATGGGTGAGTTCTAACTTAGTGGACGCCTGACCGGCGTAATTAATATTCAGCTGTGACTTCTGCATGTCCCATGCAGCAGTGGGGCAGCGTTCCGCACACAATCCGCAGTGCACACACAGGTCCTCGTCCTTCATCATGAGGCGACCGGTGTGGGGCAGGGGATCGGAGGCGAAAAGCTCCTGAGTGATATTCGTTGCCGGAGCTGACAGACGCAGGCGCATCTCATCTTCCGGACCATCCTTAGTGATCGTCAGGCACGAGAGAGGGCAGATGTCGATACAGGCATCGCACTCAATGCACTTGGCGGCTTTGAAAACTGTCTGGACGTCGCAGTTCAAACAACGCTGCACTTCGCGCGCCGTCTGTTCTGCCGTGAAGCCCAATTCGACTTCCACATGAAGATCTTCGAAGCGCTGCACCAGATCCACATGCTTCATCTTCTGGCGGCTCGCCGGGTTGTAATCGTTGTGGTAGCTCCACTCGCTCAGCCCCATCTTTTGGCTGATCAGGTTGATACCAAACCCCAGGCGTTCTGCCACCGAAACACCCTGGCAGTGGTTGTCAATCGAAATCGCGGCCTGATGCCCGTGTTCCACAGCCCAGATAATGTTCTTCGGGCCCCACGCCGCATCCCCACCAAAGAAGATGCCTGGCCGCGTGCACTCAAACGTGGTCTGGTCCACCTTCGGCATGCCCCATTTGTCGAACTCAATGCCGAGGTCGTGCTCAATCCAGGGGAACGCGTTATCCTGGCCGATCGCCAGAATCACGTCGTCGCAAGGCAAAATCACCGTGTCGATGACGGTAGACTTTTTCGCTTCGGCGTCCCATTCCAAGCGCTCAAACTCCATGCCGGTCAGCACGCCGTTTTCAATCACGAACCGCTTCGGCGCGTGGTTGATCACGATTTCAATGTTCTCTTCTTCAGCGTCTTCCAGTTCCCACGGAGAAGCCTTGAAGTAAGCACGCGGGCGGCGCGCCATTACTTTCACGTCCTTGCCACCCAGACGTCGGGACGACCGGCAACAATCCATCGCCGTATTGCCCACGCCGATGATCAGAACCTTTTCGCCGATCTTATCGATGTGCCCGAAAGCCAGGCCGCCCAGCCAGTCGATACCAATATGGATGCGGTCCGATTCATTCCGCCCCGGCAGATCCAGGTCTTTGCCGCGAGGTGCCCCGGAACCCACGAAGATGGCGTCAAAGCCCTCGTCGAGGATGGCTTTCATGCTGGTCGCTGGCGTATTGTAGCGAATGTCAACGCCCATATCGAGGATCGAATTCACTTCGTCGGCCAACACCTGTTCCGGCAGGCGGAACGAAGGGATGTTCGTCCGCATCAATCCGCCCGGCTTGTCGTACCGCTCCAGAATCGTGATCGAGTATCCGTGCGGCATCAGGTCGTTGGCAACCGTCAGGGATGATGGCCCCGCGCCGATACACGCGATGCGCTTGCCGTTCTTAACGGCTGGTGCTTTAGGCAGTCGTTCGCTGATATCGCCCTTATGGTCGGACGCTACGCGCTTCAGGCGGCAGATTGCCACCGGCGTTTCTTCGCCCGACGGACTCGGCAGACGACTGCGGCGACACGCAGGTTCGCAGGGTCGGTCGCAGGTTCGCCCCAGAACAGCAGGGAACACATTCGACTCGCGATTCAGCATGTAGGCGTCAGTAAAACGCCCCTGCGCAATCAACCGGATGTACTCGGGAACATTTGTATGTGCGGGGCAAGCCCACTGGCAATCGACTACCTTATGGAAGTAGTCAGGATTGCTGGTATCTGATGCGTGCATTCAGTCTTTATCCACCTGGAAAGCCCTGAAGGGCGGCAGCGGCCCACCTGGGCCCCATTCATTCAGAGCAATTCTATCGAACTGGTTACGATGAAGCCGTTCTGCGGCTCCGAGGGTTGCCCCGACAACGCCTAACAGTGGCGCGCGATTGTATAGTAAGTGTATGGCAGCTTTGATTTCGACCACCGTCCGCCTGGCCCCGGAAGATGTTCGGGCCTTGAAATTGGCACGTGCCGACGGCCTGTCTTCCTCGGACCTCCTTCGCAAGGGACTACGCGTTGTGGCCTCTCGCTACTACTCCGGCAGACGGGCACCTTCAACGCTCTTGTTTGAATCCACCAATGCCAAACTTGGAGACGAGTCCGAGCTTTTCGCGGAGCTCGAAGTTTGAGTCCTCCGGTTATTGCCGACACCGGTGGGCTCCTGCGTGCGTTGGCGAGAACCCCGGAGGGCACGGCCAGCTTTCCGGATTACCAGGCTGTCCTGGTCACTGCGGCGGCGGTTGTCGTTCCAGGCCTTGTTCTGGCCGAGGTCGACTATTTCCTGCGCAACGAGCGGAAAGTTATGCGGAAGCTGATTGCCGAGATCTTTGACCCGGCGACTCGGTATGAATATGAAGTTCCGTTACCTGCCGATATTGCCCGGGCCCTGGAACTTGATGCAAAATACGCTCAACTCGACCTCGGGCTGGTTGACGGGACGGTAGCGGCGGTCGCCGAGCGTCGCAAAATCTACCGCATCCTGACAAGCGACCGCCGCGATTTCAGTTCGCTCCGAGTTGGCCCGCGCCTGAATCAATCGCTTGAGTTGTTGCCCTGAAGTCCTGACTGTCAGGCTGATCTCGGTCCCTAACTTGCCAAGCTGCAGTGGCACGTTACGTCAGTGCGCCTTGTTGAAATGGTGCCCGAGGTTATCGCGTTTCAGGGTTACATTGCAGACGGGACAAAGAACGAAATCCGAGAATTGTTTGTCGAACAGGAATCCTCGTTTCGCTCCAAAGGAGCGTTCAACGTGACGGAGGTCGATGTGGCTCTGTAGGTCATCCGCCCACAGCACTCTCCGACACTTGCAGCAGCACACCCTACCGGCTTCGATTGGCCGACTGTCCATCTCCAGCCCGTACCGGGTTGGCTCCGTATGTGCCGTCTTTCTGTGGCGCTCCAAGTTCGATTCATCTGAAAATCCGATAGAGCACAATGCGCAGACAAAACGGAAGACTGTCTCGCCAACTGCGAGGCTTGGTTTTGATTCACCGAGGTATCCTCTGCCGTCGCAGCGCCAACAACTCGCATTTTCGCCCCGGCAGCTACATTCCCTGCGCTGATTCGGTCCTGTAGGCATACGAGTAATTCTCCAGCGGCATTCTGGCTCGTGGAATCCTCGATTTCACAGTCGCAGGAACGCCGCAAACCACGGATCGGCGCGAAACATCGCCTGAAACACGGGGGCCTCGCCCATCCCCGCATGTAGTCTCGGCATGCCGCTGAAGGTCCCTCGCGGTAAGCTCCACTCAAGGTTTTTGATCGATCTGAGATTATCGATAATGATCCGACGGGTGTACATGGCTCGACGCCAATATCGCACGTATCACGCTGTGTGGTTTGGCGCATTTCACCGGCCATCGAAACCACTTCGATATGATCTCGGGTAACAAATTAATGGCTGCGACAGTTGGAGTACCCAGGGAGTCTTGCGCCGGGGAACGGCGCGTTGCACTGACGCCTAAAGCATGTGAAGCACTCGCGAAGGCTAAGCTGCAGGTGATTGTCGAACGTGGTGCCGGACAGGAAGCTGGCTTCCTGGATGAAGACTACTTCGCCAAAGGAGCGCAGTTAGGCTCCCGTGCGGAAGTCTTCGCCGCCGCAACGGTCATCGTTCAGGCCAAAACCTATGGGTCGAACCCGGACCACGGGGCTGAAGACCTCGCCTTACTTCGGCCGGGCCAGCTATTGATTGGCTTCGGCGATCCTCTCACCTCAACATCACAGAATGTGGCCCTTGCCTCGGCAGGGGTTTCTTTTTTTGCGATGGAACTGGTGCCCCGCATCACCCGGGCACAGGCCATGGACGCCCTTTCCTCGATGGCCAGTCTCGCCGGCTACGAGGCGGTTCTGCTCGCCGCCGCTGCACTGCCCAAAATTTTCCCCATGATGATGACCGCTGCCGGCACCATTACGCCGGCCAAAGTCCTCATCTTAGGTGCAGGCGTGGCCGGACTTCAGGCTATCGCCACCGCCCGCCGTCTCGGAGCCGTCGTCAGCGCCTATGATCTGCGGTCTGCCGTGAAAGAGCAAATTGAAAGCCTCGGCGCCAAATTCGTCGTTCTCGACCTCGACACCGGGGGCGGGGAAGGCGGTGGCGGCTACGCCAAAGCCATGGACGAAACCTTCTACCGTCGCCAGCGCGAACTCCTTACCGAAGTGATCCGGGAGCAGGACGTCGTCATCACCACCGCTGCCGTTCCGGGTCGCAAAGCGCCCATCCTGGTAACCACCCAGATGGCCGAAGCTATGGCGCCTGGTTCGGTCATTGTGGATATCGCAGCCGAGCGTGGTGGTAATTGCGAACTCACTCGTGTGGGCGAGACCGTTGTCCACAAGGGCGTTTCGGTGATCGGGCCCGCCAACCTGCCGTCACGCGCTCCGTTTCATGCCAGCCAGATGTACGCGACCAACCTCGTAAATCTTCTGAAGCTGATTACAAAGGATGGCGAACTGAATATCAATATGGAAGACGAAATCGTGCGCGAGTCACTTGTGACGCACGGCGGCAAGATCGTTCATCCACGTCTTGCGACCTCGGAGGCCACGCAGTAATGAACTACGAATTCGGGCTTTATGTCTTCATGCTGGCGGCCTTTGTGGGTTTCGAACTCATTCGCCGCGTCTCTCCCCTGCTTCACACCCCTCTCATGTCGCTGACCAACGCCATCGCGTCCATCTCGGTCGTCGGCGCGATTCTCGTCAGCGGTGAAGAGCATGCCAGCATCCTGAGCCGTGTCCTTGGCCTGATCGCAGTGGTCGCGGCCACCACCAACATGGTCAGCGGCTTCCTGATTACGGACCGGATGCTCAAGATGTTCCGCAAGCGGGAGCCCAAAAGCAAATGAGCCTCCTCGCCCTGCTCTATATCCTGGCCGCCGCGCTGTTCATCATGGCGCTGAAGTGGATGAGCTCTCCCGCGACCGCCCGTCGTGGCGTCATGGCTGGCGAAGTCGGCATGTTGCTCGCCGTGGTCGGCACCCTGATGCGTCAGGAAGTGGTCAGCTATGAATGGATCGTCGGCGGTCTGCTCGTGGGTGCGGCCATTGGTGTCCCGCTTGCCATCCTCATGCCGATGACGCATGTTCCCCAACGAACGGCCATCTCGCAGGCCTGCGGTGCGCTCGCGTCGGCTCTCATCGGTACCGCTGAGTACTATCGCCAATACCCCTCCGGCTTCACGATGGGGGCTCTGGCGCTTGAAATTCTGCTCGGCTTCCTCACCTTCACGGCCAGCCTGATGGCCTTCGGGAAACTGAACGAAATGCTGCCCTCCAGGCCCATCACATTCAAAGGCCAGAATTTCGTCAATCTGGGGCTGCTCCTCGCTGCCGTGGGGATCGCCGTCTCGCTCATCATCAACCCCAATCAGCCCATGCTGTTCCCCATCTTTGTGGGGCTGGCCATGACGTTCGGCATCCTGCTCATCATCCCCATCGGTGGTGCCGACATGCCCACCGTCATCGCGCTCCTGAACTCCTATGCCGGACTCTCCGCTGCCGCTATGGGCTTCGCACTCGATAACAAACTGCTGATAATTGCCGGTGCCCTCGACGGTTCTTCGGGCCTGATCCTCTCCATCATCATGTGCCGCGCGATGAACCGTTCGTTCACCAATGTTCTGTTCGGCGCGTTCGGTCAATTGCAGGCTGCTGCGGTCGGTGGTGAAGTAAAGCCCGTCCGCTCGGCGAGCCCCGAAGAGGCCGCCCAGATTCTGGAGGACGCCCGCAGTGTCATCATCATCCCGGGTTACGGTATGGCCGTCGCCCAGGCCCAGCACAAAATCCGCGAACTCTACGACGCCCTCACTAAAAAGGGCATCGATGTGAAGTTCGCCGTCCACCCGGTCGCCGGTCGTATGCCGGGCCACATGAACGTCTTGTTAGCCGAAGCCGATGTCCCCTACGACAAGCTAGTCGAAATGGACGACATCAATCCGGAAATGGGTATGACGGACGTAGCGCTGATCGTCGGCGCGAATGATATCGTCAACCCCGCTGCAAAGAACGATCCGACCAGCCCGATTGCCGGGATGCCGATTCTGGATGCCTACAAAGCCCGGACCGTGATGATCATCAAGCGCGGCATGGCCGCCGGTTTTGCGGGTATCGATAACGAACTCTACTACGCGCCGAATACGCTGATGCTGTTCGGGGATGCCAAGAGCTTCGTGGCAAGCCTGGTGAAAGAACTCGCCGGGGGCCATTAAAATCCGCAGGGCACAAAAGCGCTAACATATAAGTCATGCGCAGCGAATTCACGGCAATAGTTGAGCAGGACGGCCCTTGGCACATTGCGTATTGCGCCGAAGTCCCCGGGGCGAATGGCCAGGGCAAGACGCGCGAAGAATGCCTGGCCAACCTAAGGGAAGCGATTAGCCTGATTCTCGAATACAGACGAGAAGAGTCACTTCGAGCTCTGCCACCGGAAGCAACGCAGGAGCTAGTCGTCGTCGGATGAAGCGAGAGGCTCTTCTCCGCCACTTACGCCGTAATGGGTGTGTGGTTCGGAGAGAAGGTAAGGAACACGCCATCTGGGAGAATCCACAAACGGGGCATGCGGAGGCTGTGCCGCGTCACGTCGAGATCTCAAACATTCTGGCAAAGCACATCTGCCGAAGGCTCTCGATTCCGGCTCCGCCCGGTTAATCTGCGTTGTGTTCTGGGGATGCTGAGTGAACCTGTGCCTTGCAGTATCGCGCCCCAAGTCTCCCCGTTGTCCGGTTCGACCCTATACCTGGACCACAAACAATGGAAGACATTTTGGGAAGACATTATGGTCTTCTATCCTGCGAATGAAGCCGGTGACAAGGGCACACATTTCATGGGGGCGGTCGTTACAATGCCCGCGCGAAGTGTTCCCGTTGGCGTTTCCAAATTCCTGTCTACCGTCAGAACAATCCGGGACTCGGCCTCAGCCAATTCCAGAATCGCGAGATCTCTCCAGCCCGGGCAATCGGTTCGGACCCAAAGAACGTCCTGGCCCTCGGCGCGTAGTGCGTCGACTACCGGCTTCGGGAAATTCTCATCTGCGAGTCTGCGACGAGACGCATCGGCGGGAATGTTAGCTGGCATATCACAGGCACGCCAGAATATCCTCGCGAGTCAGGCCCGGATAGTTTTCCACCCGGTCAGATTCCGATTGACCTGTGGCGAGCAGTTCGAGGATAAACTCGACCGCAAGACGTGTGCCGCGAATGACCGGTTTCCCTCCCACGATCTTGGGGTCGACGACGATCAAATCCGACTCTCGCAACAGTTTGCGCCCTACTTCACAAACTCTGCCAAGACCGCCTTCCGCAACAACCCTGGCGGCAGCAACCCCTGACTCAAAATGAAATCGTGGAATTTACCCGCCTCAAATTTCGCCCCCATCGCCTTCTCCACTTCCAGCCGTAACTCCAGCAGCCGCGAGTACCCGTCGTAATACGAGACCGCCTGCCCCGGCATCCGGAACGTGAAACGCTCCACTTCCTCTGTCGCAAAGGCCTTCGAGCAAACCACGTCCTCTTCCAGAACCCGCATCGCCTGCTCCGGTGTGATCTTGCCTGCCTGCAACTCCGGATCCAGGAACGCTCGCGCCGCCCGCAGCATCCGCAACTGCAGCGAAATCAGCTTACCCTCATCCGGCATATACGGCAGCATGAACCACTCTGCATACAGACCCCAGCCTTCCACGTTCGTGCTGTTAAACGCGAACATCGCCCGGGCCAGCGACACGCCCCGTTCCACCATCGACGCGAACTGCAACTCATGCCCCGGCCTCGCCTCGTGCGCCGTCAACGTCCAGGCCGCCGCTGCAAAGGTGAAGTCGTCATACTTCATCTCCACGCCATTAGCACCCTTCGTCGCCAGCGGCAGCACAAAACTCCCGCGCTCGCCCTTGTTGTTCATCAGCGGCGGAGGCTGCATATGCGGAGCAGGCTGCTGCGCCGTTTCAGCCGCCGAAGCAATCACAATCCGTGCCGGTCTCGTCGGCAACGTCAGCAACTTATTCTTCCGGACAATCTCCTCAATCGCCTTCAGTGTCGCCTCATACTTTGGCAAAATGTCATCTGCCGCGAACTGCTCTTTCTTCAGTGCCCGGATCACACTCCGGTAATCCGACGACGGCAGCTTCCGCGCCTTCGCCACACGCACCGCCACTTCCGCCATCTGCTTCTGGATATCAATGAACCCGGCATGCGCCAGCTTCGCCAGTTCTGCCGACGTGTAATCCACGCCGTAGTTGTCGAGCGCCGTCTGGTAAATCGCCGGAGGCAGCCGGAAATCTGTCCGCGCCCGGGGCATCACTTCCTTCCGTACAAACTCGTCGTACTCGGCCAACTGCTCCCGCAGCTTCGCGTAAGCCTCGCTGTATCCCTGCAGCTTGTACTTCTCCAGCAAAATACCCAGACCTGTCACCAGCGTCGAGGTATTCTCCAGGTTCTTCTCCACCTGCAGCTTCGCCGGTCCCAGCAACGCCGGATTCTTCGCCTGAGTGCGATACCGCTCCATTGCGAGCTTCGTAATCGGCGTGTACCCAGCCTCCAGCCCTGTATACCTCCGCAGTCGCACTACTGCCGCCGGACGCCGCCCTGCCGCCGTCTGCTCATCCAGCAGCGTCTTCTCGCCGGAGAAAATCAGCCCGGCCACATTCATGTACGGCAGGAAGGTCTTTTCACTCGCCTCCTGCGACCGCAGATCGCGCTCCACATCGGCAATCAGAATCTCCAGATCCTGCTTCACAAGCGGATCGGTCTCCTTCGCCATCCGCGCACGAAGCTCCTTGCCCGCCGCTTCCAGATCCGCCTTGCTCTTCGCGGAGTTCTCCGCAGTTGGCTGTGAGATCTTCTCGTCGAACCCCGGCATGCCCTGCGAAGATGCGCCTTCAGGCCCATACTTCGCCCCAAGATCAATCAGTAGTTGCGCATTCTGATTGCTTTTTGCAACCCAGGCCTGCGGCGTAGTCTGCGCCAGCAGACCAACCCCCGCCAGCGCCAATAGCCAACGCGAACTTACCATATCCGACAACCCTTCTCGCTCACCATCGGCTGTCCCACCTGGCATCCAAACGCTTTCTGAAATTCCGGCATATTCTGTACGACGCCGTTCACCCGGTAACGTCCCAGCGAATGTGGATCGGTCACCGCCCGCAGCCGCGCCGCTTCCTCACTAATGTTCTGGCACCACACCTGCCCGTACGCCAGAAAGAACCTCTGCTGCGGCGTGTAATCCGCCACCGCCGGCATGCTCTTCCCGCCCGCCGCATCCAGCTTCGCAATCGCGTCCATCAGCGCCATAAACGCCAGCCGGACGCCGCCATTATCCGCACCGTTCTCACCCAGCGTCAGCTTCCCGTTCAGATTCGTATCCGCCGTGGCCTTGAACGCACCATACTCCTGCACGATGCAGTCGGCGCGCTCCTTGAACTTCTTCCCGTCTTCTTCAGTCCACCAATCCCGCAGGTTGCCGTCGCCATCATATTGCCGACCGGAATCATCAAAACCGTGCGTCAGTTCATGCCCCACCACCGCGCCGATCGCTCCATAATTCGCCGCCTCGTCGCCGCCCTTAAAGAAGAACGGAGGCTGCAGAATCCCCGCCGGAAAATTGATGTTATTCGCCGCCGGACTGTAATACGCATTCACCGTGGGCGGCGTCATGCTCCACTCAGCCTTATCCGGCGGATGCCCGATCTTGTCCAACTGGCGACGGAACGCAAACGCCGACACACGCTCATCGTTCCCCACCAGATCTCCCCGCACAATCTTCACGCTCGAATAGTCACGCCACTTCTCGGGATACCCGATCTTGTTTGCGACCTTATGCAGTTTTTCCAGAGCCTGCTTCTTCGTCGTCTCGCTCATCCACTCCAGCGACTGGACGTCCTTCTCCATGGACGCTTCAATTTCCGCCACCATCTTCAGCGTCCGCTGCTTACCTTCTTCACCGAACGTCCGCTCCACATACTCTTTGCCCAGAGCCTCACCCAGTTGCCGGTCCACCATCACCACGCACCGTCTCCAGCGCGGAGCCAGTTCTTTCACCCCCGAAAGTGTGGCGTCACTGAACTGGAAATCTTCCGCGACAAACGCCTTCGGCAGCATGCCGGCGGCGTCCTTCACCACATGCCAGGTCAGGTACGTCTTCACATCTGCAGCCGATGCCGCAGCCAGCACGGAACTCATGCCCGTAAGGAATCCCGGCGTCGCACTATTGAACGAGTCCATGCCTAACTTCACGCTCTTCAGGTATGCATCCCACGCAAATCCGGAAGCCGTCTGCCCCAGCTGTACCAGCGTCACCGTGTTGTATCTCTTCTGTGGATCCCGCAATGTCACGCGGTCTGCTGAGACTTTCGCGAGCGCCGTCTCCATTTCCATCACGGCCTTCGCTTCTGCCGCAGCCCGAGCCGCATCATGGCCCAGCAGCCCAAACATCTTCTGCACATGCGCGACGTACTTCGCCTTCAGCTCTTCTGACTTCGCATCGGTCTTCAGATAGTAATCCCGATCCGGCAAAGTCAACCCGGCCTGACTCAGGTTCGCGATCGTCTTGTTCGAGTCCTTCGCGTCCTGCGTCGGCCCCAGGCGGAAGAGAACATTCACGCCGGCGGCATGCAATCGCGCCACTTCTTCTGCCAGCCACGCCTTCCCCGAACCCTTCGAAATGCGGTTTAGAGTCGGCTGCAGTCCCGCAAGCCCCTTCTTCTCAATCGCGGCTTCATCCATACAGGACGCGTACTGATCGCCAATCATTTTCTGATTTGACGTCCGGCCCGGCTTCTCAACCGCCGCCCCCTCCAGAATCGACTTGAGTGTCTCCCGATTCCGCATCGCCAGTTCATCAAACCGGCCCCAACGCGATTGATCGCCCGGAATCGGATTATTCTTCATCCAGATGCCGCAGGCATATTGATAAAAGTCATTGCAGGGGCTGGACGCCCGATCAATGGCACCTAAGTCAATCCCCGCCGTTTGAGCAAACGCGACAGAACAGAAAACGGCCGCTGAAAGAACAAAACGCATCTGAAGAAACCTCAGACTGAATGTTACGACAGGCAGAGCGAGCTATTGAGAAACCACGAGCCGCAAATCGGTCCGGCCAAAGTCATTGCCCTTGAACAGCAACGGCTCGTTCGTGATCTTCGCCAGCGCGTACGTGAAGCAATCGCCAAAATTCAGCGCCGCCCGATGGAGGCTTCTGCCGTAGCGCCAGTGCGCCAACAATGCAGTCTGACCTTGCTCAATGGTTACGGGTTGTATCGACAGCTTCAGAGTCCTGATCGCGAATTCCAACTCCTTGCTTCCGGCCCGGCCCAGGGCCTTTTCGAGAACGATGCCAGCTTCGACAAGTGACACGACGGAAACAAGTCGAATGCTGTCTTCAAAAATAGCGCTCGCAAATGCCGCAGCCTCTGGCTCCTCTAAAACGATGCAGACCAGTGCGGAGGTATCGATCACCATCAGGTCGGAAGGCCATTCTCGTCATACCCGATGATTTCATCGGCACTCCGATAGTCCAGCCGGGGGACAAGGCGAAGTCTCGCCCACATTTCTTCCATCAACTCCATGATGTTCTCCTGCTCTGGAGAAACCTTAGCCCGTTCCCGCTCCAGGCGTTCGGCAAGCGCAGTCTTCACCACATCCGTCAACGATTCACCCGTCAGACTCTGGAGTTCCCGGAGAATCTGCTCCGCTTCATCGTTGCGAATATGAAAGGCCATACGCTTCGAGTATACACTGCACGGGAATGAGTGTATATCGGGCGTATGGCCCCGTACTTCAATAAAACTGCACTGTTACTTAAGCTATCGCGGAGTCAATCTTTTCCGGATCAACCGCCATTTCAGCAATCGCCTTCGCGGCCTTCTTCGGATCAAACTTACCCTCACGGGACAGTCTCGACAACGTAGCCACCACAATCGAAGCCGCATCGTTCTCAAAGTGCCGACGCAGATTCACGCGGTTTTCACTGCGCCCGAAACCATCCGTACCCAGCGCCACAAACCGACCACTCAGCCACGGAGCAATCTGATCCTGCACCGTCTTCATGTAATCCGAAGCCGCAATAATCGGGCCTTCCGTGCCACCCAGAATCTGCTGGATATACGGAACCTTGGCCGGCTCCACAGGATGCAAACGATTCCAGCGCTCCACCTTCAGAGCTTCACGCCGCAGTTCGTTGTAGCTGGTCACGCTCCAGACATCCGCCGCGACCGAATACTTGGTCTCCAGGATATCCGCTGCCTTCAAAGCTTCATTCAGAATCGATCCCGAACCCAGCAACTGGACCTTGGTCTTCGACTTCTTCGCGGACTTCCGGAACAGGTAAATACCCTTCAGGATGCCTTCTTCAGAGCCTTCCGGCATCGCCAGCTGAGGATAGTTCTCGTTGTACAGCGTCAGGTAATAGAACAGGTCTTCGCGGTTTTCATACATCCGGCGAATACCATCCCGCACAATCACAGCCGTTTCAAACGCAAATGCCGGATCGTAAGTGGCAAGCGTCGGAATGGTGCTGGCGAGCAATACGGAGTGCCCGTCCTGGTGCTGCAGACCCTCGCCCGAAAGCGTCGTCCGGCCAGCCGTACCACCGAGCAAGAAGCCCTTGCCCCGCGAATCCGCAAACGCCCAAATCTGGTCGCCCACGCGCTGGAACCCGAACATCGAGTAGTAAATGTAGAACGGAATTGTATCTACGCCGTAATTCGCATACGCCGTACCCGCCGCCGTGAACTCAGCCATCGAGCCCGCTTCGGTGATACCTTCCTCCAGAACCTGACCGTCCTTTGATTCCTTGTAGTAAAGCAGGATGTCGGAATCGTGCGGCTTGTACAACTGCCCCGCTGAGGCGTAAATACCATAGGCCCGGAACATCGATTCCATACCGAACGTACGGGCTTCGTCCGGGACGATCGGGACAACCTTCTTGCCGAGCTCCGGCAGCTTCATCAGCGCTGTCATCAGCCGAACAAAGGCCATCGTGGTGGAGGGGTGCGGCTCTTTGGAAGCCCCGCGGAACGCGTCGATGAAATCATCGCCAGGCGCTTTAAACTGCGCCGGACCCGGGTTCCGGGCGGGCAAATAACCACCCAGCGCCCGACGCCGTTCCTGCATGTAAGCAATGTCGGGGCTCGACTCTGGCGGACGGTAGAACGCACTCGCCTGAGCAATGTCATCAGTTATTGGAACGTCGAAGCGCGTACGGAAGTACTCCATCGCCTTCTCGTTCATCTTCTTGCTTTGGTGGCTGGGGTTCCGGGCCTCGCCCGCCTCACCCATGCCGTAACCCTTCACGGTCTTCGCCAGAATTAAGGTTGGCCCACCCTTATGCTCGGTCGCAGCCTTATAGGCGTTGTAGACCTTCAAAGGATCATGTCCACCGCGATGCAGTGCCCCAAGCTCTTCATCCGTCATATCAGCAACCAGCGCTGCCGTCTCCGGATACCGGCCAAAGAACTCCTTGCGGACATAATCGCCGCCCTTGGCCTTGAACGACTGATACTCGCCGTCCACACACTCGTTCATCAACTGGACGAGCTTGCCGCTCGTGTCTTTCGCAAAGAGCGGATCCCAGTCGCTGCCCCACACGCACTTAATCACGTTCCATCCCGCACCGCGGAACAGGGCTTCATACTCCTGGATCACCTTGCCGTTGCCACGCACCGGACCATCCAGGCGCTGCAGATTGCAATTGATCACAAAGATCAGGTTGTCGAGCTTTTCACGCACAGGCAGGCCAATTGCACCGGTCGATTCGGGCTCGTCCATTTCGCCATCACCCAAAAACGCCCAAACCTTACGCCCCGTCTCAGGAATCAGGCCACGATTTTCCAGGTACCGCATAAACCGCGCCTGATAAATCGAATTGATCGGCCCCAGGCCCATCGACACCGTCGGGAACTGCCAGAAATCCGGCATCAGCCACGGGTGCGGATACGAAGACAAACCCGGCGTCTCACGTAGTTCATGCCGGAAATTCTTCAGATGGTCCGCAGACAACCGGCCTTCCAGAAACGCCCGCCCGTAAACGCCCGGCGACGCATGGCCCTGGAAATAAACCAGGTCGCCCGGCTGATCCCCGATGCTGCCCCGGAAGAAATGGTTGAACCCAACCTCAAGCAAGGTTGCGAGCGAGGCGTAGGTGGCAATATGCCCGCCAATACCCTCGTCGTACTTGTTCTGGTGCGACACCATCACCATGGCATTCCACCGCACCAGGCTCTTGATCCGGCGCTCCAGCGCCCGATCTCCCGGATACGGCACCTGCTGCCACGGCTGTATGGTGTTCACGTAATCGGTATTGCGGCGAATGGGGAGGTCAACCCCATTTTCGCGCGCACGATCCGTGAGCTTTTCGATGAGGAAGGTGGCCCGGTCTGGCCCCGATCCGTCAACGATCTGGTCGAGCGCTTCGAGCCATTCCGCTGTTTCGCGGGGGTCCAGGTCGACTGTCCGTTCGGTTAGTTGCTGGTGCATGGGTAAGCTTCAGTATAAAGGATGGGCCGATTCGGACCAGAGGTCACGATGGACCAACTCGCGGGTGGTAAATTGAAACGCATCAGGATAATATAAAGGAGCTCGTTTTCCTGTCGGTATCGCCAAAGTTTCCATGTCTGCCAATTGCCCGAAATGCAGGAGTTCTCACCTCCGCCGTCGCGTCCGCTCCGGCCTTCGAATGGCACTTGCCAGTCTTTTCGGCCGATGGCCCTACCAATGCGAAAACTGCGGCGACCAGTTCTACGTCCGGAAGCGCTACGTGAAATCCCGCGGCGACACAACAGCTCGCCCGAAGCTCCGTTAGGCAGATCCCCAATCGCGCTATGATCCGGAAACATGCCCTCTGCCCGGATCCGCCTGTATCGCCGTCTCCTGATTCCGGTAACGCTGCTGGCAATCCTGATTCTGGGCGTCGTTCTGCGGGCCCTCCATGTGGGCGACGTAGCCGCTCGCACGCCCGACGAGCGCGCGTATATTCAGTTTGGTCACGAGGTTTGGCGGGGCGGCACCCAGGTCGTCGCCAGGCAATTCGCCGCCTACGTTGAACTCAACGGAGCCTGGGATTTTCCTCCCCCCGTTCGCATAGGCCACACCTTTCTGGTGGCGGCGACCATGTTCCTGTCGGATTCTGCCTCGCCTGGCTCCGTGGTTGGGCTCTCCTTTGCCTGTAGTGTTCTTTCCCTCGCACTTCTTGCGCGCATCGGTTTCCGTTTTTTTACGCCTTTCACAGCCCTGGCCGCAGTCTTCTTCCTGGCAACCTCGGCATCAGAGCTCGGAATCGGCAGAAGAGCCTGGCAAGACGCCGTATTTGGGTTTTTCAGCCTGCTCCTGTTCTACTTCTCGCTGGAGTTACTACGCGACTCCAGGCGATGGTGGCCGCAACTCGGCTTCTTCGTAATCGGAGCCTGGTGCATCCTGATGAAGCAGAATGGCCTGATCGTTTACGCCCTCTCGGCCCTTGCGGTGTTTCTGACCATCCTGTTTCGGGATCGCGCTGTGCAGCGAAGTCTCCTCTTCGCAGCTTCTTTCATCGCGTCTCTCGGTGTCGCCGCCTGGCTTCTGGTTTTGTGCGGCGGCGGTGCCGAGGTCACCTGGGCCGCCGTGAAACTCTCGCTCCAATATGCGCCGGGAGCAGCCCGCTACAACGAAAGCTGTTGCGCCGGGCCCTGGTGGCAACTGCCGTGGACCATCTTCCTGCTCAATCCCGTTACCGCTCTCCTGGCCCTGCTTGGCCTCACCACCATCAGGGGCTGGCGGGGTGCGTATGTAGGGCTGACCCTGGTCTGGGTCCTCGCCGTCCTCGGCTTTATGACGCTGGCCCCTTTGCTCCAGAACCTCCGTCTCCTCTCACCAATTTCGGGGGCGATGGCCCTCCTCGCCGGATGTGGGTTCTCCCAGGTAGTCGCCAGGGCGCGACGCTTTCGCCAATACGCACGCCTGGCCCTCATCGCCACCATGCTGCTCGCCGGTTATTTTGAATACCAGCATTTCGTCCGAATCTCCGTTCACTACGCCACCCCGGACCTCGGCGCGATTCAGGTCCTCGGCATCCTCACCGAATAACGCTCGCAGGGTCTATCCTGTATCTCATGGCCCGAAGCCGACGCAAATTTATCGCACTCAGCACCGGCGTTACGGCGGTCGCGCTCAGTTCCTGCAATAAGGGAGGTGATGAACCCTCCACCTCAGGGGCCAATATGCGGCCCTACGGGGACCGGGCTCCGCAGGAAAAAATCCAGCGCACCATCCGCGAACTGACCGCCAGTCCCGGCACTGGCTCCAGCCGCACCCCGTTGCAGGACATCTACGGCATCATCACTCCGTCGTCGCTCCACTACGAACGACACCATTCCGGTGTTCCCGCAATCGATCCTGCCACCCACAGTCTCCTCATCCACGGCCTGGTTGACAAGCCTCTGGCCTTCACCATGGACGACATCCGCCGCTTTCCCGCAGTCTCCCGCATCATCTTTCTCGAATGCGGCGGGAACAGCGTTGGTGAGCAGAGTGGCAAGTTCCCGGAGACGGTCCAGGGCAGCCACGGCCTTCTTTCCGGGACCCAGTGGACCGGCGTCCCCGTCAGCGTTGTCCTTCGCGAAGCCGGGCTGAAGCCGGAAGCGAAGTGGATGCTGGCCGAAGGTGCCGATGCCTGTCGCATGGCCCGCAGCATCCCCCTCGATAAGGCGCTGGACCCCGAAGTTCTTCTCGCTTACGGGCAAAATGGCGAAGCGCTTCGCCCCGAGAACGGCTACCCCCTCCGCCTCATCATCCCCGGCTGGGAAGGCAATACCAACGTCAAATGGCTGCGCCGCCTGCACCTCACCGCCGAACCCGCCATGTCCAGCAAGGAAACCGGCTATTACACCGAACTCCGCCCGGATGGCAAAGCCGAAATGTTCACCTTCGTTATGGAGGCGCGTTCCGTCATCACCCGGCCCTCAGGAGGCCAAAAGCTAACCAGCCATGGTTTTCACGAAATCACCGGTCTCGCCTGGACCGGTCGAGGCAAGATCCGTCAGGTCGAAGTCTCGGTGGATAACGGTAAGACCTGGGCCGATGCGGAACTTCAGGAGCCCATCCTGCCGAAGGCCCTCACGGCGTTCCGGTTCCCCTGGCGTTGGGACGGCGAAGAAGCCGTCATCCAGTGTCGTTGCACCGATGAAACCGGTTACCTGCAGCCCACTCGGGAAGAACTCATCGCCGTCCGAGGCCTCAACAGCGGCTACCACTACAATGGCCTTCGGCCCTGGCGCGTCAAGGCCACTGGCGAGGTGGAAAGTGCGTAAACTCCTCCTTT
Organism: Terriglobia bacterium; assembly: GCA_010084195.1. Lineage (GTDB taxonomy): Bacteria > Acidobacteriota > Terriglobia > Bryobacterales > Bryobacteraceae > BOG-234. Next base: position 38,234 of record RGPS01000028.1, read on the forward strand.
TTGTCGCTTCCGTCTTTGGCGTTCCGGTCTTGCTCTCCGCCCAATACAACCTGGGCCGCCAGGCCACTCCCGAACAAATTCAGGCAGCCAACATTACGGTTATGACCGACGGCACCGGGCTTCCCGTCGGTCACGGCAATGCCGTCGCCGGCGAACCGGTCTTCAAGGCCCGCTGCGCTGTCTGCCACGGTCCCAAAGGAGAAGGCCGTAAAGGCGAATACCCCGCATTGGTTGGCGGACGAGGCACGCTGGCAACCCCCAAGCCCATGAAGACTGTCGGCAGCTACTGGCCCTACGCAACTACGGTTTGGGACCACATCAACCGGGCCATGCCCTTCAACACGCCGCATATTTTGCCCCCCAACGAGGTCTACGCCGTCACCGCTTTTATCCTTCATCTCAATGGGATCATTTCCCGTGACGAACAACTGACTGAAAAGACTCTTCCGAAGGTCGTCATGCCCAACCGGAATGGCTTCGTCATCGACACGCGCCCGGACATAAAAGCACGCCGCTGAAGTGCCTCTTTACGCTAAGCTCGGAAAATCCATGCAACCCGACGTTCCCGATCCCGGTCCACTTCCCGACCCAGGTGAAGTCACGCAACTCCTTCACCGCTGGAGTACCGGTGACCGCTCGGTCGAAGAAAAACTCTTCTCCCTGGTCCTCCCGGACCTCCGTCGCCTTGCCGGAAAAATGATGGCGCATGAACGCTCCGACCACTCCCTGCAGGCCACCGCGCTCATGAACGAAGCCTACTTCCGCCTCGTCAAGGGTAGAGAACGGGAGTGGGAGAGCCGCCGTCACTTCTATGCCGTCGCCGCACGAGCCATGCGCCACCTGCTTATTGACCATGCCCGGGCCAAACCCACTGGTGCCAAAATCCCCATTGCCGACCTCGAACATCTCCTCCGGGGTCGCGATTCCCAGCTCGAAGTGGGGGCCGCCGTCGGCGAACTCCTTACGGCCATGGAAACCTCGCATCCCGATTGGGTTCCCATCATTGAAATGCGCTTCTTCGCCGGTTTCACGGCCGACGAGACTGCCGAAGCTCTCGATATCCCTCTCCGAACCATGGAACGCCGCTTCGGGGATGCCCGCCGCTGGCTCTTCGAAAAGCTCAACGCGCAGGCCCCGGTTTTGAAGGCAAGGGATGTCCAATCGAGGAGCGCACAATAGCTGCTGAATACTCCGACGACCGGCTGATGGAGTTGGTGGAGGCCGTCAGCGCTCTGCCTGCCGCCGAGAGGTCGGCCTGGCTCAGCCTCCAGTGTCCGGACGAGCCTGTCCTCGTCGCCGAAGTCATGGATCGCGTGGAATGGGAAGCCAAGATGGGCGACTTCCTTCGCGACCCCATCGTCGTTCGCTCCCTCTCCCGCGCTGAGGCTTTCGCTCCCGGAACTCTGGTTGCCGGACGCTATCGGATCGCTCGCGAAATCGGCCGGGGTCGCTGGTCCACGGTTCTCGAGGCTCTGGATACTTCGAACGAAAACCGTGTCGCCCTCAAGCTTTCTGCGCCCTCGCGCCTTGCCCTCACTCCGCCCCCACACCCCGGCCTCGTCCAGCATTTGGAATACAACGAGATTGATACTCTGGACGGTCGCACCGGGTTCTCCGCCGTTGAGTATCTGGAAGGCCCCACTCTGGCCGACCGGCTTCGGGACTCCACGCCCCTGACTGCAGAAGAAGCCCGGGCGCTGGCACTGCGCCTCTGCCAGGTCCTCATCTACGCCAGCCTGTCCGGCCTGCAGCCTGCCAGCCTCAATACAAATGATCTGATCCTCACCCCTCGCGGGCCTGTTCTGATCTGCGAATGGCTGCCGACCCACGGCAAAACGGACCGAGCCGGAGATCTGACATTACTCGGCCTCGTGCTGCGCCGAATCACCCTTCCCCCGTCCGATTCTTCTGCGCCTGCGTGGGCTCGAATCGTCCGACGTTGCCTGGGCCAGGCTCCGGAGACCCGCTATAAATCACTGCGGGATCTCGAACGGGATCTCGAGCCTCAGGGCAGCTTCGTCTCCCGAATCC
>RGPS01000271.1 GCA_010084195.1 Terriglobia bacterium
GACGACCGTTCCGGCTGGCTCTTCATACACCAAAACCAAGGAAAGGACATCGGTCGCTACGCTTCCGACTGCCCCCAGTTTCATGCTCACCTTCCATTGGAATCAAAACCGGGTTTCATGCTCATCCTTCGATTGGAAAATGCTACAGGCCGCCGGGGCGGCACCAACCGGGAGAGAAACACCTGCCAAAGCGCCAACCGGGAGAGCCCTGGTGAGTGTGTTGCGTTGCTGAGATTCCTGAAGGCGACCGGATCGGCTTCACGATTCTGGTGAACGAGGGGACCGAACTGATGCTTGCGATGCAAACCTTCAGGAATTACCCTGTTCGTTGAGGTTGCCGATCACGGTACCGGAACGTACTACGTTCTATGGCATGCGTGAACGGTAACGCCGTCTATCTGACGCGACCAATTTTATCGGGCGGCCAGTACACAAAAACGGCCTTGCCGTAAATAGCCGGTCGGTCCACAAGACCCCACATCCGGCTGTCGCTGGACGAACTCCGGTGGTCGCCGAGGACAAAATAGTGGTTCGGGGTCACCACTTGTCGCACTGTTGACACGTGGTCGCGGTATTCGTCGGGGACGTAGCTCTCAGAAATTGGGTTCCCGTTCACGAAGACCCTGCCATCTTCCACCTCTATGGTGTCACCAGGGATGCCGATGACGCGCTTTATGTAGGACTGGCGCGGGTCGAGAGGGAAGAGGAAAACGACCAGATCCCCCCGTTCGATGCGATCATTGCCCAGTTTGTACTGATACTTGTTGACGAAAATCCGTTCCTGATCTTCCAGGCCAGGCATCATGCTGGTTCCTTCTACCTTGACAGGTTGGTAGATGAAGACGATCAGGACGATGGCGAGGCCGATGGAAATGGCAATATCGCGGAGCAGGGAAGCCGCATTCAGGCCGCTGAAGACACCTGTGGCGTGGGGGGGCGGTTGGGTGACGGCACCTTCGTCGGGATGTGACGGTGTTTCGCCGGGCTGTTGGTCCATTAGGGTCAGGATACCGGAGTAGACGTGGTGGAGCGAGTTTCGTTACGCTGTCGCGCTCGACACCCGTGTCGTTGTAGAATCGCAGCTATGTCGATCACCCGCCGTGACTTATCCTTCTTGCTGCCAGCTTTGGCCGCCACCCTGCCCGCAGACGCAGCTACGTCCGGGCTGGGTGCTACCGTCTTCAGGTATGAGGATTTGCCAGTAAAGCCGAACGGGCAGAATAAGGGGCGGGCCGTCTTCGACACCACCACCCATTCGGGCTTCGCGGTGGAACTGCATATGACCGAACTGGGCTCGGGGCAGGCACCTCATGCCCCCCACAGCCATGTTCACGAAGAAGTCCTGCTGTTGCGTCGCGGCATTCTGGACGCTACATTTGGAGGCAAGACCGCGCGGCTGACGGCTGGCTCTGTCATCTATATGGAATCGAATATGGAACACGGCTGGCGCAATCCGGGCACGGAACCTGCCGAGTACTTCGTTATTGCCCTGGGGAAGGGTAAGGCGTAAGGCGCGGCGGAACGCGGTCCGGCTCCAGCATCCACACCCTTCTGTCCGGGTAATACTGTTGGAGGCGCGTGTTTTCCTCCGCCCCAAGGTCCAGCGCTCTCACAATTCGTGCCTTGTCGATATCGGCATCGTTGTAGAGCCATTCCCGGAGGGTGTGGCTGGGACTGTAGCGCACGAACACCAGCTGTCGGCCCGGCTCGGCGGCGAGTTCCCGTTCAATGGCCTGGCGCCCTTCGAAATCCCCAAAGTTCACATAGTCCCAGCTCTGCCAGGCGTCTGTCGCAATATAGAGATTCTCATCGCCCAGCAGGTGGATTCCATACCAGGCCGCGAAGCGGGCGAAGCACAGTATCAGGACTACCGCACAGAGAGCGCGAGGCATCCGGGCGAGACCCTCTGCGGCAAACAGCAGGAGCAGACAGGCAATTACCGCCAGATAGTGCGGGTAAAAGTAGGGATAGAAATTTGTCCCGAAGAACAGGACCACGACACAGCCTGCGGCCCACTGAAAGCGCCGCTCGCGAAGTCGGGGGAGCCAAAACAACAGAGCCACGTACAGCGGCGCGTAGAGGAAAAATCGCAGGAATTTCAAGCGGCGTGCGAGCCGGGCCCAGTAGTTTCCGGCCGTGGCATGGGTGTCGCGCTGTGCCTCGAAGTCCATTTCCTGTTCCCGCACCAGAGGTCGGCTCGGCTGCGGCATCTTCTGAAACGTAAAGGCTGCAGGTATGCCGTATTGGCTCCGGCTTTCCATATAGGGGAGCCTGGTCCAGTGGCCCGTGACGGCGTGGTTGTGGGCCAGTGTGAGCAGGATAGCCGGAAGCAGGGTCAGGCAGGTGGTCAGCAGGTGCCGTCGGCGTAGTTGAAATACAAAGGGCACCAGACAGACTCCCACAAGGGCCGCTTCGAAGGGGCGCGACAGACCCTGCAGGCTGAGTCCCAGGCCAAGCAGAATGGCGTTGTGCGTTGTGGGTAGCCTTCGGAGCCTCGGAACCGCCCCAAAGATCAGGCACCCGGCAATGCCCGATACTGCGCCACCCCAGTAGTTATTCATCCACTGGTTGAGGGGGCCGAACATCATCACCGCCAGCAGGCCGCCGACCAACGCCCACGTCGGACTCAGCCAGCCCCGCAGCGTCCAATAAACCGAAGCGCAGAACACCCCGATCGATAAAGCGATTCCAACCCACGGTACTCCAAAAACAAGTTGCCCAAAAGCCAGCACCAGGCCCTGGCCAGGCGGAAAAATCGAGGCGTAAGATGGTTGCTGCAGGACGAAGACGGTTTCGAAAAACCTGTGCATCGGGTGGGTTGGGTTGGCGAGTCGGAAGTGGGCAAACGTGTCGCCCAGCAGCAGATAGGCGAAATCATCGGATACTGCTGGTGAAGGGATCGGGTGGTGTGGCAGCAGCGCCAGCCGGAGCGCTATTGGCAGGGCAACCAGCATTGCTGCGGCCCGCCCCGGATGCCTCGCCAGGGCACGCAGGCTCTGTGCCAGTTGATCCCGCAAGAGAATACAGGCGAGGGCTAATGCGGCAACTCCAAACAGGACCGCATCCGGCAGGGTGAATCCGACAGGGTTCTGCAGGGGCAGAAATAAGCGGAGGATTTGGAAGGTGTTCGACATGCCGATGTTCGAAAAACGGGAAACTCCCATTATTTCGCTACGGGTCCGTTCCCCGAAAGTATGCGAACTTCGTGGGCTCGTTCGGCGCAGTACCTGGTGTGAAACACCTGATCCCCTGTCTCCTCGCGGTGGTGACACCCGCGTTCGCCCAAACGGGTGATTGCACGAAACCGTTCGAAACGAAACAGGCTTCCGCCGGCAACATCTCCATGACTCTTCGGGCCGGCGAAATTGAGGTTGTCGGGACGAAGGCGAATGCGCTTCGGATTACCTGCAACATCGGGAATCGGAATGATGCGGCTCGGGTGAAGATCAGTTTCGCGGCTGGCCGGATCCGTGTCCAGGGAGGGCCGGACCGCGACGTGAACTACCGTATCGAAGTGCCGGAGAAGACCGGAGTTGTGATTCGGGCAACGGCGGGTGATTTGCGGGTGAAGGGCCTGATCGAAGACAAAGACATCGAACTCAGGGCAGGGAATCTGACGATAGACGTCGGCGACCGCGGATCCTGCAAGGTGGCGGAGGGGAATGTGCTGGCGGGGAATATCTCGGCACGTCCCTTTGGTTCTGCGAAGGATGGCCTGTTTCGTCGCTTCCGTAAAGAGAACCGCAGTGGTCAGTACCGTCTGCATGCGGAGCTGCTGGCCGGGGATTTGAGGCTGAAATAGCTCTGCAGGGCGCACAGAAAAGCCGGTCGGAGCCATTACGCTGCCGACCGGCCTTTTGGTTTTTGCTGACGGCGAGAGCGTTAGACTACGTCAACGCCCATGGAGCGCGCCGTGCCGCGAACCGAACGGATGGCGGCATCCACGTCAAAGCAGTTGAGATCGGGCATCTTAATCTTCGCGATCTCTTCGACCTGCGCGTTGGTGATCTTGCCGACCTTCGCCTTGTGGGGTTCCGCAGAACCTTTGGCGATACCAACGGCACGTTTGATCAACACCGGGACCGGGGGGGTCTTGGTAATGAACGTGAACGAACGGTCCGAGAAAATGGTGATAACAACCGGGATGATCAGACCTTCCTGATCCTTCGCCGACGTCTTCGCATTGAACGCCTTACAGAATTCCATGATGTTGACGCCCTGAGGACCGAGCGCCGTACCAACTGGAGGAGCGGGAGTTGCCTTACCCGCCGGAATTTGAAGCTTTACCTGACCTGTTACTTTTTTCGCCATACTAAACCTTTCTCAAATCTTGTTGTCGCCGCTTGTTTTCGACATCAGGACCACATGCGGCCAGTGGGGACTCGTCAGGAGATCTTTTCGACCTGCAGGAAGTCCAGTTCCACAGGAGTCGCACGGCCAAAGATAGTGACCAGCACTTTAAGAACGCTGCGCTCCGGATTGATTTCATCCACCTTGCCCTGAAAGCTGGCAAACGGACCATCGACAATGCGCACCGTTTCGTTCTTTTCGAACGACATCTTCGGACGCGGACGCTCTGCAGCGCTCGTCTGACGGTACAACATCTTATTGATTTCATCCGCGCTGAGCGGGATAGGGACCTGGCCACCACCGACAAAGCCGGTTACGCGGGGGGTATCTTTGACACGATGCCAAAGTTGATCGTTCGAGGAACCATCCTCATTGCGCATCGCCATCTGAACAACCACATAACCGGGGTAAAGAAGGCGCTTGCTGGTAACTTTCTTACCGTTGCGAAGCTCCACCACTTCTTCTTCCGGGATCAGAATCTGGCCGATCTGGTCACCAAAACCAAAGGCATCGGCCCGGGTCCGTAATGATTCCACCACTTTCCGCTCGAAGCCGGAATAGGTGTGGATGATGTACCACTGCATGTTGTCGGGAATGAGTTCCGCAACAGGCTGTTCTTCACCCTCAGCAACTTCAGCGCCTTCAACCGGGGCTTCGGCATACTCTTCGGCGGCACCGTCAAATTCGGCCTCGGCTTCGGCTTGAAATTCAGCGACCGCTTCTTCAGCGGGTTCAGCCCAGACTTCTTCGGCGGGCGCGGGATCTTGAGGTAGGGGTTCGAATTCCTGCATGGGGCGTCCTGATCCTACTTCACAAGGCTGGTATAGCCACGGGTAACTGTCTGTTCAATGACTTTATCGACGATGGTAAAGTAGGCCGCAAATACGAAAACGCTGAGGATGACTACCAGCGTGGTCGATTCAACCTGCTGGCGGCTGGGCCATGTGACCCTGCGCATCTCTGACCGGATATCGTTGAGGTATTCCCGGGTGGATTCCACCAGGCTGGGTTTCTTGACTTCTACTTCAGTGGCCATAGCTTTTGTTCGGACAGGATACGCTGTCTGCTCTCGATAAAACGCATCTCTTCTTGCGTTTGGTGTTGCGATTGAATTTCTGGCAGGGGCAGAGGGATTCGAACCCCCAAAGGCGGTTTTGGAGACCGCAGGTTTACCATTAGCCTATGCCCCTGAATTCCACAGTCTAACACTCCCACTTGTCACCGTTGGCCTGCCCCCCGAAAAGATGTCCGGGCTGCAGACGTGCGGTACGCGAAAAAAACTACTTCGTTTCGCGATGAGGCTTGTGTGAGCGGCAGAACGGGCAGAACTTCTTGAACTCAAGACGACCAGTGGTCGTCTTCTTGTTCTTGGTGTTCGTGTAGTTCCGGTTCTTGCATTCCTGACACTGGAACGTGATGATTTCTCTTGACATGATTTATTCCAAAGGCTTTCGTTGATTACAGCCGTTAATCCAAAATTTCGCTGACAGTGCCGGCGCCGACGGTACGACCACCTTCGCGGATGGCGAAGCGGAGGCCCTT
>RGPS01000272.1 GCA_010084195.1 Terriglobia bacterium
GCGGTATCGACAACGCCACCGCAATCAACACCAGAGCTCCTCCGGGAATGGGCTGGATAATGAGGCCTGCAATAGTTGCGGCGAGGAGTCCAGTCAATCGCCACCCCTCCGGCTTCACCGTTTCGGGTCGTGGCAACAGCAGGGTGACGATGCAGTAAATGGTCAGCAGGATCGCCGCTCCTGCCCATGGTGGTAGTTTGCGCAAACTATTCGATACTACTTTGCGCCCTCGATCCATTTCAGAATCGTGGAATACTCCGATGACAGGGTGGTCCATCTCTGCCCCCCGCCATGGGCTGTCGTTGCCGCTCCCACCACACCCTCGGACTCTGCGGTTGATGTCGGTTTCTTCAGCAGCAGACTGTTCTCGGGGTCCTTGCCGTCGATCACGTTGGCGATTGTTGACCAGGTGGCATTGAACAAAGTATGGGTACTGTGGCAGTTCACGCAGGCATACCCGTCCGGCCCCTTTTTCTGCAAAATGGGTTCGATATTCTCGCGGAAGTACGTCTCATCCAGCTTCGCAGCTACCGCAGCAGTCGCCGCATTCACACGGCGCGGCGGCCCCGGGGGCGTCGGGCGGTAATAGAACGCGTTTGAGACGGCCGCAGCTTCCGGCATGGCGCTCACCTTCTTACCCACATCCCGCGAGGTTTCCGTCCGACCTCCCGCCACCTTCTCGGTTTCGGCATACGGCGTTTCACGGACCAACAGGGCAGCCCTCGCGGCCAGCGTTTTCATTTCGGCATCCGGCGAATCCAGCAGGCTCTGCAAGGCCTTCGAAAACGCTCCTGCCGCTTCGCCGAAGAAAGCGATCTGCTCGATATCATTGCCGATTCGGTTATAGACCGGCGGTACCGGGGCAGTGAGGCTCGCCTCCACGTCATAGATATCTCCCCGGCGCTGAACGGGTTCGACCAGGGCGTTCAGCAGTTGCTTCTTCTGGAAGGCGGTGCCTGTCGCCAAAATCTTCGTGAATCGGGCAGAAAGCCGGCCTTCAATGGCCAAGCGGCCCTGAATAGCCTTCTGCCGGTCTTCCGGGCGGGGCAGCAGCGTCACCCAGTTGTTGTAAAGATAGCGGATGTTCTCGTCGGCCAGGTTATAGACGGCAGCGCGGAGATTCGCTTCCACCCAGGGGTGCTGTTTCTCGCCAAGCCGCGCCAGAATGGTCTCTTCAATAGTGCCCCGCACTGCAACGTCAGCGTTCCAGAACCAGGCCTGCCAGAGTGCACGAACACCCTCCATGCGAAGCGTGAGCGACGGGTCCGATGCCAGCTTAGCCAGCGGGGCAATGAACTCCGGACGCCGCGCCAGTTCAGAGAAATGATGAGCGAAAATTCGTCCGGCACCCCAGCGCGTGCGGTCATCCTTCGAGCCAAGTGCAGCCACAACAGGTGCCGAGGGCGTCCCCGGGCGATTGCTGTAGATCTGCCGCAGACTCCACGCCGCCGTCCGCTGCACCATCTTGCTCGGGTCGCCCAGCAGCTTCATCAGCGTGCCGACGGTTTCGGGCAACGCCAGTCGCCCCAGGGCTTCCGCCGCAGCCTGCCGCAGCATGGCATCGTTCGAAGCCGTGTTGTCCTGCAGCTCTTTCAGAACCGCAGAGGAAGGTCTGTCCCAGATGTTGTCCAGCTGATCGAGCAACTCCACCGGCTCCGCAGAGAGATGCTCCGCCATGGGTGAGTTCCAGCCCCTCGCACGCACCCCATTGGGGAAGTAAGCGCTCAGCGCGAGGACTGCCATCTGCGTCTCCCGAAACGGCGTTTTGAAGTTCTCAAACGACTGCTTCGGATCCATCCAGCCGCCGAACGTCTGCTGCCGTGCCATCAGGAAATCCAGAGACTGCTTCACCTGAGGATTCGTCGCCGGAATCCCGGCAGCCTGCAGCGCCCACAAAGCATGACCGGTCTGGAACTCCACTTCCACCTGATTCGGTTCGAACCGCATGGACCACTGGCCGCCCGGTCGCTGCAGCGAAAGAATGCGCTCGGCGTTCTTCTGAATCAGCTCACCGTACTTCACTTTGTCCATATCGGCCAACGCCAGAGTCTGGTAGCAAAGGTCCACCATGTTCTTCACGGGGGCCGCCGCGATCATTTCCGGCAGCCGGGCGTCATGATTTGCCTTCCACGAATACCAGCCGATCTCGAATGTGCTCACCAGCGGCGTATTGCCATTGGTCTCATCGGGAGGCAGCTTATCGAGACCCTTGTAATAGATCTCCAGATACTTCGCAATCCGCTGATGTGTTTCGGGTCGTGGAATACGCGACACATTGTCTTCGAACATCGACGTCAGCAGGGAAATTCGGCTCAGAACATTGGCCGGTGCCGAGATCACGCGAGTCCACACTGCGCCCTGATCTTCGAAGCCATAGAACGGCCGTGGGTTGTTGTAGAACCTCTCCTGCAGAAACTGTAGTTGCTGCCGCTGTGTAACCGGATACCCCTGTGCCGTCGCATACAACTGCGCGCGCTGCGGGAAGTGGGCCGCATGGCACCCCACGCAGAGCGAGGTTTCCTGGTGAACCGGCATCACCCGATCCAGCGTCCCGCCACGTCGCGGCGTGTTGGCGAACCACGAGTCGCCCGCCCCCATCAAATAATCAATCGCAGCCCGAACCGCCTCCTTCGGATCCTGATACGGCGGCGCGTTGTAGAGTCGCGTCCGGAGTTTGTATTCGGGATGATTCGCCCGCACCCGCACGTAGTAAACACCCCCATCCTTGAGAAGACGAGGCGTAAACTTATTCCCCGGTAGCGCCTGCACTTCATGCGGCGCACTTGGCGGGTCCTGACCCTCCAGAAACTCCACCATTTTGCCGCTCTGTTCGCGGAAAACGGAAACATCAGCGGGCAGGTCATCCCGGTCCATCAACTCAAGTTGGAAATACACCAATTTCGGAGTGCCCGAAAAAACAAACCGGTACCAGTCGTCACCGTTCACATCGGTGGCATCTGCGGCGCGCGTAGTGCCCGCCACCGGGATATATGACTTCTCATCCCCCGAGGCGAAAATCGTCTGTCCCAAGTCCATCTGGTTTGCCTGTTGCCACGCATGACTGGGTCCGCGTTTCAGACGGTTCGAGTCCGGCCACGCGTTCGCCACCAGCGTGAATTGCGTGTTGAGCCCGGCACTCGCCTCCACCCGCAACTCCGGCTTATCCCCCGAGGCAGGGCTCAGCATCACATAGAAATCGGTATCGCCCACGTGCAAAGTCTTCGAGGCGAGAAGCCGCCCCGCGCCGGCTTCCACCCGGACCTGGATCCGGGCATCACCCTCCAGTGACGGCACCGAGTACATCAGACTCCAGGCCTTCCCGGCGGTCAGCTTTGTGAGCGGCACACTCTCGGTGCGGACAGGCCCCTTCAAGGTATAGGCCGAGGGCAGTGTGATAGCTGCCGCCGGGCACGCCAGTATCCAAAGTGCCACTGCGATCCCATATTGTTTGAACATCGAATCAAGTATTCCACGACTCACCTTGCTCCGCTACATTAAATTTGCGTAGTCCGGGATGAAAGCGGGCTGTTCGCGGGATATGCTCAAGACATGAAAGCTTCCAAAAACTCACTGGTCCTCACTGCCGCTTTCGCTGGCCTGCTTGCGGGTACTGCCGCCCGCGCAACTGCTGCCCCCAGCGGCTCCTCCAATCAGCCCACCGTCGGCGTGGCTGGCCAATTGGCCGATACTGCCGCTGCCAAAATCGAAAAACACGCCTGCAAAGGCAAGAACTCCTGCAAGGGGAATGGCGGTTGCGCCTCTGGCGACAACGGTTGCTCCGGCAAGAATACCTGCAAGGGTAAGGGCGGCTGCGCTACCGATTCCAAGAAGAAGATGTAGTTCGCGCGGAGTCTCCTCAGCCCCATGCCAGCCACTCGTTTCAACGGTTTCACTGACTACGGCGTTGGCGTAGGGCTGAGGATCCCGCATTATGCCCACATCTTCAGCCACAAACCGGTTGTCGATTGGTTTGAGATTATCTCGGAAAACTTCATGGTGGATGGCGGGCGTCCCCTCGCCATCCTCGACCAGATTCTGGAACGCTATCGTGTGGTGCAACACGGCGTTTCCATGTACTTCGGCTCAGCGGAGAAACTGAACCGCACGCATCTGCGCCGCTTGAAGACGCTGGTTCGCCGCACCGGCACCCCTTGGCTTTCCGATCATCTGTGTTGGGGATCCGTGGATGGCAGCTACTCGCACGACCTGCTCCCCATGCCCTACACCTTTGAGGCAGCCAGGCTCACGGCGCGCAAGATTCGGGAGGCGCAGGACTTTCTGGAAGTGCCCATCGCGGTGGAAAACGTCAGCAGCTATGCGGAATTCCACGTCTCCGAAATGACCGAGTGGGAGTTCCTCAATGAAGTGGTGGAACGTGCCGATTGCGGGATCCTGCTCGATGTCAACAATATCTACGTTTCCAGCCGGAACCACAGCTTCGATCCCCACCTCTACCTCGATTCCGTCCCCGCCAACCGAGTGGCACAAATTCACATTGCAGGGCACTCCACCTTCGAGAAGTACATCCTCGACACCCATGACCACCCCGTGATCGACCCCGTCTGGGCGCTCTACGAAAAAGCCATTACGCGCACGGGCCATACCGCAACTCTTCTGGAGTGGGACCAGCACATCCCTTCGTTCGAAGAAGTGCACGCTGAAGCCCGCAAGGCGGAGAAGTATCTGCCCGCTCTGGTTTCAGCATGAAGCTTGCAGAACTCCAGCGCCGGATGCTGGCTGACATCATGTTGCCCCGGACTCCAGGCACCGCCGGCTACATAAAACCAAATGATCGCCTGACTGCGGGCGAGCGGCTCGAAATCTACCACAGGCAATACTGGTCCCGCCTCGTCGATTCCCTGCGCGACGATTTTCCCGGACTTCTGAAGCTCCTCGGCCCTCGTAGCTTTCAGAAACTGGCGCTTGCCTACCTGACTGAATACCCGTCTCGTTCGTTCACCTTGCGGGATCTGGGCCAAAGCCTGCCAGGTTGGCTGGCCCGGCACCCCGAATACGTCGGTCCGGCCCTCGATATGGTCCAGTTGGAATGGGCACACATTGAAACCTGGGATGCGGCTGCCTCTCAGCCCCTGGGCCCCGAAGACCTCGCCGCCTTCACACCGGACCTGCCGCTCGCGCTCCAGCCCCACCTTCGCCTGCTGAAACTAAGTTATCCGGTAGACGACGTGCGCCTGGGAACTCTCTCGGCCCGAGCCGTCAAGAAACGACTCCCGGGCACCCTCTATCTGGCCACGCACAGAGTGGATGGCGACGTCTTCTATCGGCGGCTGGAGGAAGGTGAGTTCCGCCTGCTGCACCGACTTGCAAAAGGTTACCCGCTACTCCGTGCGCTGCGGGGGCTCCACGCGCGCCCTGAAGATCTGCAGCGATGGTTTGCCGCCTGGGCAGAACTTGGCTGGCTTACAGGTACTTCTGCCAGATCGCCCGGCCAACGAAAAACGGCCCCATCTTCTCCATAAAGCTGGAAGTTTGCCGCGTCTTCCGCATCGCCTGCACACAAATAGAAAGTGGCGCAAGCTCCTTCCCAATCAGGCCGATCACGAAGTCATTGTCTTCTTTGTCGATACCGAAGCAAGCCAAACGCACGTCCAGCGCAAAACCAGCCGTCCCAAAAGAATGCCCGATCGTGCCATGCTCCCGCAGAATTGCCGTCTGTTCTTCGGGGGGCAGGGCATTGAACTCTCCCTTGCGTCGCAGCGGATACCATACATGCCACTTCCACTCCGCCGACGTAACCGACCGAGGCGAACGATGCATGAGCCAGTCTTCCAGATTGGGCTCATGGCCGATGGCATACGT
>RGPS01000273.1 GCA_010084195.1 Terriglobia bacterium
CCGCCGCCGCCGCCGGCGCCGCCTTTCGCAGCCGCCCCGCCAGCACCCCCGGCCAATTTATGCGCCGCCTCGAATTTTCGTTGCTGGACGCCCAAAAAACCACGTTCCAGGCCGACGCCCGTCGCACCAGAGCCCTCCTGCGGCCCCAACTGGCCCTCAATTTCGACTACGGCCTCGATTCCTATCGCGTCAACTGGCAGAATCGCGGATACTCGGCGATGGCCAGCGTCAACTTCCCGCTCTTTGACTGGTTTCGGACGGCGAACACCGCCCGCCAGTTCACCCTGAAGGCCGACCAGATCACCGTAACCCGCTCCATCGCCGAACGCCGCTATTCACAGGAATACAGCGCCGCCCTGGCCCGTACCACCAGTCTCCGCGAGCAGATTCTACAGGCCAAAGAACAGGTCACTCTCGCTGAAGAAGATTACAAATTGAGCCGTATCCGCTACGAAGGCGGCGAAGGCCCCGCCGTCGATGTCGTCGTGGCCCAAACCCAGCTCGTTCAGGGCCGTTCCAGTTACTACGTCAGCATTTCCAATTACCTCAGCGCCAAACTCGACCTGGAGGTCGCGGCAGGAAAATGATTTCTCCACACCAAAAACTCACGTCGGCCGCCGGTGGCAAGACGCGCCCCGCACAATACCTCGAATGTTGTGGAACCGCTGGGGCATTGCGTTTACGGCGCCGCGACCGCGAGGAAGCGGTTGCCCTCCTGCCCCGAAACGGCGTCTTTAACACCGCGATGGGAACGCGCAAGCCCGCTCCCAGGCCGGACCTTGGCCACAGACTGCTACCCGTCTTCACCGCCGCCCTGCTGCTGGCAGCCTGCGGTACCAAGCCGGAAGAGGAGCACGAGAAGGCCGTTGTCTCCGTCCGAACCGCAACCGCGACGGAGAGCAACGAGCAACGAACCCTCCAGGCCCCGGCTACCGTCTTCCCCAGGGAACAGGCCAGTCTCGCGTCCCGCATCACGGCCCCCATTCTCAGCCTCGGTGCCCGCAAAGGCGATCGGGTCAACCGCGACCAGATCCTGGTACGCCTCGACAACCGCGACCTCCTCGCCCAAAGAAAGGAACTCGCCGCCCTCGTCACCGATGCCGACGCAACTCTCGAAAAAATGCGCACCGGCACGGTCCCCTCCGATATTGAGAGAGCCAAAGGTCAGGTCCTCATCTCCCAGGCCGCCCTCAGCCAGGCTGAGAAATTCTACGAACGCCGCAAGCAACTCTTCGAACAAGGTGCTCTCCCCAACCGCGACCTCCTCGTGAGCCAGACCGACCTCACCACCGCCCGCGCCAACTTTGAGGTCGCCCAGCGGACCCTCACGCTCCTCGAACAACGCTCGTCCACCCGCGACATCCAGATCGCCGAAAGCCGCCTCGAACAGGCCCGCGGTCGCCTCTCCGTCATCGATACCCAGATCGCTTTTTCCGAGGTCCACAGTCCCTTTGCCGGTACCATCACCGACCAGTTCGTTTACGCAGGTGACATGGCTCAGCCCTCCACCCCCATGTTCACCGTCGCTGATCTCGACGTCGCCGTCGCCCGCGCCCAGGTCCCCGAACCCGAGGCTGTCGGCATCCAGCGCGGTCAGCGCTGCGCCCTCACGCCCTCTGACCGAACCGACTCTCACTTCGTCGGCCAGATCTCCGTCATCAACCAGGCCGTCGATCCCGTCCGCCGTACCGTGGAAGTCTGGTGCGAGATTCCCAACGGCAAGGGAGATCTCCGCGCTCAGGTCTTCGGCTCGCTCGAAATCACTACCGGCCAGCTCACGAAAGTGGTTACCGTCCCCACGCCCGCCGTCCAGCTGGAGGAAGGCACCCGCAACGGCTTTGTTATGGTCATCGGGGCTGACAGGAAGGCGCAAAAAAGACCCGTGGAAACCGGAGCCCCGCTCGCCGGCAGGCTCCCCGTCCTGAAGGGTTTGAGCGCTGGTGAAGTGGTCATCGTGGAAGGTGCCTATGGCATGGCGGAAGGCACTACCGTCACGCTTTCCCAAGCCGTAAAGCCAGAAGCCACGAAACCGGAGGCCGTGCAGAAATGACCGCAGCTCTCGCCCGCTTCGTCGAGGCCCACGGCCGCGCCATCCTGCTGGTGGTCCTCAGCTTCGCCATCGCCGGGGCCCTCTTCATCTTCCGGCTGCCCGTCTCCATCTTTCCCCAAACCGACTTCCCCCGCATCGTCGTCCTCGTTGACAACGGCATCACTCCCGTTGACGTCCAGATGCTCACCGTCACCCGGCCCCTCGAAGAAGCCGTCCGCATCGTGCCCGGCGTCAACCTCATCCGCTCCGTCACCGCCCGTGGCTCCACAGAAATCAGCATCTTCTTCCGCTGGGATATCGACATTCGCGACGCCCAGCACCTCGTCCAGGGCCGCATCGCGCAAATCACCCCGGCGCTGCCTGCCAGTTCCCGCTTCTACACCAACCGCCTCACGTTCTCCGTCTTCCCCATGCTCGGGTTGAGCCTTACGTCACCCACACGAAGCCAGTCCGATCTCTGGGACCTCGCCTACTACACGCTCGCGCCCCGCATGTACCGGATCCCCGGCGTTGCCGAAACCAAAATCGTGGGAGGTCGCCAGCCGGAATATCACATTCTGGTGGACCCGGCCCGGCTCAACGGTTACGGCATGGCCCTTACCAAAGTGGTGGATGCCGTCCGTTCCGCCAATATCATCTCCAGCTCCGGCATGCTCCAGGAGAACTACCACCTTTACCTGACGTCCGTCACCGGCCTGCTCCGCGACAAACAGCAAATCGAAGATCTCGTCATTGATGTCGTGAAGGGCACGCCTGTCCTCGTCAAGAACATCGCCACAGTCGAGCCTGGCGAAAAGCCTGTCTACAATATCGTCACTGCCGACGGACGCCGCGCCGTCCTCCTCAACATCCTCCAGCAACCCGACGGCAATGCCATCGAAGTCGCCGACGCCGTGAAAGCGGAGCTCCGCCTGGCAGGTAAAGACCTCCCGCCCGACGTGAAGGTTGGCGTCTTCTACGACCAGTCCCTGTTGGTCCGCGATTCCATCGGTGGCGTCGTCGAAAGCATCCTCATCGGCCTCGCCCTCTCCATCGCCGTCCTCGTCGGCTTCCTCAAAAGCTGGCGCACCACCTTCGTTGCGGCCATCGTCATTCCGGTTGCGGTGCTCATCGCCATCGTCTGCATGGGCCTGTTCCATATGAGCTTCAACCTGATGACCCTGGGGGGCCTCGCCGCCTGCATCGGCATCGTCATTGACGACGCCATCGTCATGGTGGAGAACATCATCGTTCACCTCTCCATGGGGCAGGCGCCGGCAGAAGCCGCCCGCAGCGCCATCGTGGAACTCACGCCCGCGCTCATCGGCTCCACCCTCACGCCCATCATGGTCTTCGCGCCCCTCGTCTTTCTCGGCGGCATCACGGCGGTCTTCTTCCGCGCTCTGGCCATGACCATGGTCACCGCCCTGCTGGCCTCCCTCTTTCTGGCTATCTTCTTCACGCCGGTCTTGGCCGCCCGCTTCTTCAAACCTCGCTCCGGCCCGGCCCTCACCAACATGGAGGAAGCCGAACAGGCGGGCGAGGGCCGGTTTCTGCGGTGGCTCTCGGCGAAATACGCGGCATCTCTCAGCTGGTCGCTCGGGCACCCCCGGACCATCCTGCTCGCCGCCACCGCCGTTCTCGCCGGCACCGTCGGCATCTACTACCAGCTCGGCAGCGGCTTCCTCCCGGACATGGACGAAGGCGCGTTCGTTCTCGACTACCGCACGCCCCCCGGCACCTCGCTCGACGAAACTGACCGCGTCCTCCGCCACATCGAGCAGTATCTGAAAGAAACGCCCGAAGTCGACAGCTACTCCCGCCGCACCGGCGCCCGCCTCGCTCTCGCCATTGCCGAACCCAATACCGGCGACTTTCTGATTCGCCTGAAAAAACAGCGGGACCGCTCTCTCGAAGACGTCACTACCGAACTCCGCCACAAGATCACCACCACCGAACCCGGCATTGAGGTCGAGTTCCCCCACATCCTGGAGGACCTTGTCGGAGATCTGGCCTTCGCCCCGCAGCCCATCGAAATCAAGCTCCACAATGACAGTGACGCCGCCTATAAAGAAGCCGCGCGGCTGGTGGAAGAATGGCTCCCCAAAGTGAAGGGCGTGGTTGACATTGAAAACCTCACTATCCCCATCGGCCCCGCCGTCAACTTCCGTGTCGATACCGAGAAGGCCCTCCGCGCCGGCTTCCGCGTCCAGGACGTAGCCGACCTGCAGGCCGCGATCCTCGATGGCACCCTCGCCTCCAACATGATACGGGGTGAGCGACTCATCGGCATCCGTGTTCGCTATCCCGTCGCGGCCCGTTCCTCCACGGAACAGCTGAACACCCTCCTGCTAACCTCACCTACGGGACAGACCCTGCCCCTGTCCAGCCTCACCCATGTGGAAGTGGAACCGGCCACCTACGAAATTCGGCGCGAGAACCTGCGCAATATTTCCGCAGTCACGGCCCACCTGGAAGCCCGCGACCTCGGCTCTGCCATGGCAGAGATCCAGCGCCGCCTCCCCACCGAAGTGAAATTACCGCCCGGCACCGATGTCGAATATGGTGGCCTCTTCCAGATCCAGCAGGAGTCCTTCTCCGGCCTGGCCATGGTCCTGCTGGGCTCCATCCTGCTCATCTTCATCATCCTGGTCTTCGAGTTCCGGTCATTCTCGCACCCGATTGCCATCCTGGTGGCCACAATTCTTTGCACCTTCGGCTCGCTGCTTGCGCTCTTTGTCACCCACACAACCCTGAATATCTCCTCCTACATGGGAGCCATCATGGTGGTCGGCATCGTCCACAAAAACGGTATCCTGATGCTCGACGCAGAACAGGACTTTACCTCGCAAGGTATGGCCCTGAAAGACGCCATCTTCCAGGCCGGTCGCCGCCGCCTGCGCCCCATTCTGATGACCGCACTCGCCACCCTGTTCGGCATGCTGCCTCTCGCCATCGGCGTCGGTTCGGGGGCCCAAATGCTGCAGCCCCTCGCCATTGCGGTCATGGGAGGTGTCTCCGTTTCCCTGGTCCTGTCCCTCTTGGTCACGCCGGTGCTCTTCTACGTCCTCCGCCGCCAGGGCCTGTAAATCGTGGGTCCGGGTGCCATAGCGCTGCGCAACTGTCACCGAAGCAGTCACCGATACGATACGATCAACAACGGAGGCTCCGTTCTCTCTTGAAAACAGGGCGCTCCGGAAGCAAGGAGAAATGTACATGAAATTGGCAAAAGCAGCGGCCCTTTCCACTCTGGCCGTCGCGGCCTGGGCACAGGTCAACATGGGCGACCAAAAACCCGAACCGGGCCTGCCCTTCACCACCACCACCGTGGCCACCTTTAAGTTGCCCTGGCGAGTGGCCTTCCTGCCCGATGGGCGCATGCTGGTCACCGAAAAGGTCGGGCCCGTGTGGCTCGTTACCCAAAAGGGTGAAAAAATCCAGATCGAAAACACGCCCGCTGTCTATTACCAGGGCCAGAACGGCATGCACGGCATTTTCCTCTCGCCGCACTACGCCACTGACAAGAACCTCTACCTCACCTACGCCGAACCCGGTGAGTATGGCGGAGGCCTCGCCCTCGCCCGTACCAAACTCAACGCCACCGCCACCTCGGCCAAATTCGAAAACTTCGAAGTCCTCTGGCGCCAGATGCCCAAAGGCAAAGGTGGCCAGGAAGGCGCCCAGGTCGCGTTCTCGCCCGATGGCAAATTCCTTGCCTACACTTCTATGAAGGAAGACGGCTACGAAGCCGACAAAGCCCT
>RGPS01000274.1 GCA_010084195.1 Terriglobia bacterium
AAGCAGATTCTCGAGCTGCCTCTAAACGGTCGCAATGCGTTCGCTCTGGGCCTCCTCGCCGGCAACACCATCCCCGTACAGGGGATGGGCACTAACCTTCCGTTCGTCACCGGCGGCGGTCGCTTTGGCATGAACGACGTCCTGCTCGATGGCGTTGACAACAACACCAGCGTCACCAGCGGTGCCATCGGACGCGCCGGCATCGCCTACACTCCCTCCGTTGATGCCGTCGAGGAATTCAAGGTGAAGACCAGCAGTTTCAGCGCCGAGTATGGCCGGTCCGCCGGTGGCATTATCAGCGCCACTACTAAATCCGGTACCAACACTCTGCACGGCAGCACCTGGGAGTTTCTGCGCAACGAAAAGCTCGATGCCAACAACTTCTTCTCCAATGCCGGCGGCACGAAGCGTCAGGCGTTCAGGCAGAATCAGTTCGGCTTTACCCTCGGTGGCCCGGTAGAGATCCCCAAGGTCTACCACGGCAAAAACAAGACCTTCTTCTTCGGCGACTATGAAGGCACCCGCCGCCGGACCAGCGCCTCCTCCAACATTCTCGATATTCCCCCGCCCGCATTTCGCGCCGGAGATTTTTCCGCTTACACCCCCATCATTTATGACCCCCGTGCCCGCCGGATCGGGCCTGCAGGTACCGTGATCAGCACACCTCTGCCGGGAAACCAGATTCCCCAGAGCCTGATCCACCCCGGGGCTGCTGCCACCCTCGCCCTGCTGCCTGCTCCCAATTTTGGTGGTGCCGGTGCCCAAACACGTAACTATCTGCGAATCGCGCCCCGCCCGTTCGATAACGATCAGTTCGATGTCAAGCTCGACCAGCGGATCGGAGACTCGGACACAATCTCGGGCCGGTTCTCTATGTCCAATGCGACCAGCCCCAACCCCGGCAGCTTTGACGGCTTCATCGGCGCGGGCTCCGCTGCAGTCCGCAATACCCGCAGCGCGGCCTTGAGCGAGACCCACATTTTCAGTCCGAGCGTAGTGAATGAATTTCGCGCAGGCTATGCCCGGCACAACGGCAGCAGCGTCCCGAATGGCACGCCCGACGGAGTTGACTTCGCGCTCAAGAACAAGATTTCCATGTTCCCCTTTCCGCTGCAAGCCTTCCCCGGCATCCAGTTTGCCTTCTCCGGACAGATCAGCAGCACTGCCCAGTTTTCGTCAATCGGTGGAGGCAATCCCGACCTCGCCATCGAAAATACCTTCCAGTACGCCGACAACCTCAGCGTTACGCGAGGGAATCACACCTTCAAAATGGGCGGGGACTTCCGTCGCTATCGGTTTGACGCCATTAACGGAGGGGGGACGTTGATCTTCGGATCAATCTTCAGTTCCTCCAGCGACCGTGCGGGCTCGGGCGCACCCCTCGCAGATTTCCTTTTCGGCTATCCCTCCAATACCGATGGCAAGCAGTTGCTCGACTGGAGCCGGCAACGCGATCTTTATGCCGGGTTCTTTTTTCAGGACGACTGGAAGATCTCGTCCCGCCTGACGCTCAATATTGGCATCCGCTACGACCTCTTCACGCAGCCCATCGACGACCGTGACCGAGGTGGACTCTTCGACCTCCGGACCGGTAAGAACGCTATCCCCGGCAAGAACGGATTTTCCCGGGCCATCGTCAACGGTGACCACAATAACTACGCACCCCGGCTTGGCTTTGCTTACACCGCTACGTCGAAACTTACCCTCCGCTCCGGTGCCGGCATCTTCTTCGCCAGAAAAGAACAGAACCAGGGCGTGACCCAAATTGGTGCGAACATTCCCAATTCCCCCACTGTCCTCTTCCCCGTCATCAGCGCCAGCGGCACCGTAACGCCTCCCGTGAACCTGAGCTCTCCTCTCGCGCTGGGTGCCAGTGACCCCAATTTCACGGGTATCACGGCCGCGAATCCAGTCAGCTTCAACACTCGGGCCCCGGATTTCCTGAATGTACCTACTCCTTACGTGGCCCAGTGGAATCTCAATTTGCAGTACGCCATCCGGCAGGATCTGATGGTTGAGATGTCCTACTCCGGTACCAAAGGCACCAAGCTCATCGCACGCGCGAACCTGAACCAGATTCGCCTCGAGGACGCCCTCGCCGGGCGCACCGCCCAGGCCGATCGACCCTACCCCCATATCAACAACACCGTCGGCATCGACGCGGCCATCGCCAACAACATCTACCATGCCCTGAATATGCGTATCGAGAAACGTTACCGGTCGGGCCTGGCCTTTATGGCCAACTACACCTGGTCGAAGAACCTCGAATCCAACGGCAATGGCGACAGTTCCTTCAACCAGAACGGCGGCACCACCCTCCCCCTCAACTCCTATGACCTGACCAAGGAACGAAGCTACGCTCCTCTGGACGTTCCCCGCGTCTTCATTTTCAATTCCGCCTATGAGCTTCCCTTCGGCGCCAACCAGCGCTGGCTGAAGCAGCATGGTCCGGCAAACTGGATTCTGGGTGGCTGGCAGATCAACGGCATCCTCAGCAAGCGCAGCGGCTTCCCTACCGATATCCGCAGTTCGCGCATCGCCGCAGGCAACCAGATGTACGCGACGTTGAACGTGCCCGACCGCGTCCCCGGCGTTTCCATGTATCTGCCGAATCCGTCCGTCGACGGCTACTTCAACCCTGCTGCCTTTACAGACCCCCAGCAGGTTCGGAATTCCCGGGGAAACCTGATCACCCTCTTCGGCAACTCCGCCCGCCGTGTGGCCCGTGGACCCGGTGCCACCAACGTCGATTTTTCCATCCTGAAGAACTTCAAGCCCATGGAAAAACTGAATGTGCAGATCCGCGCCGAGGCCTTCAACCTCACGAATACGCCAACCTTCACGCTTCCCAGCGCCAGTACTCCGGGGCTGACCATTGGCAATCCAGCCTTCGGTAAGCTCGGGAGTTCTTCGGCGACAGGCCGTCAGCTGCAGTTCGGCCTCAAGCTGAGCTTCTGATTACTGCTTTTGCCCGCCGCTCGCGTTGCGGGTGGCGGGCCCCCCCATCGCTTGTGAAGATCGGGGCGTCCCCAGCTTCATCGCCTGCCTCGCCTCTAACGCCTTCTTGGCTTCAGCCGCTTTGGCAAACAGCTTTGTGGCCTCCGCCCGATCACCCTGCGCCTGCCGAACCTGTGCCAGGGTATTGAAGGGTCCAGGCGTTGAAGGGTCCAGCGTGATGGCCTTTTCCAGTTCCGTAGCCGCTTCCGGCAATCGCCCCAGCAGCTTATACGCAGTGCCCAGCATGTACCGACCCTCGGCGTAGTCGGGCCGCGTCTCCACGGCCTTACCCATTGCCGCCGCCATCTCCTCGAAGTCCCCGTCCTGCCACGCTGTAATGCCCAGCGTGTACCACGCCTCCACCATCTCCGGATTCAGCCGTAAAGCCTCGCGAAACGCCTGCCGAGCCTCCCCCAGATGGTCTTTCTGCTTCAGCGCCAAACCCAGATCATAGTGCGCCACCGCGTCCTCGGGATGACCTTTCAGGAACTCGCGAAAGGTCCCCAGTGCGGCGTCATAATCGCCCTTCTGCAACAACGCGTACCCAATGTTGATACTCGCGTCCCGATTCGCTGGGTCTTTCGCCAGAACCTTGCGGAACTCCTCCACAGCCAGACCTGCGGACCCCGTATCTGCCAGCAACAACCCAAAATTATTTCGAAAACTCAACTCTTCCGGCTTGTAGAGAACAGCCTTCCGGTAAGCCTCCCGGGCAGCTGCCAGGTCGCCTGCCCGCTGTTCCACCTGCCCCAGCGCATTCCAAAGCTCCGCCCGCCTGGGGGCCGAGGCCAGACCGGCTTTCAGCTCTGCCCGCGCTTCCTTGTCCGCGCCGGTTTCCAGCAACGAAACGGCCAGGCGGTACCGATAATCCGCGTTGGTGCCGGCGAGCCGAACCGCCTCCCGCAGCGCGGCAATCGCCCTCTCCCGCTCGCCCCGCAGCCAAAGCGCCACGCCCAGATGATACTGCGCCGGAGCATACCCCGGCTGCAATCGGATCGCCTCTTCAAACCGCGCAATCCCCTCCGCCTGCCGGCTCAGCACCACCAGCAGGAACCCGGCCTCATCCCGAACATCAGCAGCCCGCGGCTCCGCCACCGCCACCTGTTCAAACAAAGCCAGAGCCCCCGCCGCATCGCCCCTGGCCTTCAGCGCAGCAGCCTGAGCCCGAAGCCCTGAGTCCGCAGCTAAGGACACCACAGCCGTCGCTGCCAGCCCCAAAAGCGCCAGCCAACGAAATACCGCCTGTTGGAATCGATCCATCTCCCGGATTTTATCGTGCCCCGCAGCCTCCAGTCGGGCAACAGTTCCGCAAGCAAGCCCCTTGCAGCAATATCGCCTCTTTTCTGCATCCGCTTCGGAGCAGGAAATGGAAAGTGTCAGCATGGCAAGGGTTCAGCCCGTGTTGACATCCATCGAAACCGCTTGTGTGCCAAACGAACCGGCGTTCTGAAGGTGTTTACTTCGCCCGTAGCGAGTCCGGGCAGGAAACCACGCTCCAAACACCCGAGTTCACTCTTCTCTGAAGGGAGGAGCCAACGCCTCAGCCCTCAGGACCTCGGCCGGTTGGCAAACCAACTCTCAGCCGCTTCTGGGGCTGTGGGGGCCCTTGTGGAATGTTACGAGCGCCTCCGCAGGGCTCGTGCTGGTTGATCTCTGGCCGACGAGTTGAACCAAATCGGTCCCCGCTGTGCAGCCTCCCCTCATCTCTTCTGCCCCACCCGTCAGATCTCCGCCGTTTCCGTGCTCGAAGCCGTCATGGTTCTGGGAGGCCGGCGCGGTCCCGATGCTGCAGCGGACCTGGATGTCTTGCTTCGCACCGCCGCTGTTCGGGTCATACCCACGGGCCTGAACTTTATCCGATTGCGCCGCCTACGCGCTCGTACGCTGGTCCGCCGGGCCGCTCCTGTTTGAAGGCGCGGACTTCTCACGAACCGACATCGTACGCGTCAGATAGCCCTAATCCCGGTGCCCCAAAATGCGGAAGCGCACCGCCAACCGCGCTTCCGCCTGGAGGCGCGATCCCTTAAGGCGGCACCGGCCATGTGCAGCGAGTTGGCCGTATCGTTTACCACTTCGTGCCCCTTCTTCGCGCCACGCCTTGCCATGTCAGAGGCCGAGGCCTTGACTTCTCCGGCTAATTCCGCCGCCCGTGGTGCCAGTATGATGCCCGCTGCAACCCCGGCCGTCGCGCCCAGAAGGAACGACGCTACCGCCGTCCCCATACCCGTTTCACATGCGTTGTTTGTTTCGGTGCTCTTTTTGTCTGTGCTCATGCTGTGACATGCTTGCACGTCGGATGCCAGAGAATACCTGCCTCCGAATCATTCACATGCGGCCCGAGGGACTTCCCACCCGTCAGGCGTGCGACCATCCACGGTCAGCCATGTCACAGATCCGGGACGTCTTTACCAGGACTGCGTTCAGACCCGGTTGGGCCATCCTGCCGGGTTGACAGCTTGGGGAGCTTTGGAGAAGCCCCTGCTCTTTTTGGGGCGCAGGGCTTTTTCTGGTGTGCCGAGCATGCTCGACAGCTTGAAGGCGAAAGTCCTTCTCACAATCTGATAGAGGTGAAGTGATAGCGGAGCGCAAGGGCGTCGTCGGGCGGTGGGGGCTGAAAGAAGCGTGGAGCCGACGTACGAGGCGATGTGCAAGAACCGGATCTGAGGCATACTGGGCGATTCCGGCTTCCGACTCCCGTGATGGGCATTGGGCGCTGGCGGGGGAGAAGACGGGCGGGGGCGAAGGCGGGCGTTGCGGAGACGC
>RGPS01000275.1 GCA_010084195.1 Terriglobia bacterium
TACTCTGCGTGCTGCTGCATCGCGGCGAGATGCAGCAGCACGCAGAGTACGATCAGCAGGCTGCCGAGAACCCGATTGCTGCGGCGGATCTGCGGGAAGCTCGCGAGCAGGTATCCCACCAGCATTGCGTAGCTGGCATAGGCCAGGGCCGGATGCGGCCAGGCGATCCTCGTCAGGCCGGTGATCCAAAGCAGGATCGGCAGCGCGATCACCAGCAGGATGCGCGGACGGCGATAGAGCGGCTGGTCGTCGGGTGAAGGCGTGCTCACGTCGTTCCTCTCCTATCACGGGAGGGGCCGGCGGAGGCAAAACCTCCTTCTCGTCGGCGGCCTTAAATTCGAGAGCGCTGCCGGATTTCGTGCTGGTTTCGACAGGTTTAGCGATGCCCGGTTCCGCTGCCTTAGCGGCCAGCGGTGGGGTTGACGATGCAGGCAGAGTCTGGCCCAGCGCCGATGTGGCGATGAGCACAAAAATCCCCCCGGTCATGAGCAGTGGCTTCATGGCTCCTTAGATAAATCCTACCAACTTAAAGCGTAGCAAGATTATGCAATGAACAGAGCAGCTAACGAGAAGCGGCATCTGTGGGTCCCTTCTGCTAGAATCGGGCCAAATGCCCAGTTCGCAACGTTACTTTCTCGCTAAAACCGATCCCGACACTTATCCGGTCAGCCAACTGGAAAAAGACGGCCAAACCGTTTGGGATGGGGTTCGCAATGCGCAGGCACTGCGCGCCATCCGCGAGATGAAGGCCGGCGACGTGGTTTTCATCTACCATTCGATGGGTGAGGCCGCCATTGTAGCCCTGGCCGATATTGTTGGGGACGGTCGCCCGGACCCCAAAGACCCCAAACTGGCAGTGGCTGATTTTCGCTTTCGAAAAATGATTGAACCTCCTGTCACGCTGCGCGAAATAAAAGAATCGGGCCTGTTTGCCGATTGGTCTCTGGTGAAGCAAAGCCGACTGTCCACCATGACGGTGCCCGATGAGTTCATCGGCTGGTTCTTCGCCCGCAGACTGCAGGCATAAGCCGTCAGAAGTAATATCGGCAGAATATACGCCGGACAACACCCCCAGCCCCACCGGAGAAGAAAATAATGCAGATTACGGAAATCCTTGCCTGGCGCGTCGGCCTGCCCCTGTACGAAGGAAGCTATAAATGGTCCGGCGGCAATTCCGTAGACGTATTTGACTCTACAGTTGTCGAGATCCGAACCAACGAGGGCGTCACTGGAGTCGGGGAAATTTGCCCCCTCGGCCCGGCCTACCTGCCGGCCTACGCGGCTGGTGCCCGCGCCGGTTTAGCAGAACTGGCACCCCATCTGCTTGGCCTGGACCCCACCCAACTGGGGCTGATTAATCAGGCCATGGACCGTGCAATGCGCGGCCATCCGTATGTCAAGTCGGCGCTGGACATGGCCTGCTGGGACATTTTGGGGAAAGTAACCGGGCAGCCGGTTGCGGTGCTGATGGGCGGGCGGTTTGGGGAGGATTTCGCCCTGTACCGGGCGATCTCGCAGGACACCCCGGAGGCGATGGCCCGGATGGTGGGGGTCTATCGGGCCCAGGGCTACACGAAGTTCCAGTTGAAGGTGGGCGGAAATCCGGACGTGGATATTCTGCGCATTCACGCAGCTGCGGCTGAACTGCAAACCGGCGACGTCCTGGTGGCCGACGCCAATACCGGCTGGA
Organism: Terriglobia bacterium; assembly: GCA_010084195.1. Classification (GTDB taxonomy): domain Bacteria; phylum Acidobacteriota; class Terriglobia; order Bryobacterales; family Bryobacteraceae; genus BOG-234. The sequence continues at coordinate 1,691 of RGPS01000275.1, forward strand.
ATCAGCACAGTGCGATTCGGGTAGCGAATGGCGTCAAAGATGTCGATGTTTATCTCGAACAGCCTTGTATGCGCTACGAAGAATGTCTGGCGGTTCGCCAACATACGGACCGCCCGATGGTTCTGGATGAAGTGATCGACGACGTAGCCATGGTCCTGCGTGGCTACAAAGACCAGGCGATGGATGTGATCAACCTGAAAATTTCCAAAGTCGGCGGGCTGACAAAGGCCCGGCAAATTCGGGATTTGTGTGTCTCGCTCGGCATCGCCATGACGATTGAAGACACCTGGGGCGGCGATATTGTGACGGCGGCGATCGCCCATCTGGCACACAGTACGCCGCCGGAGATGCTCTTCTCCTCCACCGATTTCAACAGCTACGTGACGGTCAGTATCGCCGAAGGGGCCCCGCAGCGGCAGCACGGCAGGCTGGCAACCTCAACCGCGCCGGGCCTGGGAATTCAGCCCCGGTACGACGTGCTGGGCGCGCCGGTTTTCGTCGTCAGGTAGCAAATTACCCCTTACGGGCGGCAATGATTGTGAGCAGTCGGACCCGCAGATCTGCTTTGAGCGACGAAAAACCGGCCTGCTTCGTCAGGTCCCGCAATTCGGCCGGGTCGGTCTGGTAGTCGTACAGTTCCTCGCCCATCTCCCCTTCGTTCCAGAAGGAGTAGCGATAGCGCTCTGTTCGGAGCGAGTAACCCATAATTCTGGTGGCTTTGGAAGAACCGGTCGCGGGCAGCACGCGCTGTACCTGCGAAACAGCGGGACGGTCCCAGGCTGCATTCGGATTCCGGAGCAGGGGTCGCAGGCTCTTGCCGGCAAGCTGAGACGTCGCACCGGACAAGCCACAGAGATCCGCAAGGGTCGGATACAAGTCGAGCAGTTCCACGGTCCGCGCACAGCCCCGACCGCGGGCAGAAACCCCTGCGCCGCTGATCAGGACAGGAACGCGGGCAGCGGCTTCAAACACCGTCTGCTTCATCCACTGGCCATGCTCGCCCAGCTGGTAACCGTTGTCACCCCAGAAGACGATGGTGGTATTGGAGGTCAGTTTCAGGCGGTCGAGGGTGTCGAGGAGACGCCCCACCTGAGCATCCATGAACGAAATGGAAGCGTAGTAGGCTCGGATCGCTTCACGACGCTGGAGGACGGTCATGCCCCAGTTGGCGGGTTTGGTGAAAAAGGCCCAGTCCGGGGAGATGGTCATGTCGGCATCTTTGAAGGGCCTCGCCTGAATATTTTCGAGAGGGTACATGTCAAAGTACTTCGACGGCGCGATGAAGGGGACGTGGGGGCGGTAGAAACCGGCGCCGAGGAAGAATGGCTCGTTCCTGTGTTGCTCCATCATCTGGATCACGGCGCTGGCGAGCAGGCCGTCTGTATGCTCTGCGTCGGGCGCTGCGGAGGCATGAAAGGCGAGGGAGGATCCGATACCGCGGGTGGGGGTGTGGACGGTGAGGAGGGGCTCTTCGCGGGTGTGGTCCACGCCGTTGGGATTGACCACCTGGTTCCACGAAGCCTTGTCATCCATGCCATCCGTACCGATATCATCGGGAACGCTGTAGTGGTAGATCTTGCCGGCCCTGCCGGTGAAATACCCGTTCTTCTGAAATAGCTGGGGCAGAGTGACAGCATCGGGCAGATGGGTACGGAAGTTCGCCTGCAGATCCCACACACGGGTAGTATCCGGGGCGAGACCGGTCATCAAAGATGCGCGCGAGGGGCCGCAGAACGGGAACTGGCAGTAGGAGCGGTCAAAGCGGACGCCCATCCGGGCGAGCCTGTCGATGTTCGGAGATTTGACGATCGGGTCCCCGTAGCAGCCGAGGCAGTTGTTCAAATCGTCGGAAGCGATGAAGAGAACGTTGCGTTTCTTAGGGGATGCGGCAAGTGACGAGCCGCCCAGAAGGGCGGCGCTGCAGAGTAACAGGCTTCGACGCGTTATATTCGACATGAACTCCAGTTTGTACCACAGGTCACATCGGAGTAAATGGAGAGAGGAAAAGGGGGCAGTGCAGAGAATAAAACAGTGTGATAAATGGCGGGGACGACGGGGCTCGAACCCGCGACCTCCGACGTGACAGGCCGGCGCTCTAACCAACTGAGCTACGTCCCCGCAATCCTGTCGGAACTCTTTAATAGTATCACGACACCCGGAATCGTCGCCACATGCAAAGGTGGATTTGTAACGGAAGGCTCGCAGCAGGCGGCTTCGGGGCTTGTTGTGCGAAGCTTCTACAGATGGCATTTCGACACACCCGCCGCACGGCGCTGCTCTTCCCCGCCCTGGCCCTGGCCCGAACTGCGGAGTTTGAACAGGTTGACCTGTTTCGACAAGGGGACGCCGGGGTTCATACGTACCGCATCCCCGCCCTGCTGGAGACGAGGAGAGGAACGCTGCTCGCGGTGACAGACGCCAGGCATGAGAATGACCGCGACCTGCCGGGGCGCATCTCCATCCTGATACGCCGCAGTCGGGACCGGGGCCGGACGTGGACGGCACCGGGAGTTCTGCGGGAAGTGCCGGAGGGTGGTGTGGGGGATGCGTCACTCCTGCTCGATCCAAAGACCGGGCGGATCTGGTGCTTCCATGCTTATGGGCCGCCAGGGATCGGCTTCAACACAGGGCAGGCGGGCGCGGTTGCGGGACCAAAGACGCTACAGGTCCATGCGATTCACAGTGACGATGACGGTCTAACGTGGTCCGTGCCGGTGGACCTGACGCCACAGATAAAAGCTCCGGAGTGGCGGGCCTTGTTTGCCACTTCGGGGACACACTTTGTTACGTCAAAGGGACGTTATCTGGTGCCTCTGGTGGTCCGTGACGGTGACGGAAAGGTCACGGCCAGAAATGCCTTCAGCGATGATTCGGGCAAGAGCTGGCAGGTATCCCCGGCGGTGGCACCTGAGTCTGATGAGAGCAAGGTGGTTGAGCTGGCCGATGGAACGTTGCTGCAGAACATGCGGAACGGGAAGCGCCGCCTGACGGCCCGGTCCCGCGATGGTGTGCACTTTGACGCCGCCTCACACGACGAGGCACTGATTGATCCGAGCTGCAACGCGGGCATGGTGCGATATCGCCACGGGTCGCACGATCTGTTGATCTTTACTAATGCCGCTTCGGAGAAGCGCGAGAACCTGGCAGCACGATACAGCCGCGACGGCGGCAGGACATGGAGCGGACCCCGCGTGCTGCATTCGGGACCGGCGGCTTACTCCACCGTGATTGGCCTGCGTGACGGGACAATCGGCGTGCTGTACGAGCGGGGCGAGAAGCATGCCGCTGAGCGGATTACTTTCGCCCGCTTTAGCCTGAAGTGGCTGCTTCGGGAGTAACAACCCCTATTTCTTTGGCAGCGCGAAGGCCACGTAGGCGCGCTGCAGTGTCGCAGGACCGGCCGGGGCTCCCACCGCCGGGGCCAGGGCCGCGTTGGCCGCGCCACCACTGGTGGGGGAAGTAGCCGAGATAACGAGATACTCCTGCCCGCCTGCTTCGTAGAGTGCGGGAATGCCGCGGGCACCAGCGGGCAGCGTGCCGGTCCAGAGTACCTTACCGTCCTGCTCGTCATAGGCTCGAATTTTGCCTTCGCCCGTGGCAAGGAAAAGCATGCCGGCGGAGGTGACAATCAGACCTCGCTGTTCGGACATGATGCCGGGATTGTCGCCCACAGGTACCTGCCACTTGATAGTGCCCTTGTTCAGATCATAGGCCGTGATGGTGTTCCAAGGCGGGCGAATGATGTTGTACATCACGTTCCACCCGGAGAAGTAGCGGTCCTTCGAGCCTTCGGTGCCTGCGGGGTAGGCGGGGCCGTCCATCATGCCATAGGGGGACTGAGCGGGCTTGGCGCTCGAATCGGTACGGCCGGCAGGCGCACCACCGGTGGCGACAACCGGGCCGGGCGCGGCTTTGGCAGCGGACGGTGCTTTCACACCTCCGGGACCGGCCAGGAAGCCGATGATCTGCGCGAGGTCCTGTTCGCTCATGTTGCCGAACGCAGGCATCTGCCCCTGACCGTTCTGGACAATGCCGCGAATGACATCCGCGCCCAGGCGGTCAGTGACTG
>RGPS01000276.1 GCA_010084195.1 Terriglobia bacterium
CACCGCGGCGCTTGCTCGGGTCCGGCCGCTTCACAACGATGCCGCCCTCGCCGCCGATTTGGGCTGCCATGAGGGGCCCGGTGTGATAACCAGACTGCTCGGAACGAACCAGAAAATCGTCCAGCCGAATGTCCAGCGTCTTGCCGCTCTTTGGCATCAGCGTCACTTCCACCACAACAAACATGCGGCTGAAGTCGGATGAAAAAATCTGCTGTAGTTGCTCGTCGTCCAGAACCGTGGCCTGCAAGCCCACGGCCTCGTTCGAAGCTTCACCGGACGGCAGCTTCTTCTCCCCGGCAAGCGCCAGGAGCCCGCCCAGCACCATCACAACTGCGATTTTCATGCGCCGCACCGCACCTACTTCTTACCCGAGGATTTCAGCTTTGCGGCTTCCAGCTTCTTGTTGATCTTTGCCAGTTCGTCCTGGTCCAGTTCCGCCGGAGAAGCAGCCTTCATTTCACTAATGGAAGCCTCCCATTGCTGAATCGCTTCCTTCATCTTGCCCTGTTTCGAATACACTTCAGCCAGGTGGTCGTGAACCGTCGGGTCCTTGCCAACCTTTAGCAGCGCCTTGTTCAATTCCGCAGCCGCCTCATCCAGACGATTCAGGCGGAACAGCGCCCAGCCCAGGCTATCGAGGTAAGCGCCGTTGCCGGGATCAAGCTCTAGTGCGCGCGAAATCAGCTTGTGGGCTTCATCCAGTTTCACGCCCCGATCCGCAAGCATATACCCCAGGTAGTTCATCGCCCCTGCATTCGTTGGGTCCAGCGTCAAAACCTTGCGGAACGCCGTCTCCGCAGCCTCGAAGTTCTTCTGGCGCTCATACATCGCACCCCGCATGAACTCGATCACCTGCTTTTCCGGAGCTGAGTTCGACAGCGACTCTGCAAGTTCCAGCGTTTTCGCCTGATCCCCAAACCGCTTGGCTTTGTCCTGAACCTGAGCAATCTGGATCTGCGTGTCCCGATCCTTCGCAGCATTTGGAAGAGCCTTCAGCTCTGCAATCGCTGCGTCATACTGGCCCGTATTGGCCAGCACGGAGGCATGCTCCAGCCGGATCACACGCTCTTCCGGGAACTTTTTCAACGCAGCATCCGCCGCAGCCCTTGCACCCTTGAAATCACGGGTAGCCATCAGCGTCTCAATGATCTCAACTTCCACCCGCGGCGCTGCCGGAGGGTTCAGTTCAGAGATCATGCGGAACGACGCCACTGCCTCAGGAATCCGGTTCGCTCCCCGCTGCATCCGGGCCAGCAACTCCACTACCTGAATTCGCAGGCCCCTCTCCGGATCACTGTACTGTGACTTCTTCGTCTCGGCCATCAGCCCTTCCAGAACGCTGATCCCCTTCGGACCGTTACCCTCGGCTTCCAGCAGCACCGCTTCCGCCATGCGTACCTGTGGCGTATTGGAGACGGCCTGCGCACGAGCCAAAGCAGCATGAGCGCCCACAAAGTCACCCTTACGTTCCAGCAGTTCCACAAGCTGTAGCTGCAGTTCCACATTCTTCGGGTCTTCCTGCGACAACTCCTGCAGGAACTTCAGAGCCTCGTCCGGACGATTCGCCGCCATCAGCGTCGCCGCCAGATGCCGCCGAACCTGGGCATTGTCATTCGTCAGCGGCAGAGCCTTGAGCCACGTATCCGCCGCGTTGTTGTAATCCTTGTTCTGTTCGTAAAACTCCGCCAGCGTCGTAACCGTCCGAGGATCCGGGTTCCGGTCGACGGCCTGCTTCAGCATGTCAATGGCGCTCGCCATGTCGCCCCGGTCCGCAAATACCGCCGCGAGACCAGTCAGAGCGTCGTCACCATTCGGATCGGCCACCAGCAGTTGCCGGTACGCCTTCTCCGCAGCAGCGTCGTCATGCGAAATGCGGTAGAGGCGGGCCAGCATCGAAAGGCTTTCCACGTCCTTCGGGTCGATCTCAACAATCTTCGCGTACTCAGCCGTTGCCGACTTCAGCATCGCCTGATCCACCTTGCCCTGGTCCGGATCCCCAATCTGTCGCGCATAAATCCGCGCCAGAATTTTGTGCGGCCCGGCATTGTTCGGATTGACCTTAATCAGCTCATTCGCCTGCGCCGTCGCCCGTTCCAGTTGCTGCGTCTGGACATACAGCTCTGCAAGCTCTTCGCCGATATAACTGGCGTCCGGATCAAGCTTCATCGCGTCTTTGTAGAAGTCGATGGCCTTATTGACGTACTCGCCGCGGTTGCCATAGGCGCTTGCCAGTTCCCCATACAGGTGGGCCATGGCGAACGTGTAATAAGCGTCGGCTTTTTTATCCGGCTTGCCGGCTGAGATGGCACCTGCGGCTACGCCCTGTTGCGAAAACAGTGGCACACCGCCAAAAACTCCCAGCCCCACAACTACCAGCGCTGCGCGCGCGTAAGCGATCATTCTGTTTCGCCTTCCTCTGCTCCCGAGTGACCCGCTCCTGGGCAACCACGATACAGCCTCGGTCATCATTAGTGTATAACGCCGATTAAAACACATCTCCGACCTCTTGTTGCTGTAGTCGGCCCGACAGGGTCCGGCAAGAGCAGCCTCGCCCTGCATATTGCAGAACGGTTTCAGGGCGAAATCGTCAATTGCGACTCCGTCCAGATCTACAGGTACTTCGATATTGGCTCTGCCCGAACCCCAATCCCCGAGCGCCGTGGAATCCCTCATCACCTTATGGACGTTCTAAACCCCGATGAGGTGTTCACCGCTGGCGATTATTTACGAACAGGTCGCGCAGCTCTGAACGAAATTGCGGACCGGGGGAAATTGCCCGTGATCTCAGGGGGGACGGGCTTCTACCTCAGGGCACTGTTTGAAGGGCTCGCCGAAGGTCCTGCCCGCGACGAGGACCTGCGGACGAGGTTCGCCAAACGGGAAGCTAAACGACCAGGCTCCCTCCACCGCCTGTTAAAACGTTTCGACCCGGTGACAGCCGCACGGATCCACGCCAACGACGTCCCCAAGGTCACCAGAGCACTGGAGATCTGCCTGACGACCCGCAAACCTGCCACCGAAGTCTTCGCTATGGGTAAGGAGCCGCTGGAGGGCTTCCGGGTTCTGCTGCTCGGTCTCTTCCCCAACCGGGATGTCCTGTACGAACGTCTGGAAAAGCGTCTCGAAGTCATGTTCGAGTCCGGTCTGGTGGAAGAGACAGCCGGCATTCTGGCGCAAGGGTATCCCGAAACGGCCAAACCTTTCGAGTCGATCGGTTACAAGCAAGCCCTCCAGATCCTCAAAGGAGAACTCAACAGGACCGAGGCCCTCTACTACGCCCGTCGGGATACGCGAAACTATGCGAAGCGTCAAATGACCTGGTTTCGCCGTGAAAAAGGAATCCAGTTCATCTCCGCCTTCGGAGACGACCCGGCAACTGCGGAAGCCGTGGAGCAACGAGTCCGCGACTTCCTGGCCCAGTGAATGCCGTGATGATTACAGGGTCAGAACCCTGGTCACCGCCCTCCAATCGGTTCGCCCGGATGAACCGGAACTACTGTCCTGCCCCCGTCAGGATGGCTCAACTATGGTGGCTTCCACGGATTCGAGCGACATCAAATCCAGCACGCTGTAGTGCCGCAGCTAACTGAGCCCCATTCATGCGAGGGCTTCGACTCCTGCGGCGATCACAACCCGCTGAATACCAACGAATTCAAGGGCTTGCTCCGGCAGGCCATCTTCCACAATACAGAGCTCAATTGCCTCACGGACGACGTCAAACCTCCAGGACACTGGACAACTCCCCCTGGTGGAATTGTATCCCTGCACACAGGGAGCAGAAGGCCCCGCCCTTGTTTGCCCGTAGCGCCAATCCCCCGCCCCCTGGCAGTACGTTACCCTCAAATCAGCGTGAAAGTTCTTTCCACCCTTCCGTTGCTCCTCGCCACCACGGCACTCCACGCCGCCACCACCGTCGCCGTCCTGCCCCTCGCCAACCTCAACGAAGCTCGCGCGCCCCAACTCAACTGGATCGGCGAAAGCACCGCTGAGACCCTTCGCGAGTCACTATACGCCGCCGATGTCCTCGCTCTCTCCCACGACGACCGCGAAGAAATTTACCGCCGCCTCTCCGTCCGCTCCGCTGCTGTCCTCACCCGCGCCACCATCCTCCGCATTGCTGAATCCCTCGACGCCGATCAGGTCGTCTACGGTGACTACCGCGTGGAAGGTGCCGAATTCTCGAACACCACCCTCGACTCCAATCTCCGCATCACTGTCCACGTCATCGACCTCGCCAAACTCCGCGAAACCGCCCAATTCGAGCAAACCGGCCCGCTCCGTGACCTCTCCCTCCTCGAAACCCGCATCGCCTGGTATCTGGTTCGCATGCTCGCCCCCCAGCACGAAATGGCACGGTCCGAAACGGTCTTCCTCCGTGACCATCCCCCCATCCGCGTCGATGCCATGGAGAGCTATGTCCGCGCCCTGGCCGCCCGCAACCCCGACCAGAAAACCCGGCTTTTCACCCAGGCCGCCCATCTCGACGACCACTTCACGGCACCCGGCTTCCAGTTGGGCCGCATGGCCTTCATCAGGAAGGATTACCGTGGTGCTGCACCTTGGCTCGCTAAAGTCACCCGCGCCGATTCCTTCTATATGGAGGCATCATTCCTCCTCGGAATCTGCCGCTACAACATGGCCGACTACGAAGCCGCAGCAAGACAGTTCCAGCTCGTCGCCGCCGAAATCCCCCTCGACGAGGTTTACAACAACCTGGGCTCTGCCCTCTCCCGCCGCGCCGACAACGAAGGCGCGCTCACGAACTTCAGCCTCGCCCTCGAAGGCGACCAGGCCGACCCCGACTACTGGTTCAATGCCGGCTACTCGCTCTGGAAGCAGGGCAAGCATCAGGAGGCCGCCACCAAGTTCCGCGCTGTCCTCGACCGGGCCTCCAACGACAACGAGGCCACTACCTTCCTCGGTCGCTGCCTCAAAGGCGAAATCTTCCGCCCTGGCAACCCCCGCACCGAAGGCCGCGAACGCCTGAAACTTACCTTCGAAGACTCCGCCTTCCGCCAGCTACAAGCCGAACTAAAGGGAAAATCCGGCACTCAACCATAAATGGTCCCCAGACGCTGCTCCCCCAAACTCCTCATCTTCCTCCGCGACGACACTTCGCAGAAGTTCATGGCTAACCTCATCCCCCGAGCGGAGCAAATTCACGCAGGGCATTGACCCCGGTGTCTACTCCAGCTAAAGTCCTGTTATGACCTTTGTAACCGGGTTGCGCGGGTTTCCGTCCAAACACCTGATGTCGATTCGTGTTTTACCGCTCTTCGCGCTGGCACTGCTGCTCAGCGACCTGCCTGCATTTGCTCAGTTTGGTTCGCCATTTCCGGGCGGCCAGGGCGGTGGCTACCCCGGTGGTGGCTATCCTGGACAGGGTCAGGGCCAGGGTGGCCTGGGTGGAATCCCCTTCCCGGGCCGCAATCGCAAAGCGGCTAACGGCCCGGTTGAAAACGTGGTCGGCAATATTCAGCGAATCTCCACTACCCAAATTGTTCTGGATCCAGGCGACCGCCGCAATATCGTCGTTATGCTCGACAAGAATACGAAGTACTTCGGCAAGACCGGGGATTCCGGTAAGTTTGGCGACTTCGACGCGGGTGATGAGGTCTCTATCGACGCCGCCCGCGATAACCAGAGCATGCTCCACGCCCAGCGCGTCACGCTCAACAGCAAAGGTGCCGCCGGCAACATCTCGGTGGATGCCCCCCAAAACAGCGATCC
>RGPS01000277.1 GCA_010084195.1 Terriglobia bacterium
GGCTGGACCGTGCTAACGCCGCCGAGATGCTGAAGGAGTTCGTCTACAAAGAGTTCCTGACCCGGGCTCACTGGATGTATCCGGACGGATATCCGGGGGACTTCACGGTGGAGCAGTCGATTTACAAGACGACGGACGGCGTGCTGGGCAAGGTTGGGCCGGAGCAGAACGCGGGATGCATCGACTGGCGCAAGGGTGGACAGCAACAGGCCAATCAAGGGAAGTGCAAGAAAGCGGCGGATACCGGGCCTCAAGTTTCCCATTGTCCGGGTCGCGATCATCTGGTGGCTACTGCTGAGCCCGAAGCATACCGGACACAGCCCAGCCCGGGTTCAGGGCGATCACTGCGGCCGAGTCACCGTGCCCACCGAGATAGCCACCAATGCTGGCCGACTGCCCGAAAGAATTCGCATACTTCAAAGTCAGGCCACACTTGGCGGTGACATCGTACGTGCCTTTGAAGTCCTCAGTCACCTGGCGACCGGCGAAGTTGCCGATGCTCTTACCCGTGAAATTACCATTGCCATCCGACACGAGGCGACCGAGGCCCTGGAACAGGCCAGCCGCTTCCTTCGGGCCGGTAATAGTGCCTGCGATATCGATCTGGTAGGCACCGGTAAAGTCACTGACGGCGCAAAAACGCTGGTCCTGCTTCACATGGCGTCCCACCACCACGGAACCCTGGGGCTCGGTGATCATGACGACGTTCTGGCGATTTCCGCCGCTGAGCACACTGGTAAACGTCGCAGGAATCGAGAGAGGAGGGGGCAACACGAGCGAGTACGTGACCACGCAGTCAGGGCTCACCGAGTAGGTACCGACTTCTCCGGAAGACTGAATATAGCCGCCGTAGCTCTGGGCTGATTCAATGACCACGTTTCCCGCGCCATCGGAAGTAAAAATACCAGCTTGCGCGAAGGGCCCAATCAGCGCGGCTGCGGCCGGAGGCAACTGAAGCAGAGCGCCTGTGGTGTAGAAGGCGTATGTGCCTCTGTAATCGGCGGTTGTGCAGGTAATCGCACCTTGCAGCGCCAGGCCGGAGCCGAGCAAATAAAGAGCCGCGAGGCCGGTACTACCTTTCAGAAGCTTCATCATCGCAATTTCCTCAAATAATCTAACAACTGATTTCAGCATTAACGTACGTTAAATGACAGTCCGAGGTTGCAGGCCAGCATGGAGTTCTGCCCCTTAAAAATGGACCTATGGACTGCATTAATTATCTGGTTAATGGCTGATAAATGTCAACGCAGATTTTGGCATCGCGACAGACTTCGAGCTGATTAACCAGAATGAAACAAATCGGATCAGAATGAATCACTTGGAGAGATCAGGGCAGCGGGTTTCCTGCGGGGCTTCAGTTGTGTTATGTTGGCGTGTTCACGCATTTTGAAGCACTAAGGAGAATCGGATGAAAAAGAAACCCATGGTTGCGGCAGGTCTTAATTTTTTCCTGTTTGGCGGCGGCTACGTTTATAACGGGCGGCGGACCGGGCACGGCATTTTACTGATCGTCGGTGTGGTGATTTTGCGCTACGCGGAGATCACGCTGTTCCTGAGTGGCGACAAACGCGAGCTTTGGTACGCGTTCATGGCTGGCCTGTTCTGCCTGCAGGTGGCGCTGGCGACCGATGCACACCGGGAAGCCAAAGAGATCTCAGGCAAGGTATAAAGCATGTCATCCAGCCCTACCACTTTCCCCTCCGACTTCTCCGCGCAGGATCGTTTTCTGGCCGAGAAGACAGAAGAAGCCCTTGTTCGGGGCGTAGAACTACAGGCCTGGCGTGACGGGCCGAAGCCCGGACTGCGGGTTTTTCCGCTGGACCTGGCGAAAAAATTCAAGCTGGAAAATCGCGCCGAGGGGTATTTCGGGGAGACCAATATCGCCGGACGCCCCCGCTCTGTGATGGGGGCGAAGCAGTTTGTAAAGTTCGGACGGCTGGACCGTGCTAACGCCGCCGAGATGCTGAAGGAGTTCGTCTACAAAGAGTTCCTGACCCGGGCTCACTGGATGTATCCGGACGGATATACACTGGGTAGCGACCCCGAATCGGGGAAATATAAGTGGGTTCTCCTGACTTTACAGATCCACGACTTCGTGATGGAAATGGGGCCGGTGAAGAAGAGGCTGAAAGAAGCTGCCTGTGTGGCGCCATCGCCTCGTTTCATGAAGATCCGGGAAACGCCGAATGACGATTGCGTGCTCTCGATCCAGGTGGGGTATCCGTTCGTGGAGTTTGCGCCGATCCCCAACATCTTCGGGTTCGGCCCGGGCAAGTTTGGTATTGCGCTGAAGTACTTTACTTTCAACCTGATGAAGGATGGCGAAGTGACCACCGAGATGGACTTTCTGGCCGCTCCGCGGTGCGAGAAGGTCTTCGACTTCGGCAAGATGATCCCCGACCCCTTGTACGGTACAGCGGACATGGTGGAAATGCTGACGCTTGGAATGGTGAGCGCATCGCCGTTCCACGACATGATGGACAAGGGCATGCTGGAGACGCATTGCCGGGTCCACCAGGCCCTGATGGATGGCCTGGGTGACGTTTGGGTGACGTGGCTGGCAGAGCAGGCTGGCTGAGCAGGCAGCCTGATACGGTAACTTGAATCTTGACACTTCGGGACGTTTTCGAAAGCGGTCTGCGGATGGCCCAGGCCTCGGCAACGGTGATGCGTTTCCTGCCGGGCAGCGGGGCGCTGGCCGACTGGAAAGAACTGGACAACAAGCTGGAAGCGTTTCGGCTGTTCCAGTATCCGGAGAAAGAAGTTGGCGATGCGTTGCGCGACGGTGCGGTACGAATGGCGCTGCGACTGCCTGATTTCCGGGGTATCTGGGTTCTGGAAGGCATTGCGTATGAGCGGGCAACGCGGTCGGCGGAGCCGTCGGCAGCGGTGCTCCCGGACAGGACCGGGGTCTCGACACATGCCGGGATTGGGACTGCATTAGCGGAGAAGGCCCTCCAGGGGCTGGGCAAGACGGCGGGTCCAAGAGAATTTGCCGGAATGATCGAGGAATACGCGGCCGCAGCGCGGGCGCGGAGCCGACCGGACTGGGAACCGGCTGCTTTGGAGCCTTTGGGGCTGGTGGTGCGCGGTCTTTACCCGGAGTGGTTGCGGGCGATTTCTGACGCGATGCCGGAGGCGGAAATGAAATCGCTGTACTGGCACGGGGCGGGCCGCTCGGCTTATTTCGCGCCCTCGGGCTTCATTCCTTTGCCTGGGGCGCATGGCCGGATGCTGGCGTCAGCGAGGGAAGACGCGCCGGACGAGAATTCGCGCCTGAACATGCTGGCGGGCCTGGTTTGGGCGGCGGTACTGGTGAATCTGCCGAGACCCGAGGTGGCCGCCTCGTTTGCTTCAGCCTGTGAAGAGATGAAGCTGGGAGCGGCCTTTCGAAACGGCCTGACTTCCGCTTTGATGGCGTGGCGGCATATGGCGCCTCTGGATGCCACTTTGCTGCGGCCATACACAAGTGTCGAACCGCCTTCCGGGTGCTCCCGCGCCCTTTGGAAGAGCATGGTAATGGAACCATCGGTCTGGGCGCTGAACGAGATCTACCCCACAATTGAACGAGCAGGCCGGATTGGGCATCTATTCCGGTATCGGACGCCTGTCGAACTGCAGGAACTGGGCCGCGCCTGAGGAATCGTTAAATGAGTCAGACACATTCTATTGAAGGCTTCGTTTCGGGGTTGGTGAAGCAGTTTACTTCCCGTCCCGAGACGGTGGCCAGTGAAATCTCCCGGTTGAGAGTGATACGCCGCCAGACGCTGGGGCTGCTCACGTACCTGACTGAGGAGCAGGCGTCGTGGTCCCCGAAGGCGGGGGCATGGTCGGTGCTGCAGGTTCTGGATCATATTATTTTGTTTGAGGGCCTTTACCGCGAAGCGATCTCGAAGCTGATCGGACTGGTGAAGCAGGGCCGGAAAGCAGAAATCAAGTACAGTCTGTCGGACATTGACGTGTCCATGCCGGGGGTGCCGAAAGCGGTGTGGACGGCGATGGAGATCCCTCTCGATTTCGCGAATAACTTCATTCCGGCGGTGGTGCGTCAGACCATTATCCGGTTCCCGATAGTGGCGGCGACGAGCCCGAAGATTGCGGACCCGCGACCGGGGCTGACGCTGGTGTCCATGAGGGAACAATTGGGGGAAGCCGCGCGGCTGACAGCTGAACTACTGGCCACACCGTTGCCGGATGACGGGCAGAACATGAAGGTCAGCCACCCGATTCTGGGTGTAAACAATGTCGTGGATCTGCTGGGGCTGATTGCCGCTCATGAAGAACGGCACCAGCGACAGATCCGGGATGTGCTGATGAATCCGCGTCTGCCGCGACCTTAAGGGCAGTTTCGCTCAACGTGCCCCGGGGCGCGGGCGCCTGTCGGCGACAGGCGCGCAGGATGCCATCCTGCCCCACATCCCGGACTACAGTGAAATGCTCTGGCTAGCCGGCAGCTGCCCGGGAGCGGGGGGTGAAGGGCGGTGGGTGGACGGCGGTTCCGTCGAGGACCTTGCCCCAGAAGATGTGTTTGCGTTTGGCTACCATGTCGTCGATATTTTTCTGGACCAGGCTCTGGACGTAGCGTCCGAATTCCTTCATGAGGCGGGCGTTTTCGGCGTCGGCCGGCTTGAGACCCTGGAGCGGGACAACGGGCAGCATCCTGACGTGCCATTTCGAGGGTAGCGGGATGGGTGCGAGCGGGAAAAGCGGCGCGATGGGCAGGTAGGGCCAGCCGAGTTCCTTCACCACGAAACTGGAGTCGATGCGGCCCAGGATGGGGAAGATTTCAGCATGGCCAACGACTGCTGAAGGCCAGATAGGTGCCTGATTGAGGACAGCCATTTCGGCGAAACCGCTTTTGGTGAAGTCGCGGAGACGGTGGGTCTGTTTGTAAGGCGTAAACGTACCGCGGATGCCTTCGGGGAAGAGACCGACGAGGGCTTCCTGATCGAAGAGGCGTTTGGCGTTCTCCTGGCTGGCGACGACACCGCCGAGCTTGGTGAGAAAGTTCATCATGAACGGGGTGCGCAACAACGTATGCGTGATGAGGAAGCGGGGAATGCGGCCCGTGTTGCGGAACTGCAACCACAGGTGCATGACGGCGTCGAGGGGCATGAAACCCCGGTGGTTGCTCACGAAAAGCGCCCTGCCCTCGGGGACGTGTTCCATGCCTTCGCATTCGATGCGCCAGTAGACTTTGCGGAGGAATTCGAACCAGGTGCCCCAGGCTTTGATGTAGTCGATGTCGAGGCCCCAATCGTCGTATTTTTCTTTGATGAGACCGGGTTTGGCACCTTTTTTCGAGCTGAGGAATTGGGCGAGGGCCTCCAGTGTGGAGTGTTTGGGGGTCCAGCCGAGTTCGCGTTGGGCGCGCTCATTGGAGACGGTCCAGTTGTATTGGAGTTCGCCCAGGGAGAGCTTATCGGGGACACCGATTTGGGTGGTTCCAGCGGCACGGAGGGCTTTTTGGAGCGGAATGACTCCGGGGCCGCCCGCATTGAAGATTCCGACCGCGTTGGACTCGGCGGCAGCTACTAAAGCGGCAGCAGCGTCATCGAGCGTGAGGAGTTGCATATTGGGGTTGCGGCCGGCGATGCGAACGGCGGTACCGGCGGCGAGTTGCGAGGTGAAAAGGTCGCCCTCATCGACGCTGGCGACGCTGGAGAGGCGGACAGAGGCGGCATTGGGGTGGGCGGCAGC
>RGPS01000278.1 GCA_010084195.1 Terriglobia bacterium
CAAGCCACGGGCTGAAGGCGCTGGCGGGCGCCGCATCGCGATTGGAGGCTGCCCGCCGGATCACTTCGACTGGCGAATTGAAGCGGTGAATTCGGCGACCCGCCAACGTCCAGAACTTCCCAAGAGACCTGCGGGTGATTCACGAGTAGATCCATCGAAGTGCAAAGACGAACAGGAAGCTACTGAGGCAACCGGCGCACAGCACTGTGGATCCAAGCATCCGCTTTTTGGGGAGGACCCACCACATGTAGTAGCTGCTGAAGACCATGAAGATGAGGCCCACGGCCACCGCGTCCATGGCCAGTGCCCAGGCGGTCGTCACGAGCCATTCTCGCTTCTGCTTCGGGTTCGTGACACTGACTCCCGTGAATGTGTGGAGGACGCGCAGGATACCCCAGGCGTTGTACTGGTTTGAGACAACGTGGGCACGGCCCTCGTTCGGATTCGCCTGAATCTGATAGACCTTGCCGGGCCGAGAAACGTTGAAGTCGATGCGACCCGAAACTTGAGCCGTGGTCACTAAAGCGATTTCACCGCGAATCCCTAACTGCCCGGCCACATCACGAGCGAGCGAGGCACCGTCGAGAGCAGTGGCCGGGCTCTTGATCGCCGCGTCTGAGGTCGTGATGCTGCGGTTCGGGTAGAACTCAGCGAACTTCCAGGAGTGGTTCAGGAGTAGCCCTGTCAGAGCGAAGAGCCATGTAAAAAACAGGAAGTACAGGCCGAGATAATAGTGGAGCTTACGGTTCCATACCCGAAAAGCGTTCATGGTCTGCCGTCCGGACTTCGCAGGTTCAGAGGGCAAGGGTCAGCACCATCCCCAGGAACGTGAGCGTACCCGCAGTCAAAATTGCGAGCCCGATGCGCCGTTCCGCCTTCAGCGCAGTCCAGAGATAGATGCCGCTGATGGTAATGAAGAGAGTTGCGTAAGCGGTGACGTCCGCAAACCATCGCCAGATGCCGATATAGAGCCAGTTCCCGCGCAGGGCAACATTGTGCGGACCGGGCATCTTATGCAGGTAGACCACGGAATTCCAGAAGCTGTTCGCCCGCTCGGTTATTACAGCGGTACCAGAGGGGAGGTGGAGACTAACCTCAGTTTCCCGACCGGGAACGTTCACCGGAACAACGAGGCGGTTCTCGGCGGCGATACGCCGAACGAAGTTGATTTCTCCGTGAACGTTCATCTGGTTAAGAAGAGGCCGGAGTTGCTCGATCTGTTCTTTTCCTCGGAGCCTCTCGATGCCCGGTGGGATGTGAAGCCCCGTAACTGATCTGCCAGGTGAATTCGCAGGTACCGGAAGCCAACCGTGAGCGATGCAAAATACGCTAACGGCAAAAATGAGGATGAAGGGGCTGACGAAGAGCCCTGCGTAGAGGTGCAGATCGCGGGTGAGGAGATAGAGCCGTTTCACGTCACCGATTCTATCGGACTACGGCCGCTCGAGATCCGTTATCTTCAAACCTCAGAAACGCTCGCCCACGAAGTGGCCCATGCGAACGATGCTCGGACGAACCCGGAACGATACAGCCACGAGAGGACGACGGATGCGAAGGGAAAGGTAATCCCCCACGATAGCTGCCCAGTGGAACAGCGAGCTATCAACGGTGCCCGACAAAGCCAGCGTGAAGTCAACAGCTTCAAGAAGGAGAACAAAACAGCTACACAGGCTGCACTACCGTAAAAACTACAAAACTTGTGATAGCATTCATTTCGGCAATGAGTCGCGGCGCGGAAGCGCTTTACCATTTTTCGTCATTATGAGCGAGCTTTCTAACTATGGAAAAACGTAGTCTCCATCCGGTTTACCGCGGGAGAATATGCATCCCAACTGGATAGTTCTCGGCGGGCCGGGTACGACATTTTGAGTTGTTATCTCCGTGATCAGTTGCTGAATACTGAGAGTAATGAGATGGTCGGGTCGTCGATAAACGCTTTAGCCTGTCGGCTCCAAACGCTGGAAGACAAAGTCACTAATTTGTCGATCACTGTTTCCGATTAGTTCGAAGCGGATACCACTCAGAGTACGTGCGCTGAGACGTCTCTGGTGCCCATCGGGGAAGTTCACTCGCGTGGGATTGCATCGCCCGCGTTGCCTCCTCCATAATCACCTGGATACAGCTATCTGCCGGGTCAGCCCGGGATGCTTTTACTGAGCTTCCTGCTGATGGCCCTGCTGTTTGTCACTCCGGCCTTTCCCGTATATCTAATTCAAAGACAGATACCTCCCCCACACAAACAGCCACTAAATAATACTCCATCGAAGATGCCTGGAGCCATTCAACCTGCTCCGTAAACAAGGTATACGCCGTAAACGCTCCCTGTTGGCCTAAAACAGGAGATATTGGAGCCTGAGGTTCCAGCTAACTTGGGCGGAAACGTTAACGTGCGAAACATCCTGTGCAGGGTGTGCAAAAGTTGCAGAAATGTTGGGCTAGTTATGTTGTGGGCAACGTCCGCCTGTGCGGCGGAGCTCAGTGTGGAGCGGACCACCACCGGCCCACGAGATCAGTACACGCTGGCGGTCCGGCTCTCGGCCGATTCGGAATCCATCGCAGGTCTGCAGTTTGATCTGGATTTTGACGATGCCAGGCTGGAAGTGACCGCTGAAGTTGGACCTGCCGCTCAAATCGCCACCAAGATTCTGCAAACTGGCGTGGTTGGTGCGGGTAAACGGCGGATTCTGCTGATCGGTTTCAATCGTACTGAGCTGACTTCAGGAATTGTGGCTGTCCTCCACGTCTCAGTAAAACCACGTGCGGCAGACTACCTGACCCTGGCCGCCGTAGCAGCACATGCGACCCCGACCCTCACTTTCGGCACTATTACGGGGACGCAGGCGCCTGGAAACACCATTACCGTCAATGTTCTTCTGACGAACAACGGCGCGGCAGTCAGCGGGATTAATTTTGATCTGACCTATGCCTCTGGTCTAACTGTCTCGTTCGCGACCGGCAGTGCTGCCAGCGCTGCGGGAAAGTCCCTCTCTTCTAATCTGCTGAGTGCTGGAGTGAAACGGGCTGTAATCGCGGGCTTTAACACTGACACCATCGCTGATGGCACGGTGGCCGCCATCACGATCGTGATCCCGGCAGGTGCCGCGGCCGGCCCCTACGCGTTGGCGTTTTCAAATGTGGCCGCAGTGAATCCCGACGCCGCTGACGTTCCGATCAGTGCAACAGACGGGGCATTTCAACTACCCTACACGGCCCAAACCGTGAGCTTCACCCAGCCCGGCGATGTGACCTTTGGTGTTGCACCGGTGTCTCTAACCGGCTCGGCGACCTCCGGACTTTCGGTGAGCTTTGCCTCAACAACGTCCCCTGTGTGTACGGTGTCGGGCTCCACAGCGACGATCGTCGGCGCAGGAACTTGTTCTATCACTGCCACCCAGAGCGGCAACGGCGCGTACGCTGCGGCGACGGGAGTTACCCGGACGTTTGCTGTCGCGCGAGGTGCCCAAATCATTACCTTCGCGGGCCCGGCAAGTGGCGGCCTGGATTCACCTTCCGTTCCGCTCACGGCCAGTACCAGCGCCGGCCTGACAGTGACATTTACCTCGGGTTCCACTTCCGTCTGCACGGTATCCGGCAGCACCGTGACGTTAAAAACTGTGGGGACCTGCTCCCTTAAAGCAAGCCAGGCCGGCAACAACAACTACGAGGCGGCGAGCGATGTGGTCCGTACCTTCTCGGTCAGCGCGGCTTCACAAACCATAACGTTTGCGCAGCCAGCCGACGTTACTTTCGGCGTCTCGGCGTTCACTGTGAGCGCGTCGGCTGCCCCCTCTGGTTTAACTGTCGCGTTCGCCTCCACTACCACCAATGTCTGCACGCTGTCCGGTGTGACCGTGACTATAGTCGGGGCAGGAACGTGTACGCTGACCGCTAATCAGGCAGGGAACGGTTCCTATGCAGCCGCAACCCAGGTGACGCGGAACTTCAATGTGGCGCAGTTGAGCCAAATTATCACGTTCTCGAGCTTGCAGGATCCGCGGGCCTACGGCAGCGGTACTTTCAGCCTGGGCGCTACGGCCGCCTCCAGTTTGGCGGTGACGTACGTTTCCACCACTACCGGAATTTGCACGGTTTCGGGCTCGACGGTCACGCTGGTCGGTGTTGGCTCCTGTTCGATCACCGCCAGTCAGGCGGGTAACGGCAATGTGAGCGCAGCTACTCCTGTGGTGCAGGCGTTCACGGTGGTAAAGGGAACGCAAAGCATCACCTTTGCGGGCCCCGCCAGTGGCGGCCTGGATTCACCTTCCGTTCCGCTCACGGCCAGTGCCGGTTCCGGCCTGACAGTGACATTTATCTCGGAGTCCACTTCCGTCTGCACGGTATCCGGCAGCACTGTGACCTTAAAAATTGTGGGAACCTGCGCCCTCATGGCAAGCCAGGCCGGCAACAACAACTACGAGGCGGCGAGCGATGTGGTCCGTACCTTCCAGGTCAGCGCGGCTTCACAAACCATAACGTTTGCGCAGCCAGCCAACGTGACTTTCGGCGTTTCGCCGGTGACGCTGGGCCCTTCGGCCTCCTCGTTGTTGACCGTGACGCTGACGTCCAATACCACCGATATCTGTACCGTATCCGGAAGCACTGTGACCATTCTGGCGGCGGGCAGCTGTTCGCTTACCGCGACGCAGGCCGGAACTTCGAATTTTGGAGCGGCGCCTGACGTGACGCGCACGATTACAGTAGCGAAACGCGCCCAGACGATCACCTTCGGGGCTTTGAGTAGTGTGCGGCTCACGGATTCCCCGGTAACCGTTAGTGCCACTGCGGCACCCTCTGGGCTGACCGTGGCCTTCGCCTCCACCACAACAGGTGTGTGCACCGTATCGGGAACCAGCGTGACCCTGGTCGCGGTTGGTACCTGCTCTTTGACGGCAAGTCAGGCGGGCGATGGGAACAATCTGGTTGCCAGCAACGTTACGCAGAGTTTCAGCGTGACCGCCGGTGTCCAAACCATCACGTTTGCTGCTCCCTCTGACGTTATTTTCGGCGTCGCCCCGTTCAGCCTTACGGCCAGCGCCAGTTCTGTTCTGACGGTGGCTTTTGCCTCCACTACTGCCAATGTCTGCACGGTTGCTACCGCTACGGTAACGATTCTGGCCGCAGGAACCTGCACGGTGACTGCCACTCAGGCCGGCAACGCGAACTACGCCGCCGCGACGGCGGTTCCCCGGAGTTTCACGGTGGCACGGGCCGCTCAAACCGTAACGTTCAGCTCTTTATCTGGCCGAACCTACACACCTTCCGCGTTTCAGGTTGCTGCCACTTCCAGCTCCGTGTTGGCCGTGACGTTTACCTCCGCGACGTCGGGTGTTTGCACGGTGACGGGCACTGCGGTTACGATGCTGGCACAAGGCACGTGCACAATTACCGCCAGCCAGGCGGGCAATTCCAACTGGCTGCCCGCGCCGGATGTGCCACAGAGCTTTGTGGTGGGGCCGGGTATCCAAACCATCACCTTCTTCTCCATCGGGAACCTGGCACTGGGGACCACACCGTTTCTGGCCGGGGCCACCTCGTCCACAGGTCTTCCTGTAAGCTTCACCTCGACAACCACCTCAGTCTGCACGGTGTCCGGGGCAGTGGTGACCCTGCTGACAACGGGGACGTGTTCGCTTGACGCGGACCAGACCGGGTCTGCGCTCTACGGAGCAGCGGCCACGGTGAC
>RGPS01000279.1 GCA_010084195.1 Terriglobia bacterium
CCCCTTCGAACAGCGGCTTGTATTCGGCACTTGCATTGAGGCGCTTGACGGCCTCGGTGTGCGGAAGGTTCATTTCGACAGGGTTGGCGATAGGGCCTTCCGCCTGGGCTTCGAGGCTGGGAGCACGACCGTCCCAGAATTGTTCCGGGTTATAAGCGGCGTTCAGGACGGTGGGGGCGTTGCGGCCCCCGAGTTTGCCTCCGACGCCGGACGAGAACTGGGCATTATCGGTGTAGCCCTTTTCCGGGCTGTGACAGCTGGCACAGGCGAGGGTTTGGTCGGCGGAGAGGTTGGTGTCGAAGTAGAGCTTTTTTCCCAGAGCGACGGTTTCTGCGGTGGGTGGGTTATCCGGCGGGATTGGCACCGGGGGCAGGCCGAGGGGGGCCTGGATTTCGAGAACTGCGCCGATTGGTTTGGCGGGTTTGGCTGCTGCCGGAGCTTCGGTCTTGTTGCCAGCGCAGCCGGTAAGGATCAGCGCGACGATGGATAACGCATAAGGGGAACGCATATGGCCGTTGGTCGTATTTTATACGTGTGGCAGGCTCAGCGCATCAGTAGCGGTTCAGGTCGGACATGAGGGCTGCGATGCCCTTCTTGTTGTAGACGTCAGCGAGGCGCTGTTCTTCGGGAGATGGGGCCAGAACACGGAGCAACGGGGAGGCAGAGAGGTCTTCGCGGGTGGGGACCCAGACCTTGCCATCGCCGAATTCAACCTGTTTGATGAAGCCGGTGAGGCGGGGTACGTCGAGGGGCTTGCCTGTGCGAGGGACGCGGGATTTCTGGCCTGGCGCGAGGGAGACGGGGGTGGTGGGCGGCGTGAGGACGGCGACTTCGTGGCCTTCGGCGTCGCGGGCTATCCAGCCCAGTTCGATGTGACGAATGGCACGGCCGGAGCGGTTAACGACGTCGAGACCGGACGCGGAGGCATCCATGGGTTCGACGGGGGAGTGGGGAACCGTGAGGAAGGCATATTGGGCGACATGTTCGACTGCGGACGGGCTGACGTTGGTGGCGGACTCGAGCTTCTGGCGGTCTGCCTGGCGGCTGAGAGCGGCCAGCATTTCGTCGCGGAGGCCTTTTTCGCCTTTCGCCTGGAGGACGCGGCGGTAATACGCCCGATCCCGCTGGGCTTCGGTTTCCCAGACGGTCATGGCGCGCTGGGAGTTGAGTTTGTTGGGGCCGAAGAAGCTGAGGTCGTCGAAGAGGACACCGTCGAGCTGGACGCGAATCAGGTGGGATTGAAGCAGGGGTCCGCTGCCGGGCTGGACGGGACGCAGGAGGCGGAGCTCAACGGGAATGGTAAATTCCTGGCTCGGGGGAACGTCGATGGAGGGTCTGGCAACGGAACCCTTGCCTCCGGGGGCAGATTCCTGAGCAGTAATCAGGAGGGTAACGCCCCGGACGCGACGGAAGCCGGCGTTGCGGAGAGTTACGGACATATGGAGGTCGAGGACCATGGCCCCGCCTCGTGTGGTGGCGCGGGATTCGCCCAGGTTTGAAGCGACCAGGGTCAGGGGGGAGTCTGCGGGGAGGTCGATTTTGACCGAAGTGTTCGGGTCGAGGGCGACTTCCTGAGCGAGAAGCGGCTGAGCGAGAAGGGGGAGGCAGCAGGCTGCAGCGAGGAGTGTCCTATTCCATGTAGACATTGGTAATGGTCACTCCTTCTGTGTCAACTTTGACGCTTTGCTGGGCGAGAACTGTGGGTGTCGGTTTGGGTTGATCGGGACGGAGTGCGACGCCGGCAGCGGCGAGGATCATGAGGCTGGCCATGGCGACAGCGAGGCGCGGGCTGAACCAGGAAACAGGTGCCTCGGACACGGTGGTGGGCAGGCAGGCACCGGCTTCCAGGCCGAGACTGATGTTGGCGCGCATTTCGGCGGCGAGGATGTCCCAGTCTTCGATTTGCGGCGTGGCGTTGGCCAGCTCGGCGGTGATTTCGCGATACTCGGCGACCGTTTCCGCACAGGCCGGGCAGTTGCGAACGTGGCGGTCGACGGTCAGGCGTGAGAAGAAGGTGAGGTCCCGGGTCGCATAGAGGGCGAGGTCCTGTTCAGCAGGGTGAGACATGTCAGTTTTTTCTCCTCTCGGCAAATTTTCTTAATTTGATGCGCGCATTCGCGATGTGGGAACGGACGGTGGCTTTGGAGCAGTCGAGGCGTTGGGCGACTTCTTCGGCGGGGAGGTCTTCCATGTCGCGGAGGACGAGGGCGGCGCGTTCGCGGGGGGTGAGTTTTTCCAGCCCCTGAGCCAGCCACTGGCGGCGTTCAGCGCGGAGGGCTCCTGCTTCCGGCGTTTCAAAATGCCCTTCCGGGGCCTCGTTGATCTGGCAGAATACGACGCGCTTGTGGCGGCGGAGAAAATCGAGGGCGGTGTTGGTGGCGATTCGGGAGAGCCAGTGGGCGGATTTATCGCCATCCTTGAGCTGGTCCTGATGCTGGAGGGCTTTGATGAACGCTTCCTGGGTGAGGTCCTGAGCGTCTTCCACGTTACCGACGAGGCGGTAGATCTGGCGGAAAATGCGGCGCATGTGCTCGTTGACGAACTGGTCCTGTGCGTTTGAGGACGAGGTCGGAACTGGTCGGGTTGGCACTGCTAACAGCATGTTACACATTTCTGACGTCGGGGCGCGCGGAATCGTTGAATAGAATTGTTGACGGACAGGATTGTTGACGGAATGAAACTTGCTGAGAGAATGTCGCGGCTGATGATCGAGTCGGCGTTTGATGTATTGCAGAGAGCACGGGCTCTGGAGGCGCAGGGTCGGGATATTATCCACCTGGAGATTGGGGAGCCGGACTTTGATACGCCGAAACATGTGATTGAGGCTGGCAAAAAAGCTCTGGACGACGGGTTTACGCATTACGGCCCGACGCCGGGTTTGCCTCAGTTCCGGGAGGCGATTGCCGAGTATGTGGGGCGGACGCGCGGGATTCCGGTGGGGCTGAAGAATGTGGTGGTGGTGCCGGGGGGCAAGCCGATCATCTTCTATCCGATGATGGCGTTGCTGGAGCCGGGGGATGAGGTGATCTTCCCGAACCCTGGATTTCCGATCTATGAGTCGATGATTGGATACCTGGGGGCGACGGGGGTGCCGATTCCGTTGGTTGAGGAGCGGGGTTTCTCCTTCGACATGGATGTTTTCCGGGCGAGTCTGACCGATAAGACGAAGATGGTGGTGCTGAATTCGCCCCAGAATCCGACGGGTGGAATTATTCCGGCGGCGGACATTGCGGAGATTGCCGATTTGCTGCGGGATCGGGATGTGATGGTGCTGTCCGACGAGATTTATTCGCGGATCTACTACGGCAATGAGGCTCCGGTTTCGATTGCGAGCATGCCGGGGATGGTCGATAAGACGATCATTCTGGATGGGTTCTCGAAGACCTATGCGATGACGGGCTGGCGGCTGGGCTATGGCGTGATGCCGGAGTGGCTGGCTGAGGCGGTGGGCAAGCTGATGGTGAATTCGACGAGTTGTACGGCGACTTTCACGCAGATCGCCGGGTTGGCGGCGCTGACGGGGCCGCAGGACGATGTGGACCGGATGAATGCGGAATTTGGGCGTCGTCGGGCGGCCTTTTGTGCCGGTTTGAATGAGATTCCGGGGTGGAGTTGCCAGATGCCGGGTGGCGCGTTTTATGCGTTCGCGAATGTAAAGGCGGGCGCGGCGGCTCTTGGGATGACATCGAAGCAGATTGCGGACTCGCTCCTGAATGATGCGGGTGTGGCTTGCCTGGATGGCGGGAGTTTTGGACAGTTTGGGCAGGGGTATTTGCGGTTCAGCTATGCGAATTCGTATGAGAATTTGATGCGGGCTGTGGAGAGGATCGCTTCCCATGCAAAGCAGGGCTGGGAGGTTCGGTAGGCGCAATTCGGGCGTGGTCATTATCGTGAGCCTCGTGATGGAGCTGGGTCAGGCGGCTTTGGGCTGGGTTTCGGCCGAGATGATGGGTAGCCGGAGGCTGCTGCGGAACTTCTGGCTGCGATCCCAGCCCTCGGATTGGTAGAAGCGGGCGGACTCGAGTTCGGTTTTTCGATTGATACCGGCTATGAGTTGTTTGGCTGAAAAAACGAAGCCATTGACCTCGACGGTGGTGTCGGGAGTGATGGGTTCCCTGTTCATTACCCGCTGAGCCAGAAGGAGTTCGGCCTCTTTGATGGCGGCGGCTTCGGCGGCTTTGCGGGTGGTCTGGAGGTCGTCGAGTTCCTTCTTTGTGAGGGCGAGACTGCGTTCAATGCGGTTTTCGTAGAGGGGGAGATTAGTGAGGGCGTGGTGGCGGTTGAGCCAGGTCTGGGCCTGGACGACGGCGACTTCGGTGTCGGGACTGCCGGTTTGGTAGTCGTCGGCGAGGTCCTGGTGCCCGAGGCCGTGGATGTTGAATTCGATGGCACGGGCGCGATTCAGGCGCCAGCGGTTTTGGGCGATGGCGACAGCAAGGTCCCGCTCATAGTGGCCGACCGGGGCGAGGGTGGCGAGGATGTTTTTCTCGAAGTCGTTGTAGGCGAGGCGGTCGGCTTCGGACATGACGTAGAACTGGCCGGTGAGGCCGTGGCGTAGCGCGTTGAGTTTGGCGCGGGATTTGCCTGGTTCGGTGCGGGGTCCGGTGGAGAGCTTCGCGTTGGCGAGGTTAGCTTGCTGCTGTTTTTCAGTGGTCATGGAGGATTCCTTTCGGCTTAGATGTAGCAGTTGGGCTGCGGGAGAACGTGAGGCAGGTTGGCTAAATTGTTGGCAGGATTGAGAAGAAAGTTGGGAAATTGTTGTGATTGACGATTCGTTGAGTTTTGGGTGAGCTATTTCGGGTGAGCTATGGAAATGGACAGGATAGAAGTTAACCCCGAGATTTGTTCGGGCAAGCCGGTGGTTCGCGGCACCCGAATCATGGTGCGGAACATTTTGGGGATGGTTGCGGGGGGCTACACGGTTGAGCGGATTGTGGCCAGTTATCCGGGCCTAACGACAAGTTACGTGAGCACCGCGCTGGAGTATGCGGCACAGGTGGTTGACGAGGATCAGGTCCTGGCTCGTTGAGGCTGCGTATTCTGCTCGATCAGAATATTCCTGGGCTCGTTGGCAACATTGTGAGGGATTTTGCGCCCCGAATGGGAAGTGACGCATGTGGACGAGGTTGGCCTGCGGGGCAACAGACCGCGTGATCTTTGATTGGGCGCAAGAGGGCGGGTGGATCGTCGTCACATTTGATGAAGATTTCGCGGATGCGAGGATGTTTCCGGTTGGGTCACATGCCGGTGTGATTCGGTTGCGCGTATGGCCTACGACGATTGAAGCCACGGCGGAGGGGCTGCGCCGCGTTTTTGCTTTGGTTACTGATGAGGATCTGCCAGGCAGCCTGGTGATTGTGGATGACCAGCGAATTCGGGTTCGGCGTGCGATCCGGCACGGGTAGCAGGTACGAAAAGTTCGAGGGCGAGACGGTTGAAGCCCGCGAAGGTGGCCGGCTGAATTTGGGCACAAAGGTTGGTGTCGGACGGCTCCCCCATTGCTGAACATAAAAGCGTCATGATTATGGGTGGCACCAAAAGTGATCGAAATCCGTCTACGAGGTTGTATGGAAAACAAGAAGCTTGTCGCCGCTATGCTTTGCGGGAGTTTGCTGCCGGGGGCGGAGTTGCCGGTTCGCA
>RGPS01000280.1 GCA_010084195.1 Terriglobia bacterium
ATGATGCCCGGGCATCATGCGCTCAGGCTGCAGCTAGTTGGTGAGGCCGCTCTGAACCTGTCGGCGGAATTCATGGTCGGTCATCCGGTCATCTGGACATTCCCTGGCAAATCGCAGGTTTCCGCCAGCCGTCGAATAAGGTGGGCCGATTGCCAATCGGCCAGCAGGTTAACAACCTGCCCCACACTCTGACAGCTCAGCTTCGCATTCGAAGCATTAAATAGAGGCCACCGAGCGAGAACAGGGCGTCGGGAGCCCAGGCGGCGACTACGGCGGGTAAATAACTGACGTTGCCCATCTGTTCGAAGAGTTGGCCGACGCCGAGGTAGCCCATGGCAATGGCGATGCTGATGCCGATACCTGCCATGGCACCGCGATTCCCAACCAGAAAGCCGAAGGGCACGGAGAGGAGAGCCATGATGAGGGCAAAAGCGGGAACGGCGAACTTTCGATAGTACTGCACCTGGAGCTTGACCGTATCGAAACCACGGTCCTGCAGATACTTCAGGTACTGGCCGAGTTCTGCGTAGTTCATCTGGCGGTTCTGCTTGACGGCGATGAGGAAGTCGTCAGGGTTCTCGGTGATCTCCGGGAAGGTGGTGACGGTGAAGTTATTGACGGCGCATTCATCGACTCCGCACATATCGCGTGCAGTTCCCTGTTCCCAGACCCATTGGTGAATGTTCTCCTGCCAGCGGGCGCGACTGGCGCTGATCTGGCGGGCGAGACGGAATGTCTTTGGGTCGATCTCGAACACCCAGGGTTCGATCATGGTCTTCTCGGCAGCGTCGAAGCCCCGTGAGTAGAAGATTTTGTAGTCGTGGAAGAGCCACTTGCGGTCGGGGTGGAGATAGGTCTGGCGGGGGCGGCCCTTGATTTCGTTATGGATGGCGTCCTGAATTTTGTTGGCGCGGGGGATCCAGGAATAGTCAGCGGCGAACAGAGCTGCGCTCAGGACTCCGCTCATGAGAACCACGGGCAGGCCCAGGCGGCGAACGCTGATGCCGCAAGCCTTGAAAGCAGTCACTTCGTTGTTCTTGGTGAGGACGCCGAAGGTGACGAGAACGGAAAGCAGGACGCTGATGGGGAGCGTGTCGTAAATCAAAAGCGGGGTCAGGAAAAAGTGGTACTTGAGGACGCTGACGAGGGAGATGTGGTTCTTGACGATGTCGCCCAGAAGGTCAAAGAAGTTGAAGACCTGGGTCATGGCGACGAACGCGGAGAGCCAGAGAGCGAAGTAGAAGAGGAAGTTCGACAGGACGTAGGTATCCATGAGCTGGAACATGGAGAACCGGACGCCGGCACCGGATGACACCGCTTTTTCCGGAACTTTCGTGAGATCGCCGAGGCTCGAAATCCAACTGACAAGCGATTGCCGAAGAGCCCCGAGAGGATCACGGTCGCCAGGAACTTCCATGCGGCTGATCATGGCGAGTCCGGCCAGGCCGAAGGCGAGGTTCGGCAGCCAGACCGCGAGCTCCGGAGGCATGGAATGGGAGCGGGAGGCCGTGTTGGTGAGACTGATGTACGCGAGGTAGTAGCAGAAGAATGCCAGCAGGATACCCCAGACATAGCCAGACGAGCGCCCTCCTTTGCGGGAGGACGTGCCGAGGGGAATGCCTACGAGTGCCAGCATGAGGCAGGCGACAGGCAGGGCAAAGCGGCTGTGGAACTCGATACGGGCATCGATACTTTCCTGCGACTTGCGGTCCTTACTTTTGATATTGACCCAGAGTTCCTGCGTGAGCATCTCTTTGAAGGGCTTGGCTCGGACTGCCTGCACCTGGGTCTGCTGGAGGATGGTGGCGCCCCGGGGTGCCATGGAATGGTAGGGGGCTTCGTGAACGCTCTGATTTTTGAGCGTAAGCTGGATGCGGTTGTGCGCGGGATCGGGAACGGCGATAGCTTCCTGCGCAAGCGTGATGCGGGGGCCGGTCGGCATGTTTTTGAGGCCGGTCTGACGCTGGGAAGCGGGCGTCAGGTCGGCAATAAAGACACCGCTCCAGACGGTGGGACCGAGGCCGGATTTGACGTCGTCGACGTAGAGGACGGTGTTGTCGTTGGTGAACTGCTCCTGGAAGACCTGGGGGACCACGTTGGCGGTCATTAGCGACGCCGCCACTTTGTTGCGGAGCTTGTACTGGGAGCGGATGGCGAGAGGGCTCCACCAGACGGAGCAGAGGCCTGCGACCAGCATCGCGAGGGTGGCGAAGGCCAGGACAGGCATGGCAACGACTCTGGTGGGGACGCCGCCGGAGCGCATGGCCACCATTTCGTTATCGCTTGACATGCGCCCGAGGCCGATCAGAATCCCGACGAGAACGCCGAACGGGATGCTGAGGAGCAGAACGGGAGGCAGCGCGAGGACGCAAAGCTGCAGGAAAACCATCCCGTTGCCGGAGCGAACTAACAGCTCGACAAGGGGTGAAATTCCACGCAGAAAGATGATGAAAGTAGCGAGAATGGTGGCCAGCAGGGAGCTGGCCAGGATTTCACGAAAGACATAGCGCCCTAAGATTCTCATCTATTGGGGGTTGGTGCCAGCAGGGCGAGGGCCGGGGCTGATGCTACCGGAAGCTTGGGCTGTTCGTCGTCGATCTTGATGAGTTCGAGATCGTCAATCACGACGGACGGAGCCACTACGGAGACGGCTGCGGTGCTTTGGCCATAGCCAAGTAAGGCAAAGGGGGCACCGTTCTCGAGGTAGTTGAGGGTGACTTTGTCGTCGCCTGCGGCGAGGATGTCTTTCAGGGACCGGGCGTTGAGGCCCCGAATCCGGACACCTCGAATCAGTTCTTCGCGGCCATCGAGATAGAGCTTATAAACGTAGAGGGGCTGGCTGACGGCACGACCAGAAGCGCCGGCGGAACCGAGGATCTTGCGGGCTTCTTCGAGGGGAGCGGT
The DNA here is from genome assembly GCA_010084195.1 of Terriglobia bacterium. Classification (GTDB taxonomy): domain Bacteria; phylum Acidobacteriota; class Terriglobia; order Bryobacterales; family Bryobacteraceae; genus BOG-234. The sequence goes on from RGPS01000280.1 coordinate 2,905, forward strand.
GGACGGGAAGTCCATTTTGCGAATGATGATGCCCCAGGTGAGGCCCCGTTGCTGGCAGAGATCGATGATTTTCTTCTTTAGCTCGGGTAAGGTGCTGATTTCTTTGGAAGTGATGACGAGGTTGGTGGGAGCGGGGGTGCTGCCCGCCAGGCGGGAGCGTCCATTGGATTCGCTGTAGCCGCGAACGGGTAACCGGGTCCGGAGGAAGTCCTTGAGGACGCCTTTTTCGACCAATTGGAGTTTCTTGCCGGCGACGCCCTCGTCGTCCACCTCTTCGTGGCCGAAGCCCTGGGCTGCGGGATCGTCAATGACATCGAAAGATTCGGGCATGATGCGGACGCCGCGACGGCCTTCAAGTTCGGTAGCGGCGGACTGCGCCGCTCCGCCGGGAGCAGCTACGGGTTTGCGGGAGATGTGCAGGTTGCGGCCCAGGACTTCGGCCATCAACTGGGTGGACGCGATGCCTTCGAAGAGGATCGGCCCGGAGTAGTTCTCGCCCATGGGCGCGGCGGCGAGCTTCATGACCTGCTCGCCCACGTCTTTCGCGGCTTTCGCGAGGGTGGCCTCGGGGAACATGGTCTGGATGTCGCCACCGTAGAAGAGGGCCCAGTCGCGAACGATCATGCCATCGGCAGCCTGACCGGAGGCACGAATCTGGACGGAACCCACGGTTTCCTGGCGCTTGACCTCAGTGCCCTCGGTGCTGACAAAGCGGTGGTAGCCGTCGACGGCACTGTATTCGACGAGAGAGGTGCGAAGGGACGGATAGGCGTTGAAAACGGCGGAAACTTTGCGAACGCGGTCGTCCCAGGTCTTCTTATCGAAGGTGACGGGGCGGAATTCGTTCAGGAGGGTGAATTTGGGGGCTGGTGAAAAATCGGGCAGAATCTCGCTGACGGTGACGTTGCGAAGTGCTGCGCGCTTGCGGGCGATGACGGTGAGGGCGCCTTTGTAGGCGGAATCGGTGGCCAGCCAGTAGTAGCGACGGGCGACGAGGGGGTCATCGTCGAGGGGGAACGCACCGAGATCATAGCGGGGACCTCCACCGAAACCACCGGCGAAGTTGGTGTTATCGAATTTGTAGTCGCCGATGCGGAGGCGCACTTCGGGGATGCGGAATTTGCTGTCGGCAGAACTGATGAGGCCGCCGAACGTGGCCTGGCCGGACCAGACATGGCCTTCGTCGAGAGCGTAGCTAATGTAGTAGGGCTTGTCGAGCTGGCCGAGCGCGAGGGTTTGGCCGCGGAGGAGCTCGGCTTTCATGCCGTCGAACAGGGGGTCAGCGGCGAATAATGCAGTGGTGCTGAAGATGAGGGTCGCGGAATAGCGAAGGATACTCACAGTCCTGCTCCTTTCGTTGCCGGGAGCGCAAGTGGTGACGGCAGCAGAGGTAAGAGATCCTGCCCCGAGTCCTTCTTTTCAATCTCGATTTCCGAGATCAGAATGGAGGGGGAGACGGCGGAGACCGGCACGCTGCCGGATTCTGCTCCACAGTAGCCGTTGAAAACATCGACCTTGTCGGAAGTGGCGAGGATCTTGGCGAAGCTGGCGAGCGGGGTGCCGACGATATCGGCGCCGCGAATCAGCTGGTCGGGGCGACCATCGGCGAAGACCTTGTAAACCATGATGGGGATGACCTTGAAGGACTGTGCGCCAGAGCGGCCTGTTGTGGTGTAGCCGCCGGTAATGTCATTGAAGTAGAGGCCGTAGGGCTTGTTTTGCTTCTTGATTTCTTCGATGAGGAGCTGGCGCAGGGCTGCGTCGGTGACGGCTTTGGTGCTGGAGACGATCAGGTTGGACTGGCGGGACACGACTTCGAGGCCGGGCTGGCGGCGTCCGTGGCTGTTGGAATGGTCAAAGCCTTCGATGGGCGAGCGGGACATGAGGAAGTTGCGGAGAACGCCGTTTTCGACGGAGACGACGGGCCGGGCCGCAACGCCCTCGTCGTCATATTGGTACCAGCCGTTCAGGTCGATGCCGGCCATCTGCTTCTTCGTGGGGTCGAAGGTGACGGAAAGGAAGTCGGGGAGGATCTTTTCGCCCACTTTGGCGGTGAAGGTCTGGCCTTCGGACTCGTCCTTTTGGCGGTGGCCTTCGATGCGGTGGCCGAAGATTTCGTGGAAGAAGACGCCGGACGCGCGACCAGAGAAGATGGCGGGACCGACGAAGGGCTCGGCGGTGGGGGCGATGAGGAGATTCTGGACGTTCTGGCCGACCTGGCGGACGGCGGCTTTGACCTTGTCGGTGGTGGGGAGGCCAGCGGGGTCGAAAGCCTCGAAGGATTCGAAGTCGGAGATATCCATGCCGTCTTTGGCTTTGGCGGAGGCGGAGATAACGATGCGGGCGAAGCCGCGACCGTGCTCGATGCGGGTGCCTTCGGTGTTGACGAGAGTGCGGTTGTCGGATTGGGCGGAAACGGAGACGGCGGAGCCGAGGAGGTCGGGGAAGGCGCGTAGTTCATTCGACCACTGGCGGACATTGTCGGCCCATTTTTTGTCATCGAAGGTGACTTTGGCAGGCGCCTGGGTGTGGGCGTAGGCTTCTTCTTTGGAGAAGTCGGCGGACTGGTCGCGATCGGCGGCTTTGACCTGCTGGTTGGTTTTGATGCGGACGAGGCGCTCGGCGGCGGCGCGGTAGATGCGGTCGGTATCGAGCCACATGCGG
>RGPS01000029.1 GCA_010084195.1 Terriglobia bacterium
CGCGATCCCGCCGCCCCAGCGCATTCACCAGCCCGAAAATCGTGCTCTCCCGCGCATCCGGCACCAGCAGCGGCAACTCTTCTGCCGTTATCGGACGCCCATAAAGCGCCAGCTTCTCCAGCTCAACCGAAATCCGGCCCACATCCGCCGCCAGAGCCTCAACCAGAGCCTCCGCAGCCGCCGGCTCAATCGAAACATTCCGCGCCTTGGCCATGCGATCCAGCTCCGTCCGAGCCCCCGCCGCATCAAACGCCCGGAACTCAACCACTTCCGCAATCGCGCCAAAAAACTTCCGCACCCGCTCGCTTTTGGCCTTTTCTTCACCCTCAAAATCCCACCGCGACGCCTCAATCACCAGCGTCACGCCCGGCGTCGGGTCCTTCACATACGAACCCAGCAGATCCGCGCCCTTTGCCGACGGCCCGCTCCCCGCTTCCCCCTCATCATCCGAATCGTCTTCAGACGCCGCAGCCGCAGCCGCACGCCCCCGAGGCAGCGCCGCCTCCGCATTCCCCACAAACATCAGCCGTTCACTCGAAAACAGAGACATCGCCCGCGCGTCGTCCAGAATCGCCGCCAGCACCGTCTCCCCGGCATCAAACCTCTCCATCGGCACCGGCGAAGCCTCAATCAGCGCCTGTTTACACCGAGCCCGGTTATACCCCTCCTGCCCCAAAAACAGGCAAACCGGCGGGATATCCCCGCGCTTCACACGACCTAAGAACTGAGCAGGAGTCACACAGCAACCTAAAAGCTTTCCAGGATCGCACTAACCACGGTTCGGGCCATATCTTTGCTGATCCGCTCCAGCGTCGCCTGGCTCTCGTCCAGGTACTGCCCGGAGTCCACCGCAATCTGATAGCGGTCCCGAAATTCCAGATTCGGGCGGGAAAACAGCACTTTTCCGTCCTTGCCCACCAGCCGGATCTGCACCTGCACCAGAATCTGTGCCCCCGTGCCACGCCCCGAAACCGGGTCATACACCGATGCCGCCGTGAACATATTTGCAATGCCGCCCGAAATCGACGCATCCGCCTTCCCCGGGTCGGCCACCACGTTATATCGGGTACGCGTAATAATCTCGCGCGATATCGCCTCCGCCATCATGCCGGAAAGCTTGTATTGCGTAGTCGCGTTATTCCACGGGAGGATCGCAATCGTCCGCAGATCCTTCGGCAGCAAATTCCCCTGCCCACCTGCGTGATACCCGCAGCTAACCTGACTAAACCCGGCCAGGCACACAGCCACGGCAATCAGCCCCGACCTCACACCGCCTCCATAACCAGACGAGCCGCATTCTCAGCCGTCAGCCGCAGATTATCCGCCACCATCCACAACCAAACCGCGCTGCCATTATTCCGGTCGGACGAAATCGCCCCCACCGCAATCCCGGTCTGCCCGGCGATCCCCGCATTGTTCGGCGGCTCCAAACCAGCCCCCCGCACATCGATCCCCGCCTCGCTCAGCGTCTCTTCAATCTCTCGCGCCGACGGAGCATCTTCGAACGTCACCCACACGGAGATCGAATAGCCATGAAACACCGGAGTCTGCACCAATCGCAGAGAAGGCATCGGAACCGGGTCCTCCGAATTCAGCAGGGTCGCCAAATGCCTCTCAATCCGCTCTTCAATCTGGATCAGAGAAGTCTCCGCGTCATCCCCCAGCGCCGCCAGCATATTGAACGTCAGCTGCGAATCAAATACCTTTTTCGGGACCTTCTGGAACGCCAGCAAACTCACCGTTTGTTGCTGCAGTTCGTCCACGCCAGGCTTGCCACGCTCACTCGCCGGCTCGAATATCTGAATCACCGAACTCACCACGCCATAAGTCCGGTGCAAACTCCGCAACAGCAGAGCAATCGCCACCGCCGCCGGATGCGCCACAATCACCGGACCATTCAGGTTGCCCTGTTCATTCCGCAGCCACTCCGGATCCAAATCCTCCACCAGAGGAGCCCGCAGACGAGCTTCCGGCTCATCTTCAGCCACTCCGGTCAGATCGATCACCACGCCACTCGGCCGAGCCGCCAAAGCTTTTCGCGAAGTCTCCAGACCACCTGCCAGAATCACCACCGGAACGTCTTCCAGTTCCTCTTCCCGCAGTTCCGAAACGAACGAAATCCCGCCGTCGATCGCGACCACCTTGCCGCTCTCATCCTCGTCGCCAGCCACCAGCTTCAGTTGCCGACCCAGCGACGACTCGTTAAAAACCTCTCGGATTTCCCGCCCCAGCAGCGTATCCCCACCCACAAGCGCAATCACGTCAGCCAACCTGAATCTCCGCCTTCGGTGCCGCCGGTCGCAATACCCTGCGAATCAAAGCAGCCACCTTGATAATCAAACCGCTCATCATATACGTGACCGACATCACCAACAAAACCGGCTGTGACCAGTTCCAGATAGCAAAAATCACCGCGCACATCCCCACCAGCATCAGCGGAGACCGCGGCCTCATCAGATTCAGCTCTTTGAAACTCCAGTACCGCCACGTGCTCACCATCAGAAACGCCAGCACCGCCAGCAGGCCGATCCACGCGAAGGACCACACCACGCTCGTCAGCGGAGTGCTCCCCGCCGCATAGACCACCGACGCCACCACACCTGCGGCAGCCGGAATCGGCAGCCCCACGAAGTATTTCTTATCGGACGCCCCAGGATCTTTAAGTACCGGGCTCTTCTGGATATTGAACCGAGCCAAACGCGCCGCGCCGCACACCAGAAAGAGGAACGAAACGAACTTGCCGGCCCTCTGCAACTGGTCTAGCGGCGTTGCCCCCAGCGAATCAGTCACAAACTGCACGCCCCAGACATACGCCAGAATCGCCGGAGCAATCCCGAAACTGATGATGTCCGCCAGCGAATCCAGTTCCTTGCCGAACTCGCTCGTCGTATTCGTCATCCGCGCAATCCGGCCATCCAGACCATCCAGGATGAACCCGAAGCCGATCGTCTTCGCCGCCACTTCCAAATGCAGAGCCGCCGAGCCAGGATCGGTACTGTAAACCACTGCAGCCTGAATGGTGCGGATGATCGAAAGATAACCCAGGAAAATGTTGCCGGCCGTAAACAAAGTTGGCAGCGCATAAGCCGCCCGGTGCCGCGGCTTTCTTTCAACTACGACGTCTGCCAAGCGGCCTCCTTCAGGGGCGCCGCTGCTGCAAGCGCATCCGTCAGGATCACTTCGCCCGCTCTCTGTGCCAGCACACTCGAGCCCCCCGAAACCCGCATCCCGGGTTTCACCTGAATGTGCCACTCCGGTCCCAGATAAACGTCCACCCGCGACCCGAACTTGATCAAACCAACCCGGTCGCCGGCCTGCACAAAATCGCCCTGCTTCTTGTAGCAGACGATTCGCCGCGCAATCAGCCCCGTTATCTGGCTGAAGACTACAGTTGTGCCGTCCTTGGCCCGAACTGTGAACACATTCTGTTCATTCCGTTCGGTCGCCTCGGGCCTGCTCGCCACCAGGAACTCGCCCTTCTTGTAAGTGATGTCCGTAATGATCCCGGAAATAGGAGACCGGTTCACATGCACGTCGAAAATGTTGAGGAAAATACTGATCCGCGTCCGGCCATCTTCCGGCACCACCGCCACCACCAGGCCGTCCGCGGGCGACAAAGCGAACGGCCCTACCGGAATCGGGCGCTCGGGATCCCGAAAGAACCAGCCACAAAACGCAGCCAGAATGAAGAAAGGGATCGCAGCCAGAGAACCCAGCATGGACGTGACCAACACGCCCGCCACCACGAATCCCAGAGCGTAATAAATACCGTCGCGTACCATGAACCTCTATTCTACCGGACCCCGAATCTAAGCCGGGCCAAATATCCGAACGAAGAACGCCCGGGTATCCCGCCGGATACGCTTCGCCACCGATTCCAAGGGCCCGTCCAGCAATCCCGGAGGTGTCCAGCGACCCACCAGTTCAGTCAAAATGGCCACCTGAGCCGGATTCGCCGGCAGCCGACCGTCCGCCTGACCCGTCGATACCCGAATCCCGTGGTCCACCGCCCGGTAGAACGTCGCCGCCGATGTCAGCATCTCCACGTCCTCCCGGTCCACATGCCCCATCTGCTCAATCACTTCAATGCGCGCCGGAGTATTCAGAACTTTGTAGAACAACCCGGCCCCGCGCAGCCGCAGGTACATCAGAGCGAAATCGATGTCGTAGTAGCCACCCGGGCCCGCCTGCAAAGGGTTCTGCCCGCCCTGTTCTCGCTCCAGCTTGGCCCGCATGTAGGCAAGCTCCGTCCGCGACCGACCGCTCTGGCCATACCGTCGCCAGTCCAGCTGCTGCAGTTGGTGCAGAAAGGCCGTCCCGCTCTCGATGTCGCCCGCCACCGCCCGGGCCTTCATGTAGGAGATTCCCTCCCACGCCTCGGCATACTTCTCGAAATACTCCCGGTACGCAGCCACCGTCTGCACCAGCGGACCCTCTCGCCCATTGGGCCGCAACCGCGCGTCGATATTGAAAATTACCCCGTCGCCCGTATACGCCCCGATGATCTGGATAATCTTCTCCGCCACCGTTGTCCAGAACAACGAAGCCTCGGAATCTTCATCCGGCAGCACAAACACCAGGTCGGCATCCGACGCCAGATCGAACTCCCGCAGTCCCAGTCGGCCGAGTCCCACCACCATCAACTGCTTCTGCGGCACATACCCGGCTGCAGGAGCACAACTCTGCAGGGCCTCGGTGACGCCAATCTCATATGCGGCCACAATCAGAGCTTCCGCCAGATCCGAAGTTCTTTCCAGAGTCCGAAAAACCGATACCCGGTTGTACACACTGTCACTCTGAATCCGCACCATCTGCTCACGGAAAAACCGCCGCAATTCCACCGGATCTCGCGGAGCCACAAAACCCGTCCGCCCCTGCCTCTCCCCGCAGGCCTCCTGCACTTCCAGCAACAGTTCAGGCCGCCGGATCAACTGGTCTGCAAAGTACTGGCTGTGCTCGAATACGTCCACCGTGCACCGCGCCAGCTCTACATTGCTGTCCAACAGATACAGCCACTGCGGGTTAGCCACCACTTTTTCCAGGAACGACTCCATGCTTTCCCGGCCACGCCGCATCCCGGCCTCCGCCAGCGACCTCGACAGCCGGGGTGCCAGCCCATCCAGCAACCGCGCCAGGTTCTTCGAAGGGAAATCCGGCCAAACCGGCGAGTCCTCAACACGAATCTTTGGCGTTACTACCTCGGGCTCCGGCGTTACCTCCGGAGCAGCTACCGGCTTCTGCGAGTCGATGACTCTGTCATACAGGCTCTGCACACTGCCAAAGTGTTTATCCAGGACGCGCTGCAGAGTGCTGGCGCGGGGCAAGCCCGGCAGGCCCGGAGGCATCTTTCGAGCCAGGCTGTCCATCGCCTCGGGATCTCTCGGCAGCGTGTGCGTCTGCCGGTCTTCATCGAACTGCAGCCGGTGCTCCAGATGTCGCAGGAACTGGTACGCCGAAGCCAGCCGCGAATACTCCGCGCTCGACAGCAGTTCCTTATCCCGCAGCCGCGACAAGGCCCGCAATGTCCCGCCATTCCTGACCCACGGCTCGCGTCCACCATGCAACCTCTGCAAACACTGCACCAGAAACTCGATATCCCGAATGCCACCCCGGGTCAGTTTAATGTCCAGTCCAACATGCCGATTACGCTTCTCTTGCTTTTCGTGAATCCGGGCTCGCGTCTCCGATACCGCTTCCACCGTCCGGAAGTCCGTTGTCGTCGCGTAGATCAGAGGCTCAGCAAACTCCAGCAGTTCTTTACCCGGACCCTCGTCGCCGGCAGCCACGCGAGCCTTGATCAGCATCTGCAGTTCCCAGTCCCGGGCCCGCCCGCCGTAATATCGCTTCGCTGCCTCCAGAGGCTGGCACAGTTCGCCCAGGCTCCCGTCGGGACGCAATCGCAGATCCACCCGGTAGCACATACCTTCCGGGGTGTAGGTCGAGAGCATCTCCGTCAGTCGCCGGGCGGCCGCACGGAAGAAATCCGCCGCAGCCTCGCTGCCGCCGCCGTACACGAACATCAGGTCAATGTCCGAACTGTAATTCAGCTCACGGCCCCCGAGTTTCCCCAACGCGATCACGGAGAACGGACTTGCCACCGGGCCACGAGTCACCGAAAGCTCCGCTCGGACCGTCCGCCAGGCGACATTCACAATGGCGTCCGCCAGGTTGGAAAGGTCCTCTGCAGTCTCCGAAACATCGGCAAACCGCAATGTATCCCGGAGTACAATTCGCAGGATCTGCTTCCGCCGGAACAGCGCCAAATCCACCGGTTGAGCCGCCCCCGGAACCGGGAGAGAAGCCTCTAATGCGGCCTCATACTCTTCTTCGAGGAACCCCCGGTGCAGATTGTCCGCCTCAGCAATCTCCAGAATCCATTCCGGATACCGAATCACGACTGCCGAGAGGAACTGACTATAGGAAAAAACCGTCAGCGCATAGCGCAACGCTTTGGGGTTTCGGGCGATGGTTTCGGCACCCAACGGCGCCTCCTGGATCAGCCTCTTTAAGAAGTGAGCAGACTGTTCCGGACTGGGTAAAGACGGGAGCAAAGCCCGGACCGTCCGCAAAGCCTCCTCCGGCAACCGAAGAATGGGCGCAACTTCAGGGCGTGCGCTACCCGGATCCTGGCTCTGGATCTCGTCAAGGAGATTCAGCACTGTTCAAATTATAGGCGAGTTACCGGATCACAATCTCGATGCCGCCCATGAAGGTTCGGCCTGGCAGCGCTACTCCCGGAATCTCCTGGTAACTTGTGCTGGTCATGTTCGCCACCTGGATAAACGGTCTCCACTTGCCCGACGCCCATGTTGCCGAGGTATCCCAAAGCCCGTACGGGCTGCGATTCAGACGGTTCACCGCGCCGACCCGGGTCCGGGCAGCAAGCTTGCCGGCAATCAAACCGCGCCACTCGGCAACCCCGGTCTGGACCGGATAGTTGAAGGCGTACTTACTCAGCAGAACATCCTGCCCGGCCCGGACGCCGCGCAGCCCGGCAAAACTCAACCGCACAGTTTGGCCTTTCACGGGCTGGAATTCTCCGGAAGCTTCAACTCCTGTGAAGTTCAACCGCGAGAAATTCGTCGCCTGCCATACATCCGTCGGCTTCGCGCGAACGTAATCAATCGCGTTCCGGTCACGCCGGTGAAATACTGTCACCGAAGCTTTCATCCCATCGCGAACCCAGGCATCTACACCGCCTTCAAAGTTCGTGGCGGTCTCATGCTTCAAATTCGGATTCCCCCGGTTCGCCGGGTCCGAATAATACAGGTCGGTATACGAAGGCAGGCGGAATGCCCGACTCACCGAAGCTCTGGCCTTTACTTTGGAACTAATCCAGGCTGCCCCGCTCAGAGACGGGCTAGTCGCCACCTGGCCCGATCCATAAAACTCCTCGCGAATCCCCGCCGATAGCGAGAAGCGCTTCAAAGCCCGGATGTCGTAGAACACGTAGCCGCTGCCTCTTTTCCGGCTGCGGACGCCCAGATTTGTACTCTGGATGGCCTCGCTCAGGCCCTCCACGCCATAACTCAGAATGGCGTTCTTGGGCAGATTGTCATGCCGCCGCAGGTTCCCCTGCCAGCTGTCCAGTAAATGCCGGTTCGTATAGATCTGCGGCGAGTAGCGATACAACACGAACAGATCCGTATGCCGCCGATAGGACAAACCAATTTCGGTCTTGTCCCCCAACTGCTGGTGCGCCGAAGCAAACCAAGTCTTCGTCCGCTCCCACGAAGGGAAATTGCCGTAGAACTGATCGGCCCCAAACGGTCGATCCCCAATCGCCAGCAATAGACTTCCGGCACCCGGCTTCAGGCGAAATCCGCTAAGCGAACTGACCGCAAGATTTCGGTAGTCCCGATTAGCCTGAAACCCTTTTGAAAAATCCCGGGCGAAATCGACCTGCTCGCTCCATCGCTTGCCGCCCAAAGAGCCGGACCCATGCTGCTGATTCGCTCCGTAACTGCCCACTCCGCCCAGCAACCGGAACTCCGGTGCTTCCCAGGTTCTGGTCCGGACATTCACCACCCCGCCGATCGCATCTGACCCATACAAAGTCGAGCCCGAACCCTTCAGAACTTCAACGCTCGAGATCAGCTCCAATGGCAGCGGTAAATCGAGGTTGAAATGCCCCGTCTGCGCGTCGTTAATCCGCATACCGTCCACCAGCACCAGGGTCTGACCATAGCCGGCCCCCCGGATCGACAGATCCGCAATAAAGCCACCCGTTGATCTCTGCAGCAGATTCAGAGCCGGGTCGAGCTGCAGCAGGCTGTACCAGGAGTTGTACAAAGCCCGCTCCGCCCGGGGCAACTTCAACACTTGCACCGCCCTGTCCGCCTCATCAAGGGGCGTCGGAGTGGCCACGCCAGTCACAACCACACTCTGACCCCAAACAGCCCCTGCGAAGCCCAGACACACCACGACACCAAAGTTTTGCAATTTCATCGGAACCCCTATTGTCGCTTACACTGGTCCTGACATGGTGCCCGTCACGGTCGACATCTGGACCATCTCCCTAACCGAACCCCGGCCCGCCATCCTGACTCCGGAAGAATCGGCCCGTGCGGCGCGCTTCCATTTCGAACATGACCGGATCCACTGGACTGCCGCCCACTCGGCCCTTCGGATCATCCTGTCCCGCTACCTCAACACCCCGCCGCTCGACATCACGTTCACCACCGGACCCTATGGAAAACCGGACCTCACAACCGGGAACCTTGAATTCAACCTCTCTCATTCCCGAGCGTGGGCCATGGTCGCAATCTGCCCCTCAACGCCCGTGGGTATTGACCTTGAAGGCATCCGGGAGAACGTCGACATGGCCAAACTTTTGGCCCGCACCGGAGAAACCAATCTGCCTCTCGGCAGACAAGCCCTCTTCCAGCGCTGGACGGAACGCGAAGCCCGCACCAAAGCGACCGGCTCTCCGCTCCTTCAGCAACCCGAAGCCCATATCATTGCGGTTCCGATTGAGGCGCCTGCGGGCTTCGCCGCGTCCGTAGCTCTCGTCAGTGCCCTGCCCCAGCCGCGCTACTGCGGCAGCGTGTAAAAACTGCCCCCGACAGAGCGCATCACGGCACCCCAAAGTGCGCGCCCCAGCTCCGGCAACTCCTCCATGTGGACCGGAATCGACTGGATGTGCACCCCGGCCATCTCATCCGCAATCCCTGGCCCCGCCAACACCCGTTTGGCCGGTGAATTCGGATTCCGCGGATTCCCTGCCGAGTTGTCGTAGACGAACTCCATTTCAATCTTCGTGTCCGCCGGCAACCGAATGGGCTTCGCATACCGGAACTGATCCTGCCAGTTGAAATCCCAATTCCGGATGTTCAGCAACCACTGTTTCTTGCCGTTGGGCAGGGTCGCCCAGGCCCGCATTTCCCGACAGAGCAGATGCGCGTGTGGGATCACACCAATCGCGTCCACCGCAATCGGACTCGTGAATTGCTGCTTCACTACATAATTGGCCTCGCCGGCGGGGATATCAATCACTCGCGACGCCAATCCCACATCCACAACGCGCCGCACAGGAGCCTTGTCGGTGAAGTAGAACCCCACGCTCCACCGCTCCCGCTCCACCTTCCCGGTTGGATGATAGTGCACTTGTGCCACCAGGCGGGAGCCCCGAACCACGGGAATGGCTGCGCCCTCCGGCATCTGAATCGGACCATTGCCGGGTGACCATCCCCCCAGGCCCTCGGTGGGAAACAACCCGATCGTGCCGAAACACGGATAGCTCGGTGGGCGCTTCAGGAGACTGGCATCGGTAAACAGCAGCGCATGGTGCACCACGCGACGGTTCGACGGCCGGAACTCCACCGCTCGTACAAACTTGTCTTCGGTGAGGCCAGTCGGCAAGACAAAACACCGATAAATGTCGGAACCTTCTGCCGGGACCAAAAAAGCCTCGGGTAAGTCCACCACCAGATCGGGCTTCCCCAGAGTCCACTCGTCGGCCTTTGGGAAAACCGGTCCCGGGGGTTCCGGACCCTTTCCCCTGGTTGTGCCACCAGCGACCCAGGCCGCCAAGGTTCGAATCTCCTTATCAGTGAGCCGACGGTTGCCGGCAAAGTCCACAAACCCAGGCTCAGGTTGCCACGGGGGCATCTGCCGACTCTTCACGACCTCGGCAATCAGCTTCGCTTTACTGCGAGCATCCTCGAAACTCACCAGCGAAAAGGGTGCCACCTCTCCGGCATGGTGACAACCGGCACACTTCGTCTGCAGGATCTTCGCCACATCCCGCGTGAACGTCGGGGCACCTTGCAGTACCAACGCGCTCGCCATTGCCAAAGCCCACTTCACTCCACCATTCTCCCCCGTCGGTGCCACAGCTTTTGAGGTCTTGTCAAGAGCCCTCTAAAAGAACCGGGACAATTCGGTGCAACATCGTGGCGACCCACGTCACTATCTGTCTTGCAGGAGGGGTGCTGTACAGGCGAAACATTCCGTGGTACTAATGAGGAGTAGCGAAGGTGGGAACGGACGGTGCGGTCCTGGCCACAGTCTCCACCGGGTTTCTTTCGCGACTACCAGCAATTCATTTCAGTGCCAGGACTCCCCGTCCATATTCCAGGCGCGCCATACATAGAAATGGAGTTTGTTCTCAGTGGACTCCGACCGAAAATACAGACAACGCGGCTATAGCGATAGCCCCCCAAACAACAACGGCAACCGGGAACGCAGCGGAGGTGACTTTAAGCCCAAACCCTCCGGTCCCCGACCTTCCATCGACATCACCGGCCCCCGGCTGCCCCGACTTGTGCAGTCCGTTACAGCCTCTCGCTGTTACAGTTGCGCAACGACACTGCAGCCCGGCACGGATTACACCGGCAATTGTCCGAAATGTAACGTTGCGCTCCATTGCTGCAAGCAGTGCGCCCATTTCGAACCCTCCACCCGGTTTCAATGCAATAAGCCCGTGCCCGTGCGCGTGGTCTCCAAGGACAAGCCCAACGACTGTACGCTGTTTTACGCCCGCGTAACTGTTGCGCGGGATGTGAGTAACGGAGCCCAGGGCCGTCCGCCAGTGGCGCCACCCTCGGCTGTCGCCCAGCCCAAGAGTGCAGCTGATGCCCGCGATGCCTTCGCGCGGCTTTTTAAGATATAGGTGCTTTTCGCCCGGGGGTGGGCCTAAGGACGCAACACTCCCAGACGGCTGAAACGGAATTTCCATAAAATCGGCGTCGGTTGAATGGCCCCGGAATTGCTTGGATACTCGTGAAGTATCCGCTCATGGGCAGAACACGCAGAATCGGTTTCGCACTCCTGATCGCCTTCAGCCTGGCAATTACGCCCGCCGAGCCCTGCGCAGCTGTTGCTAAACTCCAGCGCGATCCAGCCCACGCTTGCTGCCCGCACAAAGCAAAGCCAGCTATCCCTGACCTCACTTCGCCCGACTGCCATTGCACCATCAGCCATTCCACCCCTCCAGCAGCCCTTGCCGGCGAGCGCGAGACCTGCGTTCCCGTTGCCACCATCTCGGAAACGCCCATTACGGCCCGTGCGGGCACTGACGCTCAGCAGCCAACCCTGCTCCGGATCCGGCCTCCGCAATTCCGGCACGTAGCCTTCCACCAACTCCTCATCTAGCATTTCCTCACTTGTCCTGAGTCCAGTTCTTCTCTCGTCCGACTCACATTTGAGGAAAGGCCATGTCCATATTTGCCCGGCGAGCTTTCATCCTCGCCACCACACTCCTCGTTGCCAGAGGTGCGCAACTCAGCGCGCAAACCGACCCGTTCGCGGGGGTTACGCCCGCCACATCTACCAACGAGCAGCCTGAAGAGAGGCCGCAAGCCTGGTTCCACCGCTTTACCCACTCCAACTTTGGTTTTCGGCGGGAAATCATGTCTCAGTTCGTGGTTGACGACGCTGGAAACGCTGCCAGCCGTCAATCAGTGGGCTTCGAAGTTCTGAAGAAGTTCTCCTCCGAAACCGCTACCCTCGCCAGCTTCAACTTTCAGGGCCGCATGGTCCGCCGCGACGGATTTGTCCCCGTCCGGAACGACATGGAAGGGCAAGCCCGCCCGGGTTGGGCATTGGAATATCACAACGCCTATGTTGACTTGTACAACGTCGCATTTCTCGCGCTGATTATGCCCGCCACGGTTGATTGCCTATGGCTGTCCACGGGGCGTCCTCGAGGCTTACCACCACCCTGGCGGACGCTTGACCTGATTTCACGCCAACCGTGGTGCTGGGCGAACCGAAGGAATACGTCGGGATGCTGGCGGATTGAGTAACCGAAAGCTGATTTCGATCCAAGTCGTGCCATCATCCCGCCGATGCCTGGCGGAACTCTATCTATGGAAGGCAGACCCGCCTGGCGCTGCTTTGCACATGAAGGAAGCGGACCAGATCGAGAAACAAAAAAGCCAGGACTATCGTTCTTCCTCGGGATTGACCTTCCGAATCTTTGACTCTCGGCCCTTCGTCCTGCGGGGACTGGAGAATCGAAGATCTGGCCACTTTACAACGCTTTAATTAAAGCCCCGGAGGCCGTGCCGGTGACAGCTTAGCCGCCTGCAAGCGCTCCCGAAGTGCCTTCGTCGCCGCCCCATGGCAAAGAAGGCATAGTGTGCGCATGTTTGCCAGATCGCACTGTCCTCCTCCTTCGGCCACGGGGACATCGTGATCCGCATCCCAAAGAGACTTCCGGCTCCCCTCTTTGAGTCGCCACTCTTTCAGGAATTTGCGCCGCGCAGCGTAATCCAGCTTTCGCATTTCGCTGCGCAGCAGAACCGTATCCACCTGGCACTCTGCGCAGACACCCTTGTCCCGGTCAAAAACCTTCTCCCGCAGATATCCCGGATTGGTTCGCAGCTGCCACTCATGGACGCAGGTATCTGAACAAAAACTCCGCCGCCCCTTACCAACCTCGGTGTTGCACCACCGGCAGAGAGATCGCCCCCCCGGACCCTTCTCCAGGGTCCGCGAGCTGACCCGCCCCCCCCGCCTTCGTGCGCCCGAGCCTTTCAGCAGTCATCGGGCTACCTGGAATTGGTCCCCGACATCGTAAAGTACGAGTTCAAAAGCTTTCCGTAACGATCGACCGTGGCTACGGAAGCAAAGCCCGGGGTCCTCGGCGTGCCAAATCGCAGATCTACCAGCGTCACTCTGGTCCCGAACTCAGAATCCGGCGAGGGATCCGTCACCCAAATGCCCCACTGCACGAACTCCAGAAACCTCTGGAAAGGCTCAGAACGCATGGCAGTATTTACCTCCGCCGTCTGTTCTGATTTGAAAATCACATCGGCGTCATTGACGTGCAAGCCCGTCAACAGGTTGACCGGGACCATGACGTAGGCGTTACTCAGCTCGGCCATTCCCGCCCAGACAACCGGATTTCCGGTCGGAAACGCGCCGGCGCGGCGCGGAGTCAGGCCCTGGTAATGTTGCGCCTCCACCTGCGAAACTACCTGGTTGCGCAGGATTCCGCGCATCGAGTCGTAGCCGACCAGCAGAACCAGGACCGAAATCGCCCAACCAGCTCCCGTTGACTTCTTCCGGTCGCCAATCTCGTTGCCTACCAGCCGACCCAGGGCCGGGCCAATAATTCCGAGCGCTAAAATCGCCCCAATCCAGCCGTCAATTATCGAGGTAATGTCCCAGTGAAACCAGCGCCCGGAAAATGGCATCAGCAAGCGCACGCCGTAGATGTTTGTGAGATCCAGAAGGAGGTGCGAGGAAACCCCGACCAGCGCGATGCCCCACCCGGGTAGCCACTTCAGCGGCTTTCGTCCCAATAGCCGCACCAACGCCACGGCCAGCAGTGCCATAAGTGGTAATAAAATCAACGAATGTGTGAGGTGCCTGTGCCAGCGAATATAAGTCTCGGCACCGCCCAGCAACGACACGGCGTCGAGATCCGGAATGTTTGCCGCCAGTACCAGAATTGCGGTGGCCTGAGGCGTCGCTTTTTTGAAGCCGGCCCGGGCCAGAAATAGTCCAACCAGTGAGTGTGTAAGATTATCCAAACAAACAAATCTTAGCGCGGACACCAAATGCCGGGAATAGTAATTCAAATTAATCGCTCGTCGGGCGGCCTCCCCAAGAGACCTGCCCTCGGTCCAGTCACTGTCACGCGTGAGGGCCTCGAAGGGGACGACCATCGGAACCTCAAGTACCACGGGGGTCCGGACAAAGCTGTACTGATGCTCGCGCTGGAAACGCTGGATGACCTGAAAGCGAAGGGCTTTCCGGTATTCCCCGGTGGCCTCGGGGAAAATCTGACCGTCAGCGGTCTGGATCCTGCCCAATGGCGTTCCGGACAGCGTTACCGTCTCGGCGAGGACGTGGTGATCGAACTGACGACACTCCGTACTCCCTGCAGCAACCTGGATGTCTACAACTCAGGCATCAAAGCTGAACTCTACGACGCCAGGTGCAAAGCCGGAGACCCCGCCACGCCCAAATGGGCCCGCGGCGGATTCTACGGCAGGGTCATCCATGGGGGGCTGCTCGTCCCTGGTTCCGGTGTCGCGCTCGAATCAGAAGCCTGTTGAAGCCGAGCCGGTTTGCGGCTGGATCAACTCACCGTTCGCCCTCCTGCATTGTTGGCCGGGAAAGGCACCCTACCTGTTGTCACCGCGGATGTCCAGGCCGGAGCTTCGGGAGTTCGAGTATGAACTCAGTTTCGCCGAAGCGGCATTTGAAGTCACCCCGGATGCGGCTAAGCAAGAGATCTCGCTCGTCTTGCCATAGTCGCCATGGTTGTTTGATTATGCGCTGAGTTCGCGCAGGTCGTTGATCCAGTAGTCGGGTTCCCAGCGGGCGATTTCGGCCTGGTTGCCGTAGCCGTAGCGGACGGCGCAGATTTTTACGCCGGCTCGTCGGCCGGCTTCCATGTCGGCGGGGGAGTCGCCTATGAAAAGACACTGGTCGGGGTTGCCTCCCAGGCCCTGCAGGGCGCGGATGACTACGTCGGGTTCGGGCTTGCAGGGGAAGCCGTCGGTGCCCTGGACATGGTTGAAGGCGGGCAGGAACTGGAACTGGTCGAGGATGGCCCTGGTGGTGGGCGTGCCTTTGGTGGTAGCTGTGGCTTTGAGACCGCCGAGACGGCGGACTCCTTCGAGAGCTCCGGGGTACGGTTTCGTATCGGCGTGCCCCCGGGACAGGTACAGAGTCTTGTAGGAGGCGATCAGGTCGTCGAGTTGCTTGCGGTCGTAATGCGGGAGCAGTTCTTTGAAGCAGACGTCGAGGTGGTATCCGACGTAGCGGGTGAGGGTGGGGACGGACGGGGGATTTGGAACGTGCGGCTGGAGAGCTTCGCGGATGGCACTGCAGATATCGACGGCACTGTCGAGGAGAGTGCCGTCGATATCAAACAGATAGTACGGGTACTTCGGAATCACTTACGCAGTAGCCGGGCTTTCGCCTTCCATACCGATGCGGCGACCGCCTCCACCTTCAGGCCGGATGACCTGCTGAGTGGCAGAGGTACCACGCGAAGGCGTGTCCATCGGGGGGAGGGTGCCGTTGTCCATCAGGATGCGAACTTCTCCGCCGTCGAGGCTTTCGCGTTCGAGGAGGGCCTCGGCAACGCGAATCAGGCTGTCGGAGTTGTCCTTGATGATGACTTCGGCGCGGCTGTAAGCGGTGGAGATGATCCGATTCACTTCTTCGTCGATTTTGATGGCGGTTTCTTCAGAGTAATCGCGGTGCTGTGCGATTTCACGACCGAGGAAGATCTGCTCATCCTTCTTGCCGAAGCTCATGGGGCCAAGCTGGCTCATACCCCATTCGCAGACCATCTTGCGGGCCATGTCACTGGCACGCTCAATGTCGTTGCCGGCACCGGTGGTCAGCTGCTGGAGGTAGAGTTCTTCGGCGATACGTCCACCCATCAGGATGGCGAGCTGGTCGTCACAGTAAACCTTGCTGTAGTTGTGCTTATCGTCGGTCGGCAACTGCATGGTGATGCCGAGCGCCATCCCGCGGGGGATGATGCTGACTTTGTGCAGAGGATCGGCGTTGGGCGCGACCATGGCCACGATGGCGTGACCAGCTTCGTGATAGGCGGTGGTGCGTTTTTCAGCATCGGTCAGGATCATGGAGCGACGTTCGGCCCCCATCAGGATCTTGTCCTTGGCGATTTCGAAATCGACCATCATCGCGACCTTGCGGTTCTGGCGGGCGGCGTTGAGGGCCGCTTCGTTGACGAGATTGGCGAGTTCGGCACCGGCGAGGCCGGGTGTCCCACGGGCCAGAACGGACAGTTCGACGTCGTCGCCGAGGGGAACCTTCTTGGTGTGAACGCGGAGGATGGCTTCACGGCCACCGACATCGGGACGCCCGACCATCACGCGGCGGTCAAAGCGACCGGGGCGGAGGAGGGCGGGATCGAGCACATCGGGGCGGTTGGTGGCGGCCACCAGGATGACGCCTTCGTTGGATTCGAAGCCGTCCATTTCGACGAGGAGCTGGTTGAGAGTCTGTTCGCGCTCGTCGTGTCCGCCGCCGAGACCGGCACCACGGTGGCGACCGACGGCGTCGATTTCGTCGATGAAGACGATGCAGGGGGCGTTCTTCTTGCCCTGTTCAAAGAGATCGCGGACGCGGCTGGCACCGACGCCGACGAACATTTCGACGAAGTCAGAACCCGAGATGGAAAAGAACGGGACATTGGCTTCGCCGGCGATGGCGCGGGCGAGCAGGGTTTTACCGGTTCCGGGAGAGCCCATCAGCAGGACGCCTTTGGGGATGCGACCGCCGAGCTTCTGGAACTTCTGGGGCTCGCGGAGGAATTCGATGATCTCCTCCAGTTCCTCCTTGGCTTCTTCAACGCCGGCAACATCTTTGAAAGTGACCTTGCGCTGCTGGGAGGAATGGAGGCGGGCCCGGCTCTTGCCGAAGCTCATAGCTTTATTGCCGCCGCTCTGCATTTGGCGCATCATGAAGACCCAGAAGCCGATGAGCAGGATGAACGGGGAGTACTGGACAATGAGCGAGACCCAACCAACGGAGGCGGGGTCCAAGAACGTCATGGCGACCTTCTTTTCGCTCAGGAGATCAAACAGTTTCGGGTAGTTGTTCGGGACAACCGTGTGGAATGCATCACGGCCATTCATGAACTCACCCTTCACTTCATTGACGTTAATATTAACGTTCTTGATGTTACCGGCATCGACCTCTGCCAGGAATTCGCTGAAATTCAGCGGACGGTCCACCTTGCCGTGGTCCCGCTTGACGACTACCCAAAGCAGAACTGCCACTGACACTAAAATGACCCAGAATATGACCGTTTTTACGTTCGAATTCACAGTACCTCCGCACCCTTTACAGGCACACCAGCAAGCTCCTGCATCCGCAAGGCCTGCCGGACCCCTTCACACCGTTAGACGCGGCGCACAGGCTAATCGATTCTACTCCGTCCGGTAATGACTTCACGGACGACCAAAACCGGGGAAACAGCGTTCCCGGCTGCATACTCCGCTGCGACTCCGAATCGCCTCGTCCAGACAACAGAACGACCGTAGGCGATCACCGGCCAGGCGCGCCGTTCCCATAACGGGACGCGGTAATCCTGGAACAACGTCTTAATCTTTTCAGCGTGGACGGCACCCCGAACGTGCAGAGTGTCACCTGGACGCCAGTTTCTCAGAACCAGAGGGCCCGTAAAGTGCGCCGGGTCCAAGGCATCCAAATCACTATTATATACGTGGTTCGCGCCAACCAGTTCCATTTCCACCGTTAAGTGGCGTTCGGGGATCTCGGTCCGCCCCGGGAGAGGAAGGGGGACTTCAAAATCCCGGACCAGCCGATTGTCGAAACCGAGGGGGAAAATGCGAAGCCAATCGAATGAGCGGTAGATATCGACGCCGGGAAGCTGGAGGCGACCGCTGCCTTCGCGGGAAAGGCAAAGGTTGCGGACGGCTTCAATGTGCTGGAAGTCGATACTGCGCAGGTCGCCCCGGACCAGATCGAGGGCGCGGCGGAGGAGGCGGCGCTGCGTGGCGAGGGGGAGTTGCAGGAGGGTCGCGGTTTTGAGGAGGACGGTTTCGCCTTCGTGTCGGAGGTGGGTGGGGGTGAGGCGCTCGAGTTCGGCGGTCCAGTAGGCCTCTTCTGCGCGAGCCCACTCGGCGGTACCGGCCAGGGTGTTTGCCAGCGACGGATTGATGGCGGTAAGGACAGGAATCACTTCGTGGCGAAGGCGGTTACGGAGGAAGGTGGTGTCGGCATTGGAGGAATCCTCTCTCCAGGAGAGGTTCCGTTCGGCGAGCCAGTTTCGGATGTCGGCACGGGGAACTTCGAGCAGGGGACGGATGATCCCGGAGGCGGTTTCAGGGAGGATGGCGGCGAGGCCGGCGGTTCCGGCACCGCGCAGGAAGCGGGAGAGGACGGTTTCAGCCTGGTCGTCGAGAGTATGGCCGGTGGCAACAGCGACGCAGATACCGTCGGCGATACATTGGCTGAAAAAGCTGTAGCGGCTGCGGCGGGCTTCCTGTTCCAGATTGCCCTCGGCGGGCGGGAGAGTGGCGGACGTGTGGGGCAGGCCGAGCGATTGGGCCAGTTGCGCGACAAAGGCGGCATCGGCGTCGGATTCCGCGCCCCGGAGGAGGTGGTTGACGTGGAGAATGTGACCGGCCAGCCCCGCCTGGTGCAGGGCGTGGAGGAGCAGAACGGAGTCAGCGCCCCCGGAGACGGCGACGCCGAGGCGCCCGGTGAGGTAGCTGTAGCGGGCGGCGAGGCTTTGGGCGAATTCGTGCAAACTCCTGGTCACTACCGGGCGTATCTCCCTATCATGCGATTCGGATTCATGGGTCTTGTTTTGGCTGGCATGGCTTTGGCCCAGGAACCTGCCGGGCTGTCGATAAAAGTGGATGTCAGTCTGGTGAACGTTGCCTTTATCGTACGCGACCGGGCCGGGATTCTGAACCGGAGCCTCACAAAGGACGATATTGAGGTCTTTGAGGACGGGGTGAAGCGAGCCAAGGTTTTGGGCGCTACGAAAATGGCACGTATTTTGATCGGTGTCTGGACGCCACGAGCTGGGCGCGTTCGAGCCGTAACGGCTTACCCGGCCAATCGGACCCTTCAGCGTGTATACATGGAGAACCAACAACAATGAAACAGGCTCGCCAGACATCCGCCTTCAAATCGGAAGCGGAGGAAGCTGAGTGGTGGTATGCGAACCGCAGCCAGCCGGACAAGGATTTTGCGGAAGCTACCAGGGCCGGTACCCTGAAGCGGCTTGATCCAGCCGAGCTCAACGCACGATTATCTTCGTCAGCTCGTTCGCGTGTCGTGTCCCTCCGCTTGCCCGAAGATGACATTGCACTGGCCCGCCAACAAGCTATGCAGCGCGGTCTGCCGTACCAGACCTACATCAAGTCTGTCCTTCACCAGGCCCTTCGAAGCCAGGGCAGCTGGTAGTCAGAATTACGCGCTGCGCAAAGCCTGGTCGAGATCGGCGGTGACGTCGGCCGGGTCTTCTATCCCTACGGAAAGGCGCAGAAGATTGTCCTGAATACCGAGGCGGGCGCGGTGTTTCGGGGCCAGGTCCCGGTGGGATGCCATGGCAGGGTAGAGGATGATGCTGTGGACGTCACCCAGCGAGGTGGCGGGGACGACCATCCGCAGTGCGTTCATCACGTTGAAAATCTGTTCGCGGGCTGCACCTTTCACTTGAAAGCTCACCATGGCACCGTAAAGGCCGGGGGCGAAGAGGCGGCTGATATTGGCGGCGTCGGGGTGGTTGGGGTCGCCCGGGAAGTAGACGCGGTCGATGCAGGGGTGCGCCGCGAGCCAGGTCGCCACGGCCTGGGCATTGGCACACTGGCGCTCCATCCGGAGCGGGAAAGTCTTGATGCCACGCATTGCCAGGTAGGACTCGAAGGGCCCCAGGGTGAGGCCGAGCATGCGGGAAATGTCGCGCAAGGGGCCGTAATGTTCTTCGTTGGCGATCACAACTCCGCCCAGCACATCACCGTGGCCGGACAGGTACTTGGTGAGGCTGTGAACGACGATCGAGGCCCCGTGTTCCAGAGGCCGGTTGATAAGCGGCGTCGCGAAGGTGTTGTCGACGATGAGCGGGATATCCTTCGCTTTCGCGAGAGCTCCGATGTGGTCGAGAGCGGGAACGCGCAGGAGGGGGTTGGCGATGGATTCCATCAGGATCGCGCCCGGGCGGTGCTCTTCAATGGCGGCGGCGACTGCGCTGGTGTCGTCGAAATCGACAAAGTGAACTTCCACACCGGCAGGCTCGAAGGCCTTCACCATCATGTTCAGGGTGGCTCCGTAGAGCAGTTTGGCGGCGACTACTACGCGGCGACGGTCGAGGAGAGCCGTATTGACGGCCATGTGCAGCGCGGCCATGCCGGAACTGCAGGCGAGCGCACCAGCGCCACCTTCCAGTGCGGCGCAGAGTTCTTCGAGAGCGTCGTTGGTGGGGTTCGAATAACGAGCGTAGCTTTGGCCCGGCATCTCTTTGCCGAAGACGCGGTCCAGGTAGGCAAGGTCGTTATAGAAATAACTGGTTGCCGTGTGGATAGGGGTCGTGACAGGGACCCAACTGCCGTTTGAGCCGTTGCGCTTGCGATCACCCGCATGCACGGCTTTGGTCTGCATGTTCATGGCTTTATTTACGTTGCTTCTACTTACGTTTCCAGCGGACACCATCTTTGGTGTCTTCCAGAATGACGCCTTTTTCGAGCAGTTCGTTGCGGAGTTGGTCGGCGCGGGCGAAGTCGCGGGATTTTTTGGCTGCGGTGCGGGCGGCGATGAGGGTTTCCACATCGTCGGCTGAGATGGCTCCGGCGGCTTCGGACGGCGTGAGGACTTCGAAGACAGAATCGAAGAGAACCATCAATTCGAGAGCCCGGGCGCGGTTTCCTTCCGCAAAAGTACCGGCATCGAGAGCGACGTTGGCATCGCGAAGGAATTCGAAGACCGCACCGAGGGCTTCTGCGGTGTTGAGGTCGTCATCCATACCGGCGCGAAAGTTCAGGTGAGCGGTGTTGGCTTTGGCTTCGAGCTCTTCGTTGAGACCGTCAGCGAGCTTCGCGGTTTCGAGGCGGAGCTTGAAGTTGCGGAGACGGTCGATGGCGGTTTTGGCCGAGGTCAGGCCGTCGAACGTGAAGTTCAGGCCCTTGCGGTAGGGGACTGACGCGAGAAGATAGCGGACCGATTCGGGGGTAAAGCCGCGGCCAAAGAGATCGCGCAGCGTGTAGAAATTGCCGAGAGATTTCGACATTTTCTGACCGTCCACGAGCAGAAATTCCGAGTGAACCCAGAACGTCGCGAACGGTTTGCCGGTGAGGGCTTCCGACTGCGCGATTTCATTTTCGTGGTGCGGAAAGATGAGATCTACGCCCCCGGCGTGGAGGTCGAGGGTGGCTCCCAGGTAGTGATAGGCCATTACCGAGCACTCGATGTGCCAGCCGGGCCGACCAGGGCCGATGCAGGTTTCCCAATTCGGTTCGCCTTCTTTGGGAGCTTTCCAGAGAGCGAAGTCGCGGGCGTCCGCCTTTTCGTATTCATCGACATCGACGCGGGCACCGGCGACCATCCCGCTGAAATCGTTATGGGAGAGCTTGCCGTATTCGGCGAACTTTGCAATGCGGAAGTAGACAGAACCATCGCTGCGATAGGTGAAACCGTCGGCTTCCAGCTTCGCGATGGACTCAGCCATTTCGTTGATGTGATCCGTAGCGCGGACGATGTGTTCGGGGCGTTCGAGGCGGAGGGTGCCGCAGTCATCGAGAAACGCCTGGGTGAAGTTATCGGTGTAGTCACGGAGGGACTTGCCCTGCGCGACGGCATTGCGAATGATCTTGTCGTCCACATCGGTGATGTTCATGACGTGGTTCAGCTGGAAGCCGGAGGCGCGGAGCCAGCGGCGGAGAAGATCGTAAAAGACGAAGGTCCGGAAGTTGCCGATGTGGGCAAAGTCGTAGACCGTCGGGCCGCACGTGTACATCTTAACCGTGTTATCGGAAAGGGGATGGAAGGGCTCAACCCTCTGCGTCAGAGTATTGTGGAGCTGTAACGGCATGGATTTAGGTGGTAGCGAAAACTGTTACTACAGGCGTTCGTGGTCGGCTTTCCAGTTCTTGATGGCGGCTTTGATTTCTTTGTTGGACAGGCCCTTGTCGGCTGCTTTGCCCGCGAGTTCGACCAACTCGCCATCAGAAGCGAAACGGAGGGCGACAATCTGCTGCAGTTTGAGGCGGGAATCTAAGATTTTGCCGCCGCTGAGAACGTAGTAGCGAAAGCGTTCTTCCGAGCGGATAGCGCGATCCTGAGCCTGGAGCGCAAAGACGCGGGCTGCCAGGGCAATCCCGATAAGCACGGTTGCCATAGCCACAATCAGGGATGCGCTGTAGAGGCGAATGTGGTCGCCCATGGACTGGTAAAGGTTCACGAAAGAACCGATCCAGATCAAAAGAAGCAGGGGCAGCAGCACCTTGTGGAACGGGGTGACAAGCTTAGTGTGATTCGCGGCATTCTGTTCCGACATGGTCGTTAGTTTCGCTCCTCAGGTAATTATAGCGATTGGGCTTCAACTCCGTGCAGCGAGTTGCCATTTCGTGCGGGTGTAGGCGATGTGAAAACCAGAACGTTGGGCGTTTCGCTGGGAGCCGCTGCCGGCCTGAGCGCACATGACGGCGATGGAGCAGCCTTCACGAACGGCGGTGCGGAGCCGTTCTTCGAGGAGGGCTCCCTGGGCACCCCGACCGCGTGCCGAAGGTATGGTGCAGGCTCCGGCGAACATGGCGACGGGGCCGCGAATACTAAGGCTTCCTCCTGCCACAGGTTCGCCATTCGCAAGAGCGAGGAAGGGTCGCAAGCCCTCTGCATTGAGCATGATGCTCACCAGGTTGGTGAGGAAGTCGGCGATGCCGGGTGTTTCACTCCAGCCTTCCAGGTTGATACGCAGAAAGGTATCGCCTTCGCCGGGTTCAAGGGGGCGGACGAGGATGTCGCCGGTGGGCAGGGGCTGCGGCGGGAAGGCGTTGAGGTCGCGGTACAGCACGCTGGTGAACTCGATGGGAGTGTAGCCGCGGGCGGTGAGGAGGGGCCAAAGAGAAGGGTCGGCCAGCGGGCTGATTTCGTGGTTGACGGCAGCTCCGAGATCGAGGAAGAAGGTCTCGATCTGATCAAGGTCACCGGCAGTGACGGGGCCGGAGAGACCCAGTCCAAAGGTTTGCGTGATGGGGGAATCCGGGCCGTCAAACATGGCGCGAGCACCGGCGATTTCGCGCCAAAGCGCACCTGCCTCGGGCTGTAGTTTGCGCCGGGCTTCCACGTAGGCGGTACCGGCCTCGCATTCGGCAAGTTCCAGGCGGCGGCTCAAGGCGAGATCGGCGAACAGCATGTCTGCATTATCCCGGGCGGAAAAATCCACGCGGAAAAACAGTGCTATAGTCAGAGCGGATGGTCGTTTTTCTGCGTCCCCAGTTCGCCCCGTCCCCCTCCTTTCTAAAGGCTTCCACCCACCCTGCATGATTGCCAGCGTCCCCAGCGGTAAAGGCATTGAAGGCCTGTTCGGAACCCGTGATGAAAATATGCGCCTGATTGAACTGGCGCTGCATGTCACCACGAGGCTTGCCAACGGCTCCATTGAAATAGAAGGCGAACGCGAGGCTGTGCTCCGTGCCGGGCAGATTTGTGAGGACTACTTTGCCCTGATTCACGAGGGCATGGTGTTTCAGAATGCCGATCTGAATAGTCTGCTGCGCGTAGTGACGGCAGACCCGGAAGTGACCCTGCGGGCCTTGGCGAACAGCGGGAAACAGCGGACCTTCGGGCGGAAAGTTCTGACGCCGAAATCGGTTACGCAGCGGCGTTATCTGGAAGCGATTGAGCGGAACGATCTGGTGTTCGGCCTTGGCCCGGCCGGTACAGGAAAGACGTATCTGGCGGTGGCGATGGCAGTGCAGGCGCTGATTGCGAAGAAGGTCAGCCGGATTATTTTGACCAGACCGGCCGTGGAAGCGGGCGAAAAGCTGGGCTTTCTCCCTGGAACGTTACAGGAGAAGATCGATCCTTATCTGCGCCCTTTGTACGACGCGCTGCACGACATGCTGGAGCCGGAGAAGGTAGAGAAGCTGCTGGAGCGTCATGCGATCGAAATTGCGCCGCTGGCCTTTATGCGTGGGCGGACGCTGAGTGACAGCTTCATTATTCTGGACGAAGCACAGAACACGACTGTTGAACAAATGAAGATGGTGCTGACGCGCCAGGGTTTCAATTCGAAGACAGTGGTAACGGGTGACCTGACGCAGATCGATCTGCCGGGGGGGCGCAGGAGCGGTCTGCTGGATGCCGTGGACGTTCTGCGCAACGTGGAAGGTATCTCGTTCGTGCATTTCGACGAGAAGGACGTGGTTCGCCACAGTCTGGTGCAGAAAATTGTACGTGCGTACGAAAAGTACAATGAAAAGGCGGGGCAGCAGCTGAGTTTGAAACTGCTGGAGCCTCCGACCAAAAGTCCCGTCGGCGAACCGCGCGACACAGCATGAAATCCGACCCACACTTATTGAAAACGCCCACAACGGCACACCGGGACCGTCTTCCCGCAGGGTCTTCTGCTTCGCTTGATGCCGACCCGGCTCCCTGTGAGCTGATAACCTTCCGGCGTAAGCCGGACACACTCGATACTGATTCCCTGGAAGAATTTGCAGAAGTCCTGCGCCGCCGAGTTTTGCGTGGCCGGGAATTTCATTGCCTGATTACCGGCGATGCGGAACTAAAGCGCCTGAACGGACAGTTCCGGGGCAAGGACGTACCCACCGATGTTCTTTCATTTCCACAGGAAGATGATGGCGGGTATGTGGGAGATCTGGCAATATCGCTGGGCCGGGCACGGGCGCAGGCGAAACAGTTTGGGCATTCGATTGAGACGGAGATTCGTGTCCTGATGCTGCATGGTGCTTTGCATTTGAAGGGGCTGGACCACGAGACGGACTCCGGACAGATGGCTCGCACCGAGACGAAATGGCGCAAAGAGTTTGCTTTGCCCGCCGGTTTAGTTGAACGGACTACGTAGATGCTGCTCGTGGTTCTCATTCTGTTGTTTGTCCTGATCGTTCTGTACACCGCGATTCAGACTTTCTATCTGGAAGGCATGCGCCTGCGGACACGGGATCTGCCTGCTCTGGAATTCTTCAAGGAGGAGTTGGAAGATCTGCTGGGGCTCCGATCGGAAGCCGGAGCACTGGCGTTTTCCCTGTGGAAACATGCGTGCCTGACCGCTTTTGCCGTGGTTGCGATGTTGCGGGCCTTGCCGGACAAGATGCCGACCGACACGGGGCTTCAGGCTGCAATGATTGCGGAAGCTTTGCTGGTTTCGTGGACCGGGATGGTGCTGGGGGGGTACGCGATCCCTCAATTGCTCTACCGGCGTACGGAAGGCAAGTGGTTGCGACCGCTGGTACCTTTTTACAAAGTAAGTGCTCTGGCGAGTCGGCCTCTGGTGGCTTTGCTCACTTTTGGGCATTCCCTGCTGGAGATGGTGAATCCGGAAGAAGGCGACGGCGAAGCGGCGACGGCGGCCGAGAACATTGAAGCCCTGATTGCGGCCGGTACGGAAGAAGGTCTGATTGAAGAGGACGACCGAAGGCTGATCCAGTCGGTGGTCGAGTTCGGCGACAAGACGGTGCGCGAAGTGATGACGGCGCGACCGAATATTGTGGCGATCTCGGCGGACAGGACCCTGGAAGATTTACACGCAGTCGTGGTCGCGGAGCAGTTTTCGCGAATTCCGGTTTACCAGGAGTCGATTGATGAGGTGGTTGGCTTCGTGCACGTTCGCGACATGTTTGAAGTTGCCGAGAGCAGCCGAACATCCAGAACTGTGAACGAACTGATGCGGCCCATACAGGTGGTGCCGGAGACCAAGCTGGTGAGTGACCTGATGCGCGAAATGCAGCGCGAGGGTGCCCACATGGTGATGGTGGTGGATGAGTACGGTGCGACGGCCGGTCTGGTGACGATGGAAGACCTGGTGGAGGTGATTCTCGGCGAGATTCGCGACGAGCACGAGCCCGGGTCGGACGTAGCGGAAGACGGGCATGGCGGCCATATTGTCTCGGGCAGTTTTGATCTGGCAAGACTCAACGAACTGATTGAGTTTCAGCCTGACGAAGAAGTGGAATCGACCACGATCGGGGGCCTTGTTATGGAGTGGATGGGCCGTGTGCCTCTGCCGGGTGAGACGATTGAACGAGAGGGACTACGTATTGAAGTATTGTCCAGTGATGAGAAACGAGTTGCACAAGTGCGTTTAAGTAAAGTATCGCCAGAGTCGGTTGGATTCCATGAGTAGCCCGATGGGTCATAAGTCGGGGTTTGTCTCGATTCTGGGGCGCCCGAACGCCGGGAAGTCCACGTTGATGAACGCGCTGGTGGGCCAGAAGGTGGCCATTGTGGCGGATAAGCCGCAGACCACACGGACGGCGATTCAGGGCGTGCTCACGGAAGAAGGCGTCCAGATTGTCTTCATCGACACGCCGGGTATTCACCGGTCGGATTCGTCGCTGAACAAGAGAATGATGGATGCTGTGCGGAATTCGCTGGAAGAGCGCGACCTGCTGATCTTCATGGTGGATGCGTCGAAGGCCTTCGGCTCGGATGACGAGAGAGCGATCAGCATTCTGCGCAAGGATGGCCCCCCCGTCATTCTGGCAGTGAACAAAGTTGACACGGTAAAGGCGAAGGCGGATCTGCTGCCCTTGATGGAGGAATACAGCAAGCGTTTTGACTTTGCGGAGTACATTCCCATTTCGGCAAAGAAGGGGGCGAGCGAACTGATTCGTGAAAAAGTCCTGTTGGCGACGCGGCAGGAAGTGCCGCATGCCACCAACGTGACCATTGAGAAGTGGGAAGAGACGCCGACAATTGTGCGGATCTACGCGACAATCATGGTGGAGCGCGATGGCCAGAAGGCGATTATCATCGGGGCGAAGGGTAGTGTCCTGAAGCAGATCGGGACACAGGCGCGGGAAGAGATGGAGGCGCTGTTCGGCATCCGGATTTACCTGGACCTGCACGTGAAGGTAGAAGCGGGCTGGCGGGAAAAGGCGGCGTATCTGAATACGGTGGATTGGCGTACAATGACGGGTAGTCATGAAGATTAAGCGGCTGGCCCTCTCCTTAGTGCTGTTCCTCTCGATGTTGATGTCGGCGTTTGCCGCCGGTAAGCCGAAGTCGGACGATTACCTGAATGACACGGTTCGTTCCAGGCTGGCAGGCGATTCCCTGGTGAAGGGCGGAAATATCGACGTCGAAGTAAAAGACGGCGTCGTGACGCTCCAGGGAAAGGTCATGGAAGCCAAGCAAAAAGACAAAGCGGAGCGTTTGACGAAGAAGGTCAGTGGCGTGAAAAGCGTCGTGAACAAGATCACCATCGAAAAGCCGTGAGGCGTCAGAGCCGCGCAGCATGCCATCCAGTCACGGCGCGGCCCCTTCTTTCCACCCACTCTCTACCGAGCGACCATGCGTCAGCATGCGGTTGGACAGTACCGAAGTGCCGCGTCTTCAACAGAGTACCCATGGACCACCAGCCCGCAGAATGCCGTGAAGACCCCGCACGGCCCCTCGTTCCAGCCCACGCTCTACCGAGCCGTGACCGTGAGGGAGCGGTTGGACAACTTTCCGGGAACAGCGTCATCAAAAGACTCTCTTACCTCTGGCTTCCGGGCTTGTTGCTGTACTTCGGGTGCCTGATTCCGGCAACCGCTCAGGACTTTGAAAACATCATGTCGGAGCGGGTGGCTACGGGCATGGTCTATGTGGATGGCCTGACGTGGTCCCGCGACGGGTTTCTGGTCTTCTCTGACGCCCTGCGGAAAACGGTGTACCGGCTGGACCCAACCGGGCCCCCCAAACCTACTGAAGAAAACCGAAATGGTGCCGAGGGCCTGGCGTACGATGCGCAGTTTCGGCTCTATTTGTGTGAGCCCGTGCTGCACCGGGTAGTTCGAATGGACCGTCGGGGCAAGGCAGAGGTTTTGGCCGAGGCGTATCAGGGCAAGAAGTTCAACGGCCCGAACGACATTGTGGTGCGGAAGGACGGCAACGTCTACTTCACTGATCCCGCCTTCGTCTCGGGTAAGGAGACCCGCGAACTGGATTACAACGGGATCTACCGGATTACGCCCAAAGGCGAGTTGGAAGTGGTGGCGAAATGGTCAACCAGGCCCAACGGGATTACGGTATCCGGGGACGGGAAAAGCCTGTTTGTGACCGACTCCGACCGCAGGACTCTGGTGGCGTTCGACCTGGACGGCAAAGGCGCTGCGAGCAATCAGCGCGACCTGTTCGGCAAGATCCCGGGCATTCCGGGGGGTATTCGGACCGACGTGAACGGACGATTCTACATCGCGGCGAAGGGGCTGGGCGTCTATACCCGTGAGGGGAAACTGGTGCACACATTCCTGCCGACCGAGGTGATTACGAACTGTACGTTCGGGGATAGCGACATGGAGACTCTGTACGCGAGTGCCCGGAAAGCCGTGTACAAGATTCGCCTGGGCGTTAAGGGCGCGGTTCAGTATTAGGATGGACCAGTATTAGCTCGCGCAGATATCCTCCGCACCCGATACCCGGTGTCGGGGCAATGATTATCCAGGATGGCCGTGTCCTGCTGGTGGAGCGTGCTAAGGAACCGCTGAAAGGTTACTGGTCATTGCCCGGCGGGGCAGTGGAGACCGGTGAGGCACTGGAAGACGCGTTGCGGCGCGAGGTGCTGGAAGAGACCGGGCTTGAGGTGGAAGTGCTTGGTCTGGTGGAAGTCTTTGAGCGCGTGACCCGGGATGTGGAAGGTGCCGCCGAATACCACTACATCCTGCTGGATTATGTTTGCGTACCAACAGGTGGAGTGCTGTGTGCGGCCGACGATGCCGCCCAGGCACGATGGTTTTCGTTGGCCGAACTGGACGGATTGCGGATTACGGAGGGCACGCCTCCGGTGATCCGCAAGGCATTTGCGTGGTTTGCAGAGCGGACCGCGAGAAAATAGATACGGGTGAAGTCCTCCAGCTCAGAAGCGCTTGCGTTCCCTCAGGTAGTGGCCCTGGTGCGTCGCTACATTTCCACGGCCGCCGGGGCGGTTTTGCTGGAGCAGGTAGTGCCTTCGTCCGATCAAAAACTGGTGGAGCATTTACTGTCGCAGGTGGCGGAAGGTGTGCAGTATCTGCGGGCAGCGACGAATCCGGCGTCGGGGTCTGGCTCTGCGATTCGGGTGAATCTGGGCGGTGTTCCGGATATCACGCTGTCTTCGCAAAAGCTTCGGATTGAAGGCGCAGCGCTGGAACCGCGTGAGATCTTCGATCTGATTGCGTTTCTGGATCGGGCGGCTGATGCGCGGTCGGTCTTGACGTCGTCGCCGGAACGTTTTCCGTTATTGAGTGGCCTGGGCAGCCGGATTGGGGACTTTCGGGATCTGCTGAAAGCCGTTCAGGGCAAAGTTTCCCCGGATGGCAGCGTACCGGACAGCGCAAGCCCGCACTTACACCGGATTCGCCGGGAGATGGAGAAACAGAAAAAGTCCATCGCCGAGTCTTTGGAGCGTTTTCTGAAGGCCAATCGCGGGGAGGGCGTGCTGCAGGAAGAGTACGTCACGCTGCGCAACGAGCGGTTTGTGGTGCCGGTGATTGCGGGCCAGCGACGGAAACTGCCGGGCGTGATCCACGGTGCAAGTTCGTCGGGGCAGACGCTGTTTCTGGAGCCTCTGGAAACGATTGACCTGAACAACGAACTGGTGCGGCTGCAGGAAGAAGAGTCGCGTGAAGTGTTCCGGATTCTGCGGGAACTGACAGCCCGGTTACGGACCCAGGCGAGCGAAATCCGGGAGGCAGCAGAGGTGATTGCAGAACTGGACCTAATTTTTGCCAAGGCCCGGTTTGGTGTGGATTTCGATTGCTGCATTCCGCGTTTTGGAGAGAAGTTCCAGGTGGTGAAGGCCCGGCATCCGTTGCTGATGGATGTATTGAAGCGGTCGGGAAAGTCGGTGGTGCCGTTTGATCTGACGCTGGACCGGGAGTGCCGGACGCTGCTGATCAGTGGTCCGAATACAGGTGGCAAAACGGTGACGCTGAAGACAGCGGGCACGATAGCGCTGATGGCGCAGGCTGGGATCCCGGTGCCGTGCTCATCTGCGGAGTTGCCGCTGTTCGAACAGGTTTTGGCGGATATTGGTGACCACCAGTCGATTGAGCAGAATCTGAGTACATTCTCGGCGCATGTGGGCAGATTGCGGGAGATGGCGCTGGATGTGACGCCAGATTCGCTGGTTTTGCTGGATGAAATCGGGTCGGCGACGGATCCGGAAGAGGGCGGCGCGCTGGGTGTGGCGCTGGTGGACCACTTTCGGGCGGCGGGGGCGTTTACCCTGGCGTCCACGCACCTGACAGCCCTCAAAGTCTATGGGGCCAGTACGAAGTCGGTGCTGAATGCCTCGATGGGCTTCGATGAGGAGACGCTGCAACCGACGTACAAGCTGCGGATCGGGGTTCCCGGGAAGTCCGCGGGGCTGGATATTGCGACGAAGCTGGGGATGCCGGAAGACATCCTGAAGAGGGCACGGGCGGCGCTGAGTTCACAGGAAATCGAGCTGGGACGGCTGATTGCCGGGTTGCATGAGAGCCTGGAACTGGCCACCCGGGATCGTACGGAACTGGAAGCGGAGAAGCGCCGGATCATCGTGCGGGAGCGGGAATTCCGGGCTGAGTGGGAGCGGAAAGAAGCTTCAAAACTGGCTGAACTGGAAGCTCGATTTGAGGCGATGCAAGCCGAGTGGCGGAAGCGGGCTGAGGCCGTTGTGGCTAAGGTGGAGGCGTTCTCCACGCAACGGAAGGCCGGGGATCGTGCCCAGGTTGAGGTTTCGCGCGCCGCGCGTGAAATGCGTGAAGACTGGCAGACGGTGGTGGCTTCGCCGTTGTTAGGCGGTCCGAAAAAGCTGGCGATTGAGGTGGGCGTGCGGGTGCGGATCAAGGGGATTCGCGAGTTGGCGCGGGTTCGCAAAGATCTGGGTAATGGTCGGTTTGAAGTGGAAGCCGGATTTATGAAGATGAAGATCGGCCCGGAGGATGTGGAAGAAGTTTTCCTCGACACGCCGGGGACTGCGACTTCAAAGCTGCCGAGGGGCGTTAGTTTTCAGGCTGGTCCGGCGCTGGCACCTCTGGTGCAGGAACTGAATATTATTGGGGAACGGGCGGAAGACGCGATGGAGAAGGTGGAGCGTTTTCTGGATGCGGCGGTGATGGCGACGGCGGCGCGGGTTCGGATCGTCCATGGCCATGGGATGGGGATTCTGAAGCGTGGTGTGCAGGACTTGTTGAAAA
This sequence comes from Terriglobia bacterium, assembly GCA_010084195.1. Classification (GTDB taxonomy): domain Bacteria; phylum Acidobacteriota; class Terriglobia; order Bryobacterales; family Bryobacteraceae; genus BOG-234. The sequence continues at coordinate 31,293 of RGPS01000029.1, forward strand.
ACAATCCTCATGTGGAGAAACACTATCCCGCGTCACAACTTGAGGGCGGGTCCGGCGCGACGATTGTGGAATTGAAGGACTAGGCTCCGGCGGCTTCCAGCGCCCTTCGAACCTGGCCTGCCTGCCAGAGGTGGCGATGTTCGTGGGTGACGAGAATCTGCAGAGCGGTGGCGAGGCTGACGTTCAGAACCTTGACGAAGGGGTTCTGCATGGAAAGACTGGCCAGATCGACCGAAGCTGCTTCCGTGGCGAACTGACGGATTTCATTGTGTGTCTGCAGCCAGGCGGCCAGAACCTTGTCGGAGTCGAGGTTTGAGGAGGGGATAATCTGGCTGGGGGCCGGGACCTTTACTTGCACGGGCGGCGCGAGCATCGACAGGAACACTCCCGCGCAGAAGCCTGGGACGTAGTCGCCGCGACGGGGGATTTTCGCGGGGTCGGCCGCACGCAGGACGGGGAGCATGGACTTCAAATAGGCGTTGTGCGCCTTGTTCAGGTGCTCCAGGCACTGGAGGATGCTCCAGGCTTTGCCGCCATTGGGCTGCCAGTTCAATTGGAAGGAGGAGAGCCCTGCCATGACCGTCTCCGCCGTCTGCTCGTTGACCGTGATCGTTGCTACGGCTTCCCGCAAGTCGCTGGGGAGTGTTTTAATGGACATACCAGTTCTTCCTTCAGAGAAACTGTATCAGAAAATGAGGTGTGTTTCATGATGAAGCGGATGGCACATAGCTGGCGGGGCATCGCCCTTGGTTTGGTTACTGGTGCGTTGGCGATGGCGGCGGAGCCGTCGGGTCCGCGATTTGAGGTCGCCTCGATTCGTCCAGGGAACAACCCTCATGCAACGATGATTCGCCGTCAGCCGACAGGTGGACGTTTCACGACGCAGAACACCACATTACGCGCGCTGCTTTCCTACGCGTATGGCGTGCAGGGCCACCAGATTACGGGCGGTCCGGCGTGGATCGGAACGGATCTTTGGGACATTACCGCGCGACCCGAGGGGGATGTGCCGGAGGGCCTGGAAGGGGATGCCCGGCTGCGGCAGATGATGCAGAATCTGCTGATGGAGAGGTTTGGTGTGGTCCTCCACAACGAGACGAAGGAACTGCCGGTCTATGGTCTGGTGGTGGCGAAATCCGGTGTGAAGATGAAGCAGGTGGACGCTCCGCAGCCGGCGGCGTTTCGGATGGGGATGAGCCAGTTCACGGTGGTTGGCGAGGTTTCGCAGCTCATCAGTCAGCTGGTTCGTGTGACGGGTCGGAGCGTTGCCGATGAGACCGGGCTAAAGGGGAACTACGAGATGAAGCTGAGCTGGACGCCCGATCCGGCGCAACAGGCGCAGATCGCCGCTGCGCACGGAACGGCTCCGGATTTTGCGGCGGCAGAGGGTCCGTCGCTGTTTACCGCGTTGCAGGAACAGTTGGGATTGCGGCTGGATGCACGTAAGGGTCCGGTGGTTGTCTACACGGTAGAGAAGGCCTCGAAGCCGTCAGAAAACTAACATCCAGGCGTGTCGGGGATAATAGAGATTCCCCTTCATGAGAGCAGTGAAATGATTCGAGCCGTTAAAGGTACGCGTGACCTCCTTCCTCCGGACACCGCCGTCTGGAACCGAGTTGAAAAGATAGCCCGGGAGGTGTTTCGCTCGTATAACTACCACGAGATCCGCACTCCGATTCTGGAGGAAACCCAGTTATTTGCCCGTGGCGTCGGCAATGAGACCGACATTGTGTCGAAGGAGATGTACACCTTCGATGACCACGGCACCATGCTGACGTTGCGGCCGGAGAACACCGCTTCGGTGATGCGGGCGTGGATTGAACACCGCCTCGATCAGAAGCCGGGCGTGCAAAAGCTTTATTACATCGGGCCGATGTTCCGGCGCGAGAGGCCGCAAAAGGGTCGGTACCGTCAGTTCTTCCAGATTGGGGCGGAAGCGATCGGGTCGGACTCTCCGTTTATCGACGCCGAAGTGATCGAGATGGTGATGGAGATGCTGGGCCGGTGTGGTTTGACGGGCGCGAATCTCATCATCAATTCTGTCGGTTGTCCCACCTGTCGGCCTGTATTCGTGGAGAAGCTTCGGCTGGCTCTGCAGCCGGTGGCGAAGTCACTTTGCGAAGACTGCCAGCGGCGGTCGGAAACGAATCCTCTGCGGGTTCTGGATTGTAAGATTCCGGCTGACCAGGAGATTATCAATGCCCTGCCCTCGATTCTGGACAACCTGTGCGCAGTTTGTGGACCCCACTTCGCCACGGTGAAGGGGTATCTGGAAGAACGCGCGATTCCGTTTGAGGTTCGTCCGCGGCTGGTGCGGGGTCTGGATTACTACATGCGGACCACGTTTGAAGTGACGCACGGAAGTCTGGGAGCACAGAATTCGGTGCTGGGTGGCGGGCGTTATGACGGCCTGGCACAGTCACTGGGCTCGAATTTACCGACGCCGGGAATTGGTTTCTCCATTGGGGAAGACCGTCTGGTGATGTCTGTCGATCAGACCGCCGATGCAGCGCTGGATCTTTACATCGCACCTCTGGGTGAAACGGCCCTCCGTCACGCCGGAATATTGGCGCGGGAATTGCGGCAGGCTGGTGTTTCGGTGGAAGTGATGGCCAGCGGCAAACTGAAGCGGGCCATGGAACTGGCCAACAAACAGGGGGCGCGGTTCACGCTGATTCTGGGCGATGACGAAATCGCCGCCGGGGTGTACGCGCTGAAAGATATGACCTCAGGCGCGCAGAACCCGGTGACTCGGGATGCGTTGTTTCAGCAGTTCACGGGCCGCTCATAGCGGTCGTTCGAAATCCAAACGGTACAATAAGGATTCGGCGTGACATTCGTCCTGCCGGTCAGCATTCAATCAAGCGAGGCGAAGTTGCACAAGTATCGATCACACACATGCGGCGAGTTGCGGAGTGCGCACGCGGGTTCGGAAGTCCGGCTTTCCGGCTGGTTGCGGAATCGCCGCGACCATGGCGGGGTTTACTTTATTGATCTGGCCGATCACTACGGTGTCACACAACTGGTTGTCGACCCGGATTCCGCCATCTATGGCCTGATATCAAGTCTCCCGAAAGAGACCGTCATCCGCGTGGACGGCAAGGTGATTGCTCGCGATGCCTCAGCCGTGAACCCCAACATGGTGACCGGCGAAATTGAAGTTCGCGTCACCGACGGCGAAATGCTGGGTGCCACCGAACCCCTTCCGTTCAGTGTGTTCCCGGAACTGGCTGTCCCGGAGGAAACGCGCCTCACTTACCGCTTTCTGGATCTTCGCAAATCGAAGATGCATGCGAACATCATGCTGCGTTCGCGGGTGATTTCTGCCATTCGCCGTCGCATGGTGGATCTGGGCTTCGGGGAATTCCAGACGCCGACGCTGACGGCTTCGAGCCCCGAAGGAGCCCGCGACTTCCTGGTGCCGGCTCGCCGTCATCCGGGTAAGTTCTACGCGCTGCCGCAGGCTCCGCAGATGTTCAAGCAGATCATCATGGTGTCGGGCTTTGACCGCTACTTCCAGATTGCGCCCTGCTACCGCGATGAAGACGCCCGGGCTGACCGTTCGCCGGGAGAGTTCTACCAGCTCGACATCGAAATGAGCTTCGTGACGCAGGACGACGTTTTCGCCGCGCTCGAAAATCTGATGGTGGGTCTGTTTACAGAGTTCCGGCCAGACCGGATCATTACGCAGGCTCCCTTCCCCAGGATCACTTACGCCGACGCCATGTTGAAGTACGGCTCGGATAAGCCCGATCTTCGCAACCCGCTCCTGATTGTGGATCTGGGCAGCATCTTTGCCGACACAGCATTCCGTGCGTTTGCGGGCAAAACTGTACGTGCGATTCGTCTTCCGCAGACGGCGGGGAATTCGCGGTCGTTCTGGGATCGTCTCGAAGAACAGGCCAAGAGCCTGGGTGCAGCCGGTCTGGCGTGGCTCTCGGTGGAAGCCGACGCGGCATCTGACTTCACCCTCAAGGGACCGATTGCCAAGTTCCTGACGCTGGAAAGCCAAAAGGCGATGGTGGAGGCGACGGCTTCAGAAGTCGGCGACGCGATCATCATTCTGGCCGACACCAACGTGGCCAAGATGTGCCGGATTCTGGGAGCGCTGCGGGATTCACTGGGTAAACAACTGAACCTCATTGAAGAGAACGTCTACCGCTTCTGCTGGATTGTTGACTTCCCCATGTACGAACTGGAGGAAGAGACCAACAAGGTAGCCTTCAGCCACAATCCGTTTTCCATGCCGCAGGGTGGTCTGGACGCCCTGAACAATCAGGATCCGCTGACGATCAAAGCTTTCCAGTACGACATCGTTTGCAACGGCTATGAACTCAGCTCCGGTGCCATCCGGAACCACCAGCCTTCCATCATGTACCGCGCGTTTGAGATCGCGGGTTACGGCAAGGAAGAAGTGGAGACGCGGTTCAAGGCTCTCATCAACGCCCTGAAGTACGGCGCCCCGCCCCACGGTGGCATTGCGCCCGGTATCGACCGCATCGTGATGCTGATTGCGGATGAGCCGAACATTCGCGAAGTCATCATGTTCCCGATGAACCAGAACGCGGAAGATCTGATGATGAACGCGCCGAACACGGTGCGCCCGCAGCAGTTGAAGGAACTTCACATTGCCGTGGTGCAACCGCCTCAAAAGGTGGAAGTGCCGAAAGCGGAAGTTAAGAAGCCGACCGAGACTGCATAGGTATCTCGGTCGGACTTCCGACTACAAGTGGCATTCAGTGTGGACGGCGCGGACGGCCTTTTCGAGGCCTTCGCGCCGGACCACGACCGAGATCGTCAGTTCGCTGGAACCCTGCGCAATCGCCATTACGTTAACTTCGGCGCGGGAGATGGCTGTAAAGATCCGCCCGGCGAAACCGGAAAAGCCCTTCATACCTTCGCCAACTACGGCGAGCAGACCCACTTCGCGGTCCACTTCGATGGTCTTCACATAGCCGTGCGTGATTTCGAGCGCTAAGGCGATATCGATGGCTTCGAGGACACGGTCAAGCTCTTCTTTGCGGACCAGGAAGCAGAAGCTTTGGCGATAGCTGGAACTGGAGAGCGCCAGGATCTCGATGTTGATACGGTCCAGGGCGTCGAGGATGCGGGCCATCAGGTGGACACCGCTGACGGTCGCGCTGGCGGGTTCTACTGACACAAGAGCCACGTTCGCCATGGAGGTGACGGCTCTCGCTCCGGGATTGCCTACGCCTAACGCCGGAACAATTCGGGTGCCGGGCTTGTCCGGGGAGAAGCTGTTCTTGCTCCATACCGGGATGCCGCGTTCGACAAGGGGTGCCAGAGTGCGGGGATGCAGGACCTTGGCACCGGCATAGGCCAGTTCGGCGGCCTCTGAGTAAGTGATTTCGTCGAGGATCCTGGCGTCGGGGACGAGGCGAGGGTCGGCCGTCATGATGCCGTCCACGTCGGTCCAGATCCAGAGTTCGGAAGCTTCGAGCGCGGCCGCGAGGATGGAGGCTGAGAAGTCAGAACCGCCGCGTCCCAGGGTGGTGGGACGGCCATCGGCAGTAGCACCATTGAAGCCGGTGACGATGGGTATGCCACCCCGCTCCAGCAGAGGATAGAGCCGGGCTTTTGCCTTGATGCCGGTCGCGTCCATCAGCGGCGAAGCGTTGTTGAAGACGGCATCGGTGACGACTGCTTCCGAAGCATTGATACCTTCGGCGTCCAGCCCCCGGGACTTGAGGTGTTCGCTGACCAGAAGAGCGGAGAGTCGCTCGCCAATCGCAATGGCTTCATCCACGGCACGGGGGGGGCGATGGCCGAGCATGCGGATGCCGCCGGCAATACGCTGAAAATCAGCCATCAGGGCGGCAACACCGGCTTGCACACGTTCGAGTTCGGTGGCCGGAACAAGTTCTGCGGCCGCTTCCATGTGGCGTGATGAAAGGGTTTCGAGGCCACGCTCCATCCCGGCATCGTCGCCCGCTTCGGCGTGGCGGGTGATTTCGAGCAGCAGATCGGTGATCTTCGACATGGCCGAAACCACGGCAACAACCGGCCGCTTCGTGGCACCGGTGCCGCCGGCAGCGACGATGAGGTCGCAGGCAGCCTTCATGCGGGTTGCGGAACCGACGCTGGTTCCACCGAACTTCATTACGAGGAGATTTTGCAACTACTTATACCTTTCTTTCCAAGCTATGCTTAGGCCCCACTCGTTCGTGCACGATGGCGAGGATCCGCGCTTCCACCTGGTCGAGCGAGAGTCCGGTTGTATCCAAATAAACTGCATCCGACGCCTGCAGCAGCGGTGATTCGGCGCGTCCGCGATCGCGTGCGTCGCGCTCAGCGATCTGTTTTGCCAGATGCTCGGTATTGACATCCGGTTGCTCGGCTGCCCGACGATGCACGCGCGCGGTGTGATCGGCATCGAGGAAGATCTTGACGGCCGCATCGGGGAAAACGACGGTGCCGATATCGCGGCCTTCCATGACCACGCTCATGGCCTGGGCCATGGCTCGTTGTTTGTCGACAAGGGCTGCCCGGACGCCGCCCAGAGCAGCAACTTTGGAAGCTGCGGATGCGACTTCCGGAGTGCGAATCTGGCCGGAGATGTCGGAGCCGTTGAGGAAGACGCGGCCTTCGGCGTCGAGGGTAATTTCTGCCATGATCGCCAGTTGTTCGAGTTGCGGTGCCGCGTTTAGGTCAATTTCGGCTTGCAGGGCCCCGACAGCAACGGCGCGGTACATGGCACCGGTATCTATATAGGTATAGCCGAGAGTCTTCGCTACACGTCGCGCGAGAGTGCTCTTTCCGGCTCCAGCCGGTCCGTCAATGGCGATTACGATGGGCATCACTTGCTGGCTGGTGTTGCGGTCCGGTGGGTGGCGCGGCCCATGCCGGTGTAGTCAAAGCCGGCGGCTGCGGCGCAGGCGGCGTCGAACATGTTCCGGCCATCAATGAGGACTGCGTGGTCCATGCGGCTGGCCAGTTCCCGCAGGTCAAGCATCCCAAATTCAGGCCATTCGGTAATCAGGACCAGCGCGTCAGCATGTTCGGCCATGGACAGGGCGTCGTTGCAATAGAGGATTCGGAGATCAGGGTTCTGTTCCCGGCAGGCGTCCATAGAAATGGGATCATAGGCGCGAACACGAGCTCCCATCTGTATCAGGCGCTCTGCAATCTGGAGGCTCGGCGCATCGCGAAGGTCATCGGTGTTGGGCTTGAAGGAGAGGCCGAGGAGGCCGATGGTGCGGCCCTTCAGGATGAAGAGCTTTTCCTGGAGCTTCTGAATGACGAGGAGCCGCTGGCGCTTGTTGACGAGCAACGACGCCTCCAAAAGGCTCGCCTGGTAGCCGTATTCGCCGGCGGTGTGGAGAAGCGAACCAATGTCCTTGCCGAAACAACTGCCGCCCCAACCGATGCCCGCGTTGAGAAACTTCGTGCCGATGCGGCTATCGAGGCCAATACCCTGCATCACTTCCGTAACGTCAGCCCCAACACGCTCGCAGATGTTGGCGATTTCGTTGGCGAAACCGATCTTAGTCGCCAGGAAGGCGTTGGCCGAGTACTTAATCATCTCGGCACTGGTGAGGGTGGTTTCGACGACGGGAACGGAGGTGGTGCCAAGAGGCCTGGGTTCGAATGAAGGGTCCGGAAATTGTTGAGAGCCGAGTTCCGCGTACAAGTTGCGCATCACCGCCAGAGTCTCGGGCTCTTCGGTTCCGATCACGATACGGTCGGGATAAAGCGAATCGTGGATGGCGGAGCCTTCCCGCAGAAACTCTGGATTGCTGGCCATACCGAAGCGGACATTTTGCCTGCCGGCAGCGGAAATCCCCTCGCGGACCAGCGTGCCGACAAGGTTACCGGAGCCGACGGGGACAGTGGATTTGTTCACCACGACACGGAAGATGCTGGTATCCATGACAGCTCCAATGCTTCGGGCCGCAGCTTCCACGTACGTCAGGTTCGATTCGCCGGAAGGGAGCGGTGGGGTGCCAACCGCGACAAAGATCACATCGCTCTGGCGGACGGGCTCCGTTAGATCGGTGGTGAACTCCAGCAAGCCGCGCTCCGTGCAGAGCCGCATCAGGTCTTCGAGTCCCGGCTCAAAAATTGGCGACTGTCCGGCTTGCAGTTTCTCGATCTTGGCAGCATCAGTATCGACGCACCAGACACGATGGCCTAAGTAGGCGAGGCAGGCTCCCGTGACGGTGCCAACATATCCTGTTCCAATGACTGTAACGTTCATTTCGTCCAGACTTCAGTTTAGCGGTCTGGAAATCACGAGAGCCCGGAGCCTCCCCGGCTAGTGGCCCATGCCTGCGGCGAGAGCCGCAACGGCGTAACCGGTCGCGCTGTTGGAGATCCACTGGTCATGGCCGAAGGGGAACCCGCTTTCAAAATAGGGCTGCAGTTTTACGGCGCGACTGGCAACGTACCAGGATCCGTCCGGGAACTGGGTGTTCAGAAGGAAGGCCTTTGCGCGTTGCCAGGGCTGAGAGGAGGCGGTGAGGGATCCGGTCTTCACCAGGGCGACCATGGCGGCCGCAGTGCCGTAGGCATCGGATTCCAGGGTGCGGACCTGCGCCCAACCTCCATCGGGACGTTGTTCTGCGAGCAGTTGTTTGGCCGCTGATGCCAGTGCGGTTTTCGGGGCACCGGCCAGCGAGAGACCCAACAAGCGATCCGCCTGTTCAACGATGGTGAGCGGTTTCGCCGCGATGAGCCAGCCACGGGCGCGGGCCACGCGTTCATCAAATTCCACCTGACGAGCGG